>JAJRUF010000117.1 GCA_024277935.1 Gammaproteobacteria bacterium
CCTAAATTTAGAAAAAAACTGAAAAATAAGATCCAAGAACAGATAAAGACAAAAAAAGAGGAGATTATTTTTTTAAAAAATACGAATGAGAATTGTTCGCAAATATAGGGCTGTGAAATTTGGAGTTTTGCAAGAGGCTCAGTATTTCAACATTAGAAATAAACTAAGGGTCTTTTAAGCCTAATGCAAGTGTAAATATTTCAGTGCTATTCATTTGGGGGGATGGTAGTGAAAATTGAATTATTTTACAGGGTTTACCCACTTATTTCTTCATAGACCCCAAAAAGTTAATGACAGCATTTGACAGCTTAAGAGAGGGAATGATCAGTATAATTCACGGGCAAAAGCAAAGAAAAATAGTGTCCATTTTTTTTACAAAAATAAAAAATGTAAAAAAATCTGACATCACTTAAATATCATATTTTTGAAAGGTTTTCTATTTTTGCACTGCTCAAAATATAGAGCAACTTGCCACCCCTATTGTGAAATAGGTTCGGAAAGCTTCAGGTCTCCTATAGAGATGGCTGGGTCGCACTCAACTACGGAATGTTCCGTGAAGACTTTAAATTTTTAAATTTGGATTTTAGTAAAATGAACAAAAAAATATTAGGTTTAGTATTGGCTACGACTTTTTCTACAGGGGCTGTAAATGCTGCTACACTCTCGTTTACAGATACGATTAATACCCAAGTTACTAACTGGGGACCAACAGCTTTAAGTGTAAATCAATTTGATAGCAGTTTGGGAGCATTAACAAGTGTTAGAATAGATTTTTCAGGTAATGTTGATGGAACTGTTAAAGTGGAAAGTCTGGATGCAGCTACGGCAACGGTTACTTCTAATGTTAGGTCTGACTTGAGTTTGGATTTGTCCTCATTGTCAATCAGCGATATTATCTTGTTGGGCGTAGGTAATACAGATGTGCGATCTGTTGGTGCATATGATGGGACTCTTGATTTTGGTGGAACTTCGGGTTTTGGTCCGGTTTCATTGTCTGGAACAGACTTAGGCTTTTTAACCACTTCAGATAGTACTGATTTAGGGTTGTTTACAGGAGCTGGTACGATTAGTTTTAACGCTAGTGCTACTGGTTTGTCTAGTGCTACAGGAGCAGGTAATTTAATTACTCAATTTTCTACTAATGCTGGAACTGCCTTAAAGGTAACATACACTTACAATGCTGCTCCAACAAGCAATGTTCCAGAGCCAGCATCATTAGCATTATTAGCCTTAGGCTTTGGGTTGATGGGTGTTGCACGTAGAAATAAAAAAGCTTAATAAAAGTTATATGTATATAAACTTTTCAGCTCTGGTTCAGGTTAGTTTTGATAGTATCAAACTGTTCTATCGATAGTTTTTCTGAGTTGTGAGTTAGCTATTTTATTGGTATGAAAAGCCGCTCTTTTGAGTGGCTTTTTTTGTACGGTAAAGGTACTTACCTTTAATAATCTCTGAGCGAGGAGGGGTTGTAATCCCGTTTTAACTAACTCAATACAATTGAAAAAACTACTATAGAGCCTCTTGCAAAATTATCGCATTGCAGTATAGATGGCACTGCATATAGTGTTTTTATTATATTAGCATCTACATGATGTGCAAACTTGCAAGAGCCTCTATAGGATTATATTTTTTTGTTAACCAGAAAGCTAAATATTATTGCCATGTAGTTTTGAACGTTTTGTACAGGGTCGATATCCCCCACCCACCCATAGAAACCTGTTTTTCTGTAAAGTATTGAGAAAATATTGGGGTGAATGATGGCAATAGGGTATTTTAAAAAATAAGCAAGTCTTTAAAGCGATGGTTATCTATGCAGACTAATCTTTTAATAGATTATTTTATTCAGGAATGTTTTTCGAAGTTGGATGATACAGAATTATATTTAATACAGGGCTTGAGTATCAATGATTTTTGATAAGTTTATAGAGGTGCCTTTTTTGTTGGTTGGTTGTTTGATTTTCATTATGTTTTTCCTAAAATGTATCAGGCAATCAAAAATAAAACAAGCAGAAAGAGTAAGTAAAGAAGTGGCAGAAAGGGTTACGCTGATAGAAAAGGAATTAAGTAAGGATAAGTCTGATTTTTTAAAGCATATTTCACATGAACTGATTACACCTCTTGCTGTAATTGATAGTACGATACAAATCTTAGAAACTCAAGCGGGCATAAATAATGAAGTGATGAATGAACGTCATCACAGGATTCGTCAATCTGTCTCGCACCTTAATAGTGTGCTAGATAATACAAGCTCAGTAGAGCATTTTGAAAATAAAACCGTGCGAATCTATACGGTAAAGTTTTTACTTGAAGGCTTTGTGGAAAATATTGTCAATAAAGCTGCAAATGATTTAAGCCGGTGCGAAATTCAGATAGCAGCGAGTTTTTATTGTTTGGCTGATCGCCGCCTATTAAATCAGGCTTTAAATAACTTAATGAGTAATGCGGTGAGGTATAGCAAAATTAATTCTAAGGTTATGCTATGGAGTAAAAAGACTATTGAGGCTAATAGAGAAGGCTCCTTGATTATTATAAGTAACATGTTAGAGGCAGAATTTAAACCTGACACTCAGCAGTGGTTTAAAAAATATAATCAACAGCAGGAGCGCCTGGTAACAGATGGAATAGGTGTGGGTTTGTATTTGGTAAAACATATCGCCCAAGCACATGGAGGATATATAAGATGTTTAACTACAGCATGTGAAGTTGATTGGAAGGTTGAAATGCATTTATGGTTACCAGATAACATTAAGGGTGAGTGGTGATGTTAAAGGTCTGTATAGTAGAGGATAATCAGCATTTATTAGAGGATATTGTCTATAGTCTTAATACACAAGGGTTTGATTGTTATGGTGCTGCTGATACAAAAAGCTTTAATAGTGTAATGTTAAATAAACAGCCAGATATGGTGGTATTGGATATTAACCTGCCTGATGAGAGTGGTCTTTCAATTGCACAAAGGTTACGTGACAATCCAAAAACAAAAAATATAGGGGTTATCTTTCTTACTGCTCGAGGTAGTCTGGATGACCGTGTTGTCGGTTTGGAACTTGCTGATTCATATCAAGTAAAGCCGGTAGATTATCGAGAATTAGCCGCAGTGATTAACAGTGTCTATCGCAGGTTGCCTGCTAGTGGTCATCTAGGAGTTGGGCAGGTGTGGCAGTTGTATGAAAAAACCTTAGAGCTACGTTCACCAGTAGGAGAGGTTCTGGGTGTTTCGTACCGTGAATTTATCGTATTGCGTGAGTTATCTCAAGACACTGTAAGTCCAGTTTCAGCTCAACATATTGTGGAAGCATGGGATGAAAACTGGCTAAGCTATGAGAAAAACCGCTTGGAATTGTTATTATCTCGTTTACGCAGCAAGATAAAAGCAGTGAGTCATTATAAGGATAACCCTATTCGTGCAATGCGTAATCAGGGGTATAAGCTTATGATACCTATAGAACTTATAGTCTAATGGTTATTCTCTAAAGGGTGTTTATCTGTATAGTTTCACCACGTTATACATGATTTTTAAAAAAATCATGTATAACGTGGTGAAACCTGACAATTTACAAATAACACTTTACCATCTTATTTAATGAAATAGTTTTAATTTTACTGGCATGACCTGCGCTACCAAAAGCCTCGTAACGTGATTGACAAAGTGTTTGCATAGCATCCCGGGCGGCTTTATAAACCTTACGAGAATCTAGTTCAGCTACATTTTCGGGTTGAGCTATAAATCGACGAATAGCCCCCATTGAAGCCATCCGTAAGTCGGTATCAATATTTACTTTACGCACACCATATTTAATCCCTTCAATAATTTCCTCAACGGGTACGCCATAAGTTTGGGGTATTTCTCCGCCATACTCATTGATTGTTTTTAACCAGTTTTGTGGAACGGAACTTGAACCATGCATTACAAAGTGAGTATTAGGTAAGCCTTGCTGTAATTTTTTTAACAAACTAATAACCAATACTTCACCCGTTGGCGGTTTGCTAAATTTATAAGCTCCGTGACTGGTACCAATGGCAACTGCCAAGGCATCAACTTGAGTTTGTTTTACAAATTCTGCCGCTTCATCAGGGTCGGTTAGCAATTTACTTTTGCTTGATACATTTTCTAATGAACCTAAACAACCTATTTCACCCTCAACTGAAACCCCACAGGCATGTGCCATATCAACAACGCGGCGAGTAACGTTTACATTATATTCAAAGCTAGAGGGGGTTTTCATATCTTCCAATAAAGAACCGTCCATCATCACAGAACTAAAGCCGGATTGAATTGCCTGAGCACAGATAGCGGGTGAAGGCCCATGGTCTCGATGCATAACAACGGGAATATGAGGGTATTGTTCTATCGCTGCAGCAATCAAATGGCGTAAAAATACTTCTCCAGCATATCTATTCGCACCTGCGGAACCTTGAATAATGACAGGGCTATTACAAGCATCAGCAGCTTGCATAATAGCTTGTATTTGTTCCATATTACTGGCATTGAATGCGGGGACTGCAAAGCTATGCTCTGCTGCATAATCCAAAAGTTGTCGTAGAGAAACTAACGCCATAAATAGAACTCCTTTGTTTGTTATTTTAAAATATACCTTATCATTAACTTATGTGTGAAAGTAGTCTCCTGTAACTAAAGTTTAAATTTATTGGCATGAGGGATATATAGTCGGCCATTAATACTTTCAGATGCTCCCCCTTGTAGGACTGCAACAATATCTTTAATGACGGCATCTTCTTCCTGATGGTATGAATGCTCAGCAATTCCACCTACAACTGCACTGGCATCAACTAAGACTACTTTTGCCGAAACCTCATGTGGTTTATTTGGACCATCATGTCCAAGTCGGTCAGGGTTTCCTTTGGTATAGTCCGATACTTTTAAAGCTATATCGCCACGATTAAAATAGATAGTTATACGTTGAGCTAATTGAGGTAAATGAGCGAGTTTGTAGTCAAACTCGAAGGCATCATTATCTTCATCTGCCGCTGTCAGTATTATTTCATCAAAAATACGGGCTAAAGATGTGCCTTCTGCTATTTTTTGAGCCTGTTGTAAAGCATGACGTAAAACATAGTTCCCCATACTATGAGCGATTAAATGAACCTTTTGCTTGCAGGCTTCGTCTGCTTTGCCATCTTTAAAAAAACTAGACAGTTTCATAAGTCCTCTAGCAAAAGCATAGCCTGAAGCTTCTGCATCATGACGGTCATTAAAATAGCTTGTTACTTTGCCATCAGAAGGCCAGGAAAATACAAATATATTAGGTTTATAGTTTTTCTCAGCATATTTTTCTGTCATTTTTGCAGCGGATTCTATAGCATCAGAAAAAGAGACATTAAACCCATGAATAAAAACAACAGAGTCGACGCACTCCGATTTCATCTTTTTACGTAAATTATTAAAAAGTGCCTGTGAACCTTGTCTTGGGTTGTTGGGTAATACTTTAATGCTGGATTTATCAATATCACCATTTATTACATCTGCTTGTCCAAATCTAACATCACCAAGGCCAGCACGAGAAAAACCTTTGCCAAAATTAGTGGGTTTAGCTTTGTTTGGTTTACGATTAGTTGCGAAATATACCGTTGTTCTAGTCATTTTCCTATCTCCTCAGCAAGTGAAACTCAATTTCAGTCTAACATATAAATAATACTGATAGCATTATGGGTAAAATAAGCTTTATACAGGTAAAAACAAGCAAATTGTAATATCATAGAAATCTTAATTGAGGGTAGGAAGTAAGATCATGCGTTATATTTTTGCTTTAAGTTTAATCTGTTGTTCAACGCTTGCTTTTTCTGAGGAGCTAGAGCCACCAGAATTACCAATGCCAGTACAAAGTGGTGAGGTTATGGAGCCAGATATTACCATTATTCGTAAAGGTAAAAAGATGATTCAAGAGTATCGGAAAAATGGCCAGCTTTATATGGTAAAAATCATTCCTGCTGTAGGCCCTGCATATTACCTAATTGATACCGATGGGGATGGTAATATGGATGTGAGAGGAAGTGATTTAGATAAAGGTACAAATATCAATCAGTGGAAAATATTTGAGTGGAAATAAGTTTTCCTGTTTCCCGATATAAATATTAGGTTTCTTATCATTTAGCCAAACTTGAAAACCCTACTGCTTTCCCCATATCAGGGATAACTAGAAAATTTATTGAAGAGGAATACCACGATGCGAATGGATAAATTAACCAGTAAATTTCAGCAAGCATTAAGTGATGCACAAAGCTTGGCTGTTGGTAAAGATCAGCAATTTATTGAACCCTTGCACCTTATGCTGGCGCTATTGGATCAAGAGGGCGGTAGCATTAAGCCTTTATTAACTCAAACAGCGGTCAATGTTAACGCACTGCGTACAAATATTGTACAAGAGATTGATAAAATAGCCACTGTGTCGGGAACAGGAGGTGATATTCAGATTTCTAATGATTTATCGCGAATTCTTAATTTAACAGATAAATTTGCCCAGCAAAGGAAAGATAACTTTATTTCCAGCGAGCTATTTTTATTGGCTGCTTGTGATGCTAAAGGTGCATTAAAGGCTTTATTAGATAAGTATGGCGTTAATAAGCAAGCGATAGCCCAAGCCATTGATAATATGCGAGGGGGAGAGGCTGTAAATGATGCAAATGCCGAAGACCAACGCCAGGCTTTAAATAAATATACCACTAATCTGACAGAAAGAGCGGAGCAGGGCAAGCTGGATCCTGTGATTGGTCGAGATGATGAAATTCGTCGGACTATTCAAGTCTTACAACGTAGAACCAAAAACAACCCTGTATTAATCGGTGAGCCAGGAGTGGGTAAAACAGCAATTGTTGAAGGTTTAGCCCAACGAATTGTTAATGGTGAAGTGCCCGAGGGTATTAAAGGTAAGCAGCTTTTATCCTTAGATATGGCAGCTTTAATTGCCGGTGCAAAATTTAGAGGTGAGTTTGAAGAGCGTCTAAAAGCCGTATTAAATGATGTTGCCAAGCAAGAAGGGCAGGTTATATTATTTATAGATGAGCTACATACTATGGTTGGCGCGGGAAAGGCTGATGGTGCAATGGATGCAGGCAATATGTTAAAGCCTGCATTAGCACGAGGTGAATTACATTGTGTGGGAGCAACAACCTTAGATGAGTATCGGCAATATATAGAGAAAGATGCTGCTTTAGAGCGTCGCTTTCAAAAAGTACAAGTCAATGAGCCAACAGTTGAAGATACTATTGCTATTTTACGAGGCCTAAAAGAACGCTATGAAGTACATCATAGTGTGGACATTTCTGATCCTGCAATTGTTGCCGCTGCAACCTTATCACATCGCTATATATCTGATAGGCAATTACCCGATAAAGCAATTGATTTAATTGATGAGGCAGGCAGTCGTATTCGTATGGAAATGGATTCTAAACCTGAAGTGATGGATAAGCTGGAAAGGCGTTTAATTCAATTGAAGATTGAACGTGAAGCGATGAAAAAGGATTCTGATAAAGCTTCGCAGAAAAGGTTGAAAACCTTGGAAGCCGCTATTTTAGAATTAGAAAAAGAATACTCTGATTTAGAAGAAATATGGAAAGCAGAAAAAGCAGCATTACAAGGATCAGCTTCAATTAAAGAGAAGTTAGAGCAGGCACGTTTTCAATTGGAAACGGCGAGTCGAGCTAATGATTTAGCCAAAATGTCAGAGTTACAGTATGGTGAAATTCCAAAATTGGAGAAAGAGTTAGACCTGGCTTCACAAGCGGAAATGCAAGATATGACTTTATTGCGCAACAAAGTCACAGAGGAAGAAATTGCAGAAGTGGTTTCCAAATGGACAGGAATCCCGGTCTCTAAAATGATGGAGGGGGAGAGAGATAAACTGTTACGAATGGAAAGTGAATTAGCAAAGCGTGTTATTGGCCAACAGAAAGCACTTAAAGCAGTGAGTAATGCTATTCGTCGATCAAGAGCTGGATTATCTGATCCAAACAGACCTAATGGTTCATTTTTATTTTTAGGCCCAACGGGTGTGGGGAAAACAGAGTTATGTAAAGCTTTAGCTGAATTTATGTTCGATACTGAAGACGCTATGGTACGAATAGATATGTCAGAGTTTATGGAGAAACACTCAGTTGCACGTTTAATCGGTGCGCCTCCTGGTTATGTTGGTTATGAAGAAGGTGGATATTTAACTGAGGCGGTGAGAAGAAAACCTTATTCAGTCATTTTATTAGATGAAGTAGAAAAAGCACATGCTGATGTCTTTAATGTACTACTTCAAGTGTTGGATGATGGGCGTTTAACTGATGGTCAAGGACGTACTGTTGATTTTAGAAATGCTGTTATTGTAATGACTTCAAACCTAGGCTCTGACCGAATTCAAGCCTTGGTTGGTGAAGGTTATGAGGTGATGAAATCAGCGGTGATGGAAGTTGTTGCAACCCATTTTAGACCGGAGTTTATTAATAGAATTGACGATTCAGTTGTATTTCACCCCTTAGGGCAAGAGCAAATTAGAGCAATTGCTAAAAACCAGATTGTTTATTTAAAAGAACGTTTACAAGATAAAGATATAGGGTTTGAAATTAGTGAGCAGGCACTGGATTTGTTAGGTGAAGCAGGTTTTGACCCTGTTTATGGTGCTAGACCATTGAAACGAGCCATACAAAATCAATTGGAAAATCCATTAGCTAATGAGCTTTTAGCCGGTAACTTTATGGCGGGGGATATTGTTAGAGCGGATGAAGAAGGAGGGAAATTAATATTGACCGCCAAAAAAACCAGCTCGCCTGGTTGATTATAATACCCCAACAGATTCAGACAACAAAACCAATTACACTTTAAGTTTATTTGTAGGTTGGATAAACGATAGCATCATCCGATAAAGGCTATGCCACATGTCGGAAGGTGTTGTTATCGCGCTATGCTTGATAATCTCATCCAACCTACGCTAAAAGTGTCAACTATTTTTCAGACGTTATGAAAGGTGCCAAACTACAGTGTTGCTTTAAAAGCAAGTGAGTGTTGGAAGAATTGAAGAATCAGAAGTCTTTGGCAGAAATAGCCATGGAGCTCTCCAAGGCAGAGCAATCGATAATACCTGTATTGAAAGATTCTGGCGTAGTGCAAAGTGTGAACGGCTCTATCTGAATGAATATGATTCGACAGGTATTTTACAAAAAGATAATGCTGATGATGTAGGGAGTGATACCGTAGTTGTTAGATGCCTGTTAATAGTATATCTATAGCACCTAAAATATCATATCTATAATGATCGAGGGAGGTCACCTTATTCTTCAAAGTAGAGTAAGGTACTGAAGTCATTTGATGTGTAAGTAACACAAATATACCTTCATCAATTTCGATAGTAGGGCATAGTTTTTTTGCATTCAAGTTGTTCAGTGTTTCTTGTGCGGATAGAGGAATTACCAGTCTGGAATTCAAGTCATCCAAAAGGTCGCTTTGAACATCAATAAAATATGGGTAGGCTTTTTTTGAGTTTTTGTTTTCATTTTTGTAAAGAGTAAATTGTGACACTATAATTCCCTATATGAATCAGAAAATAATCCATTATTTTCAACAAGTTCATTTAGGGACATTATTGCTTTTTTATTTTCTTTTAGCCATGTTTCACGTGCTGAGAGACGAACTTTAACTTCAAGGGCAGACTCTAAGGTGGCGGATAAGTTAATTTTTAAAACTCTAGCTTTTGTGAGTAAGTCACTGTTGATACTAAGGTTTGTTGGTTTTTTAGGGGCGCTATGATTATAAATATGATGCATGTCGACAACCTCGAACATTATGCGTATAGTGAATGCGTATTTAAATATAGCATAAACATCTAACAATTGCATACAGCTGATCGTAAAAAGCGTCAATTTTTTTCTAAAACAAAAAACGCGCCCCTTTTACGTCAGTCGATGCAGGCATTAGGTAATGGTAGTGGTTTAGAAAATTAAAAGCGGCAAACAGACTTGATTGAAAAAGAACTCTCTAGTGTTAGTGAAAAAATTAACTGTTCTTGTCTGTGGGTTTTGTATTGTTTTCTCTCAAAGCCCTATATTAGCAGCAATAAAACCTACTCAGTTAAATAGCTTATTTGAAGCTGATTTTCAAAGTAATTATGGAAGTCTTGCGGTTGAACCGTTAGCCATAGATTTATCATTACTGGTTCAAAATAATGAATTGAATAGTCAAATTGAAAATGTTCAAAAATTATTTGGAGATATTAATTATAGTGCGGTGATAAAGCCTTCTACAAAAGCTTTAGAGAAGTATCTGGAAACTGCTGTTTTAATGGTGTTGCGAGGGTTGGAATATGTAAATATAGCACATTATCAATTAGCACAAAAAGACCTTAAAGACGCTCAAACTTTATCCAAATGTTAGAATAAATGGCCTTTTCTCATGCCTCATCTTAATATTTCATAAGGATGGTGGCTCAAAATTAAGAGCTTTATTTTGGGGTTTAGTTAAAGGTACTGGTTTTACAGCCATTACGTTTTTTTCAATCTGATTTTCTTCAGTAAGCCAGACTAATAAATCATAATAGCTTCTAATGTTTTTTACATAATGCACGGGCTCACCTCCCCTAGTGTAGCCATGTTTAACTTGAGAATACCATTTCTTTTTACTGAGTAAAGGTAGGAATTGTTTAACATTTAGCCATTTGTCAGGATTTTTATGCTGTTTTTGGGTGAGAATTCTTGCATCCTCTAAGTGTCCAAAACCTACGTTATATGAGGCAAGGGCAAACCAAGTCCGGTCAGGGTCTTTGATTCGTTGTGGAATTATTTTTAGGCGTTGTTTAAAGTATAAAGCCCCTCCCCAAATACTTTGTGCAGGGTCTGTTCTATCTTTTACTCCCACCTGTTTGGCTGTTCCTTGCGTTAGCATCATCAGCCCTTTTACACCTGTTGGTGACGTGGCATCTGGGTTCCAATGTGATTCTTGGTAGCTAATCGCAGCTAATAAGCGCCAGTCAATATTATTTTCTTTGCCAGCTTTTTTAAATAGAGCCTCATAGGCTGGCAGTCTATTTGCTATGTGTAAACGAAACTTACAGTTACCCACATAATTCAAGTTATCAGAGTTTCCATAATATTTTTCAAGTAAGTGGTCAAGTATTTTGCCTTTTTTAATTTTTTTTAAAAAAATAACAGCTTCATGATAAAGGCTTTGATCTTTAGATATAGGGAAAGCCCAGGCTAGTTGACGGGGTGATGTGATATCAAAAGCAACATTGAGTTTTGGGTAAAAATGTCTAATAGTGCTCACTTGGTGAGAATCAGCAATGGTGTAATCAATTAAGCCCTTGTTGACTAAATATAATAAGCCATCCGTATTAAGTTGAGAATTAACATTCCAACTTAGTGAGGGTGTTTTTAGCCGTAATTTTTTTAAAGTTTCTATATAACTACTGCCTTTTATAACTTCAAGTATCCCGTTATTTAAATCACTAAGCTGTTTAGGTCTTTTATTTCCAGAGCGGTAAACAACTTGTTCTGTAATACTTTGGTAGGGAGGTGCAAATTGCATTAATTTTTGTCGCTCCGAGGTAATAGTAATTCCTGCTGCTGCTATATCAGCTGAGTCCTTAGTAATTTGCAGTAATAAGTCATTAAATGTTGGGGGGATAATAAATTTAACTTTGACTTGTAGGTGTTTAGCAAATAGCCTAATAAGGTCGTACTCTAACCCCGTGGATCCATCTTTGCCTTTAAAGTAGGTTGTTGGACCTATACGGGTGAGAACTGTCAATGTACCTGTAGATTTTATTTGCTCTAATTTGGAAAATCCACGGTGGGAAGGGGTGTAATTATCACAAGAAGAAAGGGACGTTAAGACAATAAGGCCAATAAAGAAGGTGAAGTTAAATTTCATTAAGTTATTAGCCTTATTTTAAGGTATAAGTAGTCAAGCGAAATTAGTTTAACAAAAACAATATAGCTATTAATAAAACCACAGGCTATAAATTGTAGAGCGAGCTTTAGCTCACAATAAGCAGTATAAGTTGTTTCTATAACAGACTAAAGTTTACGCTACAAAAAACTTCTTGTTAGCGAAGTTTCTGGTGGCTAAAAACATCTAAAATGGGTGTAGCCTGTTTTAACTCTCCCACCTCGCCAGGGACGACAAATAGCTTTTTAGTGTTTAAATTTTTACTTATCTTCCAAGGTTTTTTTGTAGCAGGCATGGTACTGATATTTGCACTTGTTGATACCAAAGGCCCTTCATTTTCCACACATAATAAACGTGCAATGGGGTGCTTAGTGATTCTGATAGCTAAGGAACTGTGAGTACCGGTAAGCCATTTTGGTACCCATGCCTGGGCAGGGGTAACCCAGGTCACAGGTTCTAGCAAGCTGGCTTGAATACGGGAGACTATAGTTTCTGTTAATTGTAAGTAAGGGGCAAGTTGCTCAACAGATGAGGCGATCAGGATAAGTCCTTTATCAATAGAACGTTTTTTTAAAGCTAATAGTTTTAATACCGCTTCTTCATCGAGAGGGTTGCAGCCTAGACCATAAATAGCCTCTGTTGGGTAGGCAATAACGTCACCCTGGTTGATGTGCTGGATGGCCTGTCGAATTTTAAACGGGGATATTATTTGAGTCATATCTACTAGAAGAGATTGAACATTTTATTGGTAATAGTCCCTTAACTTCTCTTTTTTCAAAGGAGAAAGTTAAGGGAGTGATATGAGGGGGTCTTTTCGCCTTGAATCTTTAGCCTTTTGCCTGCTCTTGTGGCCCATTAATATCTTCAGGGTCACCCTCGTAAGGTGTGGCATATTTACACTCTTTCTGTGGACATACTTTCTCTGGCCCACGCCTTTTTGTGGATTTTAAAGTTAAGATTGGCCAGTTACAATCAGGGCAGCTTTCTTTGATCGGGACATTACATAAGGCATAATCACATTTTGGGTAGCCTGCACAGGAGTAGAATATTTTGCCATAACGTGATTTGCGTTTAAGAATATTATCTTTATTGCATTGTGGGCATTCAACACCAGTGTCCAGTGGTTTTTCTAAAGGCTCAATATGTTTACATTTGGGGTAATTGCTACAACCAATAAATTTGCCGTAGCGGCCAGTTTTTATCACCAGGTCTGACTCACATTTAGGGCATTTCCGGCCCTCGACTATTTCAGGTTCATTTGATTCTGTACCATCATCGTTTAGATTGCGAGTATATGAACAAGTGGGATAGTCAGTACAACCAATAAAACGACCATTACGTCCTAATCTAATTGAGAGTTGTTTACCACATTCAGGACATTTTTCATCAATGGCTTCTTGAGTAACATCTTTACGCTGAACGCTTTCTTCTTTTTCAGTGATTAGTTTAGTAAATGGGGTCCAAAAAGCTTGCATAAGAGGCACCCAGTCTTTTTCACCTCGTGCCACTGCATCCAAGTCATCTTCTAAATTAGCAGTAAAGTCATAATCTACATATTTAGTAAAATGATCAGTCAAAAACTTATTAACAATGCGGCCCACATCAGTCGGGTGAAAACGTTTACTATCAAGGGTAACGTATTCTCTGTTTTGTAAAGTAGAGATAATAGTGGCATAAGTAGAAGGTCTACCAATACCGTGTTCTTCCAATGATTTTACTAAACTGGCTTCACCAAAACGTGGGGGAGGTTCGGTAAAATGTTGAGTTGCAATAATATCATTAAGCGGAACTGGTCGGCCTTCTTCCATTACTGGTAGAAAGGTTTCTTTATCATCACCTTCTTTATTGTCATCTTTACCTTCAAGGTAAACAGCCATAAAGCCAGGTTTATGAATGCTGGAACCTGTCGCTCTAAATATATTGTCTTTACTGCCACAGCTCAAGTCAACTGCGACTTGATTAAGCGTGGCGTGGATCATTTGACAGGCAACTGTTCGTTTCCAGATTAATTCATAAAGCTTGAATTGGTCGGCTGATAAATTGCCTTTTATTATTCCAGGTAAATTAAAGGCAGAAGTTGGACGAATAGCCTCATGTGCCTCCTGGGCATTTTTTGATTTGGTTTTAAATGAACGCGGCTCTTTAGGTATATTTTCTTTACCATATTTTTCAGTAATAAGCTCACGTATTTGTTCCAGAGCTTCATCAGAAAGGTTGACTGAATCGGTACGCATATAGGTGATTAAACCAGCTGTTTCACCATTAACTTCAATACCTTCATAAAGTTGTTGAGCAACCATCATGGTTTTTTTGGTGGTAAATCCCAATTTTCTGGAAGCTTCTTGCTGTAGGGTTGAAGTGGTAAAGGGTGCGGCAGGATTGCGTTTGCGTTGTTTTTTTTCTAATTTCTCAACAATTAATTGCCCATCAGCAGCAGACAATAGTGTTTGTTTAACTTTTTCTGCACGCTGTTCATCAGTAATACTGAATTGTTTAAGCTTTTCACCTGCAAAATGAGTTAGCTTAGCTTTAAAGGCTTGGTCTTGTGCTTTTAGTTCGGCTGTATGTGACCAGTATTCTTTTTTCTCAAAAGCTTCTATTTCTAGTTCTCGTTCAACGATCATGCGAAGAGCGGGGCTTTGCACACGGCCGGCCGATAAGCCTCTACGAATTTTTTTCCATAATAAAGGTGATAAATTAAAACCAACCAGGTAATCCAACGCACGTCTGGCCTGTTGCGCATTGACCATGGTGATAGATAATTCTGTCGGGTGAGCAATGGCATCTGTCACTGCTTTTTTAGTAATCTCATGAAAAACCACACGTTGTACAGTTTTATTTTTTAAAGCTTTCTTGGCTTTTAAATGTTCAAAGACGTGCCAGGAGATAGCCTCTCCTTCTCTATCAGGGTCAGTGGCTAGATATAAGGTATCTGCTTTTTTTACCGCTTTAGTGATTTCCTGTAAATGACGTTGATTTCGCTCAATTATTTGATACTTCATAGCGAAGTCGTGTTCGGTATCGACAGCACCTTCTTTAGGGATTAAATCCCTCACATGGCCATAAGAGGCTAATACCTGAAAGTCTTTTCCCAGATATTTTTCAATCGTCTTACATTTTGCAGGTGACTCTACAATGACAAGATTTTTACTCATATTTTTAATATAGGGATTTAATGTAATAAGTCGGGTGTTAAGTCATAAACAATATCTTCCATTCTTGAGAAGGCGATATCATCATCAGACTGGCTTAATAAAACCATTAATACAGTCCATTTAAGCTCGTCTAGGGCAATTCTTTTGTTTTCGACCGCCATAAGTCTATCAATTACTATTTCACGAGTAATGGGCGTTAATATACCGTTATGCTCCAGAAAAAGTAAGAAGTTACGACACTCGATATCGAGTTTAACTTCTTCTTGTGGACTAAAAATACGGAAAGCAGCAGAAACACTGGGTTTAATGGTACTTTGTATGGCCAATGTTTCAAGCCAGTCAAAGGCATTGTTGACTTCTGTTGGCTCAAAACCTGCCTGTAACAACTCAGTCTTAATGTCTTCGTTATCAGGAGTTAGATCTATATCATTATCTAAATAATTTTCAAAAAGATAGATTAAGACATCAAAAATATTTTCTTTCATAGTACCTGTCTATTTAATGCGAATATAGCCGCCGGGGGTGGTTGCAATACTACCTTGTAGTTCCAGCATCAGAAGCATTGAAGAGATGACTTCCACAGAAAAACCAGATTCTTGCACCAACCAATCTACTGATGTGGGGCTAAACATAATAAGATTCAATAGATTTTGCTGCTCCAGGTCAAGTGTTGATTTTAAATTATCTGACACTAATACTTCAGGTTGTTGATTATATTCACCTAATTCATCTAAAATATCTTGCGTGCTTTCAACTAATTTTGCGCCTTCTTTAATAAGGGCATTACAACCACGGGCTAAAGGGTTATGGATAGAGCCAGGAATTGCAAAGACTTCTCTGTTTGCTTCTAAGGCCATTCTCGCAGTAATAAGTGAACCACTTTTTTTGGCTGCCTCAACAACTAATAAGCCTATGCATAGTCCACTAATTATACGGTTTCGTCTAGGAAAGTGATTTGCTTTTGCTGTTGTACCAGGAGGGAATTCTGAAATAAGTAGGCCTGTTTCAGATATTTGGGTTGCTAGGTCTTTATTTCTAGCAGGGTAAACTCTATCGAGCCCTGTACCTGTTACTGCAATGGTATGGCCCTTTACATTTAAAGCGCCTTGGTGACTTGCTGCATCAATTCCCAAAGCTAAGCCGCTGGTAATTGTAAAGCCGTACTCAGCTAAAGATTGTGCAAAATCTATTGCTGACTGGTGTCCAAGAGGGGATGGGTTGCGGCTACCGACAATTGATATTTGCGGCTGAGAGAGTAAGTTGATATTACCTCGGGTAAAAAGGAGTGTGGGGGGGCTGCTAATTTCTTTTAATTGTGAGGGGTAAAGGGCATCATAAATTGTGATAACTGAATTTTGGTCCTGCTCAACCCAGTGTAAATCATCTTTAATTAAGTTCCAATCAGGTGATTTAATAAAATCAATACTGTTTTGTTTTAAACCTAATGCAGAAAGCGTTGCTTGAGATTGGGAGAATAATTGCTCTGGTGGGTAACTATCCAGTAGTTTTAAAAATGTTTTACTCCCTACACCAGGGGTTCTTAACAGAGCCAGCCAGAATTTAAGGTTTTCAGCTGTAGGAGAGGGAGGTAATATCACGTAAGCAAGGAGTATAGGAAAATGGGTGCTTTAAACCCTGTATTTAAGAGGATTTTTTGCACTTTAGTTAAGAAGTGATCATGCAATACGGTACGCAAGTATATAGCTGGAAGTGAGACTTCAGTTGCATCAGGTATCAAGAGAGGCTAAAGCCTCAATTCCAAGCTTCCTAAGGCGTTTTAACGCGATCAAAAACATGAATGGCTTGATTGGCTTCGATGACTAAAGCATAGCTCACGCGTTCAAATGAACGAAAGACTAAAAGTTCACCAGCAATTTCATCGGGTAATTTTACTTTATCATGTAATGTTCCACTAAAGGGATCGTTTATTACTTTACCCTTATGATAGATGTCTAAAACATGCCCAACTTCTAAATGGTTAACAAGGCCCTTATCAAGTACCACAATATCATGCTGGCCTATTTGAGAAACACCATCTAGTACGCTAATGATATTGGCAGAAATAGTTTCTTTAGGTGTGTGAGGGAAGAAATTAAGAGCTAATGCATTGGTATTACTCCCCATTAAACGATCACCTCTACGAATCTCATGATCTGATTTTGTGATCAGAAGAGTGGCAGGGTCTCCTGAGCGTTCTATGGTTGTATCTGCAATGTATAGGGCTTCATAACCTAAAATTTCTTTAGTGTCATGATCAATATATGTCTGGCCTTTACGATAAATTGTATAGCCAAGGCTTTTAGGGTTTTTGATAGAGCGAACATAGACTTTATCGCCTGTTCCGGCAATTAAATGCTCTCCCGCAATTTCAATAACATAAGGAGAGGTGTTTAGTTCTGTTGCAGTGACAACGCGAGGGGATGTTAAAAATTGAGAGATAGCATCTGTTGGTATAATTTTTATAGCTTGCTCTGTAGATAGCTCTCTAATATGAGGTTTAAGCCTGTTATCCTTTGAAAAGCTTAATCGTGGTTTTCCGTCAACCACTGAAAAGTAAAGCTTATCCCCAGGGTAAATTAAATTTGGGTTTTTAATTTGAGGGTTATTACTCCATAAATTAGGCCATTGCCATGGGTTTTCTAGAAATTTGCCAGAAATATCCCATAAGGTATCACCTTTTACTACTACATAGTCATCGGGATGATTAGGGTTGATTTTAAGTGTATCAGCCCAAGTATTTATGTTACATAGTAACAGGGTCAATAACCCTAGTGTTTTTGGAAAAGTCATATTTTTACTACTCAATGAATTTTTAAAGACTGCCTGATTTTCAAGTGTAGATGATTTTAGCTGGAAAGCTAGGGGTATTATATTAATAAATAGGATTCTTAAAGTAGCTAGTTGCAGAAATCTTTGCGCCTAATCATCATTCAAAGTATGAATTTTGTTGTGGATACGTCTGACGGCTAGGGCAACAATAAATAATACCACAGGGATAGATAATCCTGTTATGAGTGTCGGGTTTAAGTCAACCTGCTCTGAGGTGTTAGCCGCCTTGGTCACTGTTCCAATAAGGCTAACAATGTAGCTGGTAATGGCAACAATAGAGAGGCCTTCTACTGTTTCCTGTAAACGTAATTGCATTTTTGCACGTAAATCCATTGAGGTCAGTAGCGCCTGGTTTTGGCACTCAATAATCATATCGACACGGGTGCGGAGTAATTGACCTGCATTATTGATACGTTTTGATAATGAATTAAAACGTTTAGAGGTTGATGTACAGGTATTGATAGCCGGTGTTAAACGTTTACTCATAAACTCACCAATAGTCTGCAACCCTTGAATACGTGTTTCCCGTAATTCTTCAATACGTTGTTCAACGAGTTTATAGTATGCACTGGCTGCATCAAAACGATATTGATGGGTTGATATATTGTTTTCAGTTTGGGCGGCTAATGTCGTTAACTCATCTAACAAATCATTATCATTGCCTTTTGAATCTGCCATTGCAGAAGTAATGGTGAGTAACTGACGGTTAACATTATTGAGCTCTGGTGCTAGTTGCTTGGCTATTGGAAAAGCCAGTAATGCCATCACTCGATAAACTTCAATTTCAAATAGGCGCTGTAATAAGCGGCCAGCTTGTCCCGGTTTTAATTGCGAATCCAAGATTAGAAAACGACTAAAGCCATCGGCATGTATTTTAAAGTCAGTAAAAGCACGAGCAGCGCCACCCGATACTTCAGAACCCACAACAGAATTGCCTGAAAAAAATTTAGCGATAGCCTTGATATTGGATACTGAAGGCGTATCAGAATTAATGATAGATGCGTGGGCTGCAACTATTGTTTTTCCAGGTAATTGACTTAGCCAATCAATAGGAACTTGCTCTAAAGCGACCTTTGAAAAAGGTTCGTCAGTATTATTTAGATCATAAAAGGAATAGGCACTAAATTCAGCATGTTGTTCCCAGCTCATTTTAAAAGAGTCTAAGGTTGCACGAAAATGGGCTGAACCTTCTTTTGGAGCAGAAATACTGTATCTATCACATAATTTTTTAAGGTGAATTCGTTCAAATTTTCTTTCTTCACTGGTGAGTGATAAAGCGATAAATGAACTGGTAACGGGGAGCTTCAAAGTAATAGGGGCTCGGGCATGAACTTCATTATGTAAATTGAAGCGTTCATTATGGTTCTCTGGAATTGGAAATAATATTGTCACTAGTTTGGGGGGATTGGGAATTACAACAAAGCTGGCTATAGACTAGAAGAGTGTAGCCAGTCATAATAAACAGTTTAGGTTTGTATAGAGTCCAAATGAACTTGGGCTTTGAGAAAAGGAGCCAAATTATATTAAATTTAGCTCCTTTATAAATTATGATTCTTCTAAGGTATTTTTGTCCATCGCTGAATATGCGGGGCAAACCTGGGTGTAACCTGTAGCAATTAAGACTAATCCAGCAAGTAGAAGAATAATTTTTGCTGTGAAAATTGAAATGAATAATAAAATTGAGCCAGAAATCAGGCGCATTTTCTTATCTTTTTCTCCGACATTAATTTTACGGTCTATTAAACGTTTATAATCAAAACTCATTGTATCCACCTCTATATTTATTCTTTTTTGATGATGCCCTTATTGGGGGGTCTTTAACCCAGTCAATATACACAGCTTGTAAAAATGTGCAAGTGATAAACGATGGAAAAACAAAACTCTTTAATTGATTCATTAAATGATGCACAGCGATTAGCCGTATCAGCACCAAGCCAATCCATGCTAATTTTAGCAGGAGCCGGTAGTGGGAAAACGCGCGTTTTAGTCCACAGAATAGGTTGGCAGGTACAAGTAGAGGGCGTGTCTATTCATAATATTTTAGCCGTTACTTTCACTAATAAAGCGGCAAAAGAAATGCGAGGGCGTGTTGAGGAATTGTTAAATATATCGGCTCGCTCTATGTGGATAGGGACATTTCATGGTATTGCTCATCGGTTATTAAGGCGACATGCTCAGCAGGCAAAATTACCAGAAACTTTTCAAGTGATCGACTCTGATGATCAACTCAGAATTATTAAACGCTTGGTCAGAAGTTTAAATATAGATGATAAACAATGGCCACCCAAGCAAATGATGTGGTTTATTAATGCGCAAAAAGATGAAGGTATTCGTGCCAGGCATATGCCTGAACCTAACGATGTTTTTCTACGTACACAATTACAGATTTACAAAGCGTATGAAGAAATCTGTGATCGTTCAGGGCTGGTGGATTTTGCTGAGTTACTGCTTAGGGCGCATGAATTATTGCGTGATAATGAAGATGTTTTAGAATTTTACCAAGATAGATTTAAACAAGTTCATGTGGATGAATTTCAAGATACCAATACTATTCAATATGCCTGGTTGCGGTTATTAACAGAAGGTAAAGACAACCTGTTTGTAGTAGGGGATGACGACCAGTCTATTTATGGCTGGCGCGGCGCAAAAATAGAAAATTTATATAACTTTCAAACACATTACCCTAATCATCAAGTGATTAAGTTGGAACAAAATTATCGTTCTACAGGGAATATTCTTAAATCAGCCAATGCTTTAATTTCACAGAATGAAGAGCGCATGGGAAAAGAGTTATGGACTGATGCAGGTGATGGTGAATTAATCTCTGAATATACTGCATTTAATGAGCAGGACGAAGCTTATTTTGTGGTTGAGAAAATTAGAAAATGGGTAAATGATGGTGGCTTAAGAAGCGATGTAGCCATTTTATATCGTTCAAATGCACAATCCAGACAGTTTGAAGAAAAGTTGATGACAACCGGTACACCTTATCGAGTGTATGGTGGTTTGCGGTTTTTTGAACGCATGGAAATTAAAAATGCTTTGGCATATTTACGCATTATGTCAAACCATAATGATGATGCTTCTTTTGAACGTGTTATTAACACACCTACTAGAGGAATAGGCACTAAGTTAATTGAAGATATTCGACTTTTAGCGAGAACTAATGAAATATCATTATGGAAAGCAGCTGTTGAATTGCTGACACAAAAGCGACTTACTGCCAGAGCAACAAATGCATTAAAAGGTTTTTTAGATTTAATTAAACGGTTAGAAAGTGAGGCTGAAGGTAAAGAGTTATTTGATAAGGTAAAAATAATTGTTGAAAAAAGTGGCCTGATTGAAGCTTATAAAAAAGAAAAAGGTGAGAAAGGT
The DNA here is from genome assembly GCA_024277935.1 of Gammaproteobacteria bacterium. Lineage (GTDB taxonomy): Bacteria > Pseudomonadota > Gammaproteobacteria > Methylococcales > Methylomonadaceae > QPIN01. Next base: position 21,241 of record JAJRUF010000117.1, read on the forward strand.
GAAGCAAGAATAGAAAATCTGGAAGAGCTTGCAAATGCTGCCCGTTTATTCGACTATGAAGAAGATAACGAAGAAAACTTAAATGAACTCGATATGTTTTTAGCCCATGCCGCATTAGAGTCTGGTGACTCACAAAGTGATGAATATGAGGATTGTGTGCAGCTAATGACTTTACATTCAGCCAAAGGTTTAGAGTTTAAAATGGTTTTTATGGTTGGGCTGGAAGAAGGCTTGTTTCCATCTCAACAATCGGTAGATGATGCTGGTCGGCTGGAAGAAGAACGCAGGCTTTGCTATGTGGGGATAACCAGGGCTATGAAGCAGTTATTTATTACGCATGCTGAATCTAGACGACTTTATGGTAAAGAAACATATCCTAGGCCATCACGTTTTTTAAAAGAAATTCCTGCTGAATGTCTTCAGGAAATTAGGATGAGAGCTAATGTTACGAGGCCTGTTGTAGCTGTTAAGAAAAAGCCATCCACAATGCAACAGGTGGGGACTTATAAATTGGGACAAAGAGTCCGACATGCCAAATTTGGAGAAGGTGTGGTGTTACAAATGGAGGGTGAAGGTACACAAGAGCGGGTGCAGATTAATTTTCAAAGCCTAGGTTTAAAGTGGTTAATGATATCTTATGCTAAGCTGGATACTTTATAACCCTAATTCTATAAAAGTATTATTATCCTCAACGGCTGAAGCGGCACGTTTAATGAGTGTTTTATTAGCCGCTAAATTTATCATATCTCCTACCGCAAGTGTCACTAGCATAGCTTCAAGAGGATAAATAAGATGGGATCGGTATCTTTGGTGTATTTGTTCAGGGTTTAAATTAGCAATATCTTTTTTTGAGAGCTCTTTAATATAGTGGTTGATAAGTTGATACTCATTGGCTTTTCGAATGTTACTATCTAAAGATGTGGCTAGAAAATAAGCGATATCACTAATTCCTTCTCCCGTTCTAACCATTTGCCAATCCAATAGGCCGGGTTTATTATTCTGCCAAAACAGGTTTCCTGGGTGGCAGTCATGGTGAACAATAGTCTGAGGGCCTTGGGCTAAAAAGCACATTATTTTGCTACGTTGGCGTGCATATTGAATAGCGGACGGATGTAATGTTGGTTTTACTATATCACTCGCTTTACTTAAGCCTCGTTTCATTAGCGGAACAGCAAGAGCAGAACCTAAAAGGTCTTCTAATTGTCTAACAGGCCCAGAAAGCCAATTATATTTGGGATTAGTATCTGTTTTACCCCAAAACTGGGCATGTAAGCTGGCGAGTTGCTCAATAATCAGCTGGGCTTGTTCAACTGTTAATGTATCGCTTGCAAGGCCGGGAATCCCATCTTGCTCAGTAATGTCATTGAGGACTAACGTTGAGCCTTGATAAAAGCTACTTTTAGCAAGTAATGCTGTAGGTTTTTTACAGGGGTGCTACCGGCCAATTCATTGTAAAAACGTACCTCAGTATGCAAAAGTCTTGGTAAAGCCGTAATTGCACGTGCTCGCCAGCTAAGAGAGGGGAGTTTGATAAACCAGTAACGGGGTAAAGTTGTAGGGCTATTATAATCGACCTTTATACGAATGCGCGTGGTTGTTCCTATATCGATAGCGTTTATTTTAATTTGTTTAACAACAATATCTTTATCAAACTGATTTACTAACTGTTGCGCCCAGCTTGTTGTTAAATTATCAGGATGACGAACGATAAGAGGGTGAGAAAGGAAGTTTTTCATAGTTTGCTGGGAGAGCTTTTATATATTACTAAATATCGAGAGTTGTTATTGTTATTTGTTCGGATAAATTCTCTAGCTCTTTAATATGAAATAACTGCGTTCCTTTTTGTGTGGCTGTACCTGCTCCACAGGCCACAGCAAATTTTAGTGCTTGTTGTGGGCTTTTGTTTTGAGTAAAAGCATAAGCAAATCCTGCTACAATGGAGTCACCAGCACCCACTGTAGAATTTACTTTAATTTTAGGTGAATTGCAGTAATAACTATTATCTCCTGCTACTAAAAGAGCACCTTTTTCGGCCAGAGATACGCAAACATATTGTGTACCTTGCTCAACGATAGAGCGAGCTTCATTAGCAATTTCCTCAAGGCTATTTAATTTTTTGTTAGTTAATAATTCCAGTTCATGTTGATTAGGTTTTATTAAAAAAGGACTGCTTTCTAATGCCTTTTTCATCACTGCGACCGGCGCGTCAATAATGCAACGACCCCCTTGGTTTTGTAATGCAATATTAATATTTTGGTAGATGTTATCAGGTGCCCCAGGAGGGAGAGAGCCGGTTAATACGCCAATACCTTGCTGGCAAAGGCTTAGAAATTGGCTGATAATTTTATCTAGCTCTGTTTGTGTAATAGAGGGGCCTAATGCATTAATTTCATATTGATATTGCGGAGATTGCTGTATCAGCGTGGTGTTAATTCGAGTTTCACCTTTAACTTGTAGAGTTGTTACATTGCTAAGCTCTTGATTTAACATGGAGTGCAGAAAATCGCCCATTTTTCCTGCAGTAATGCAGCAGGTAAAAGAATTTGCCCCAAGTTTTTCTAATGCACGGCCAACATTTATCCCTGTGCCTCCAGGATCATAATGGCTGGATATGGCGCGTGTTTTTTTGTCGTGTTGTAAATCGTTTATTTCGTAGGTTAAATCTATTGCTGGGTTTAGTGACAGGCTAACAATGGGAGGAGGGGGCATAGTAAATGGGACGCAGTGCTTTAGCCTGCATATGTTGATAATTAAAGTAGGTTAAAGCTCTGCGCTCCAATAAGGGAGGTGGAAAAACTAATTATCCAGAATTAGACTATTCACTCAACACATGACAACCATTGTGTAGGGTATGCACCGCATACCTGACTGAACTGAAAGGTACGCAATGCGTACCCTATTACAAAGTTTTGTGTTAAATGGGTTGTAAAAAAACTACCTAGAAAAATCATTGAATCTGGCTTATCCACCTTTAAAAGACAGGACGATTATTTTTTTTCATCTCTCTAACCTAATGATTTGATATTTTATGCCCAGACTATTTTCTGGGCATAAAATATAACAAGCTTAAGGTGTTAAACCTTCACCTAAAGTAACCACTTTAAGAGCATTTGTACCACCTTTGGTGCCTGTTAGGTCACCTTTAGTGATGATAAATGTATCACCTTGTTTAGCACAGCCGCGTGCTTTTAATTTTGCAAGGAGCTCATTGTTTACATTAACATGATCCATAGACTCATGAGTAAAATAAACAGGGAAAACACCACGGTAGATTGTGGTTTTACTTAAGGTTTTAACATGGCTACTAAAGGCATAAATAGGTATGCCTGAACTGATTCTGGACATCCATAAAGCGGTGGATCCCGATTCAGTCAGAGTGGCAATACCGGTAATATTTGCATGGTTGGCTAAATACATAGCAGACATGGCAATGGCTTCATCCGTACGAGAGAACTGGCAGTTCATACGATGTTTTGATTCGCGCACACTGCTTTGCTGCTCTGTCGTTTTACAGATATCAGCCATTGCTTTAACGGCTTGTACTGGATAATTTCCAGATGCTGTTTCAGCAGATAACATCACGGCATCAGTACCATCATGCACGGCATTAGCAATATCAAATACTTCAGCGCGAGTAGGAATCGGGTTTTCGATCATTGACTCCATCATCTGTGTTGCTGTAATAACCGCACGATTAAGGTCTCTAGAGCGAGAAATTAAACGTTTTTGCACAGCCGGTAAATTAGCATCACCAATTTCAACACCTAAATCACCACGCGCAACCATGACAACATCGGAGGCAAGAATGATTTCATCCATTACTTCAATGGCTTCAGCACGCTCAACTTTAGATACAATCCCTGCATAGCAGTTTTCAGCTTCTAATAAACGTCTTGCTTCGTGTAAATCTTCAGCGCAACGAGGAAAAGAAACCGCAACAAAGTCAGCACCAATAATACCGATGGTTTTAATGTCTTCTTTATCTTTTTCGGTTAACGCTGCTGCTGATAAACCACCGCCTTGTAAGTTGATACCTTTGTTGTTTGATAAATAGCCACCGACATGAACAGTACATTCAATTCGAGTGCCATTTGTTGAAACAACATCTAGTACAATACGCCCATCATCTAATAATAAACGACTGCCTTTTTTAACTTCTTTTGCTAGAGGTTCGTAGATAATACCAACTTCTTCAGATGTACCAGCATTGGTACCTAGGTTAATATCTAAAGCAAATGCTTGCCCTTCATCTAACCAGACTTTGGTATCTTTAAATTTAGCAATACGAATTTTTGGGCCTTGAAGGTCACAAAGAATACCTACTAAACGTCCTGTTTTTTTGCTTAATGCACGAACAGCCTCTGCTCTATCAATATGATCTTGAGCAACACCATGAGAAAAATTCATGCGGACAACATCTATGCCCGCTTCGAATAAGGCTTCCAATACGCCCGGCTTATCAGAAGCCGGGCCTAAAGTTGCCAGAATTTTAGTTCTTCTTAGCATGTTGTTCCGTTATTTAGCATTCATTAAAGCAACCGTAGTATCAAGCATACGGTTTGAGAAGCCCCACTCGTTATCGTACCAAGATAGAACTTTAACTAAACGGCCGTTTACTTTAGTTAATGATTTATCGTAAGTAGAAGATGCTGGGTCATGGTTGAAGTCAACTGACACTAAAGGAAGTGTGTTGATGTTTAAAATGCCTTTTAATGGGCCTTCAGAAGCTGCAGTTAAAATTTCGTGAACTTCATCAGCTGTAGTATCACGGCTTGCAGTAAACGTTAAATCAACAATAGATACGTTGATAGTGGGTACACGCATTGCGAAACCGTCTAATTTACCTACTAAATCAGGAAGCACTAAGCCTACAGCGGCAGCTGCACCCGTTTTTGTAGGGATCATGGATTGAGTAGCAGAACGAGCACGTAATAAATCTGGGTGGTATACGTCAGTTAATACTTGGTCATTTGTGTATGCGTGAATGGTTGTCATTAATCCTTGCTCAACACCGATAGCATCTTTTAAAGGCTGGATTAAAGGTGCTAAACAGTTAGTAGTACAAGAAGCATTTGAAATAACCGTATCAGATGCTTTTAAGATATTGTGGTTTACACCGTAAACGATAGTTGCATCAACATCGGCACCACCAGGAGCAGAAATAACAACTTTTTTAGCACCTGCAGCAATATGAGCAGACGCTTTTTCTTTACTAGCAAAGAAACCTGTACACTCATGAACTACATCAACTCCTAAGTCACCCCAAGGTAGTTTTGAAGGGTCTCTTTCAGCGAAAACTTTGATTACGTCGCCGTTAACAACTAAGTTGCCATCTTTAACGCTAACTTCACCCGGAAATTTGCCATGAGCCGTATCATATTGAGTTAGATGTGCGTTAGTTTCTGCATTACCTAAGTCATTGATCGCAACGATTTGGATTTCATTTGTACGGTTTGACTCATACAGTGCACGAAGAACATTACGTCCGATACGACCATAACCATTGATTGCAACTTTAATTGCCATGCTTTATTTCTCCTAAGTAGTAGGGTTTAGATTTCGAAAATCCTTTGATTATAACAAAATAACTTTGTCTTGGGTTTTTAATCTTAAATTATGAGCAATAGATCAAAGTATTTGCTATATATTCAATATGACATAGTATTGTGACAGCTGGTGAATGAGGGGCGCTATATTTTATAAACAAATATGGTGAGCTTACTCTGAAAAAAAGGGGGTATGGGTAATTGCAATGAAAATTCATAGTGTGATTATTTTTCTAACCGTTCCAAACGTTGTTCTAATTTCTTAAATTTCTTAAATAACTCAGGTAATTTGCTTAAAGCTGCCAATTCACGCCAAGCGACTTTTTTATCCTTAGCAGGGCTACCAAACATTTGAGTGCCCGGTTTTATATCTCCTGCAACTCCACTTCTTGCCATAATAACGGCCTGCTGACCAATGGTAACATGATCTGCAATACCAGAACTTCCTGCTAAAACAGCACCATCTTCAATAGTACAAGAGCCGGAAATTCCGGACTGCCCACATATAATGACATTTCTACCCACAGTGTTGTTATGGCCTAGTTGTACTAGGTTATCAATTTTACTACCTGCTCCAATCGTTGTTGAACCTAGTGCTCCCCGATCAATACAGGTATTTGCACCTATTTCAACATTATCTGCAATAACGACATTTCCCACATGAGGTACTTTGATATGCTCATTATCGCGATATTTATAACCAAAACCATCGGCGGCTATAATTGTGCCGGCATGTATGGTGACATTATTTCCAATAGTAGTATTATCATAAATAACCACATTGGGGTAGATCCGGCAGTTTTTACCGATGGAAACATTGCGACCGATATTTACGCTGGCAAGTATTTCAGTCTCATCACCTATAATGGAGTGGTCATCAATAGTTGAAAATGCACCGATATTAATATTTTCTCCCAATGAAACAGAACCCGCAATAGCGGCTTGTTTTGAAATGGAACGGTTTAATTGAGGGGCGGGGTGTAATGCACTGACGGCACTAAGAAAGCTAATTTCCGGGTCATCACAAAGTAATAAAATAAGATTTTCAGGGGCTTCGTTACTGGCTAGCTGTGGAGAAATAAAACAAGCTGAAGCTTTAGTATTTTTTAAATATTTTGCATATTTAGCACTACTTAGTACAGTTACCTCACCTTCAGTTGCTGTCATAATATCAGCGGCTGATTTTATATTTAATGAAATATTGTCACCTTGTATTTTTGCATCACAATGTTGTGCAAGATCCTGAAGTTTATATGTCATATTATTTCCAAATTCCAATAATGTTAGTAAAGTCATCAGTCCAGGGTTTTATATCAAAATATAATGGCATTTTTTGCCAGTTCCCTAAGTGACTTTTAAGCAAAGGTGCTAGTGTTTCAGCTTTCTTAGCCATAATAACCCAGTCTGTTGCAACAACAAGAGGTTGCTTGGTTTTGGGCTTAAATTCTTCTATCAATGCCGATAATTTAAAATGTTGAACATGATCAGAAATAACCTTTTTTAAGACTAAATGGCGATTAGTAATATGAAAGGCCAAAATACCATTAGGTTTAAGTTTAGCAAAATATAGCTGTATTGCTTCTCTGGTCAGTAAATGTGTAGGAACAGAATCAGAACTAAAAGCATCCATTATAAGAAGGTCAAATTTTTTATTTGGTTCATTTCTTAATGATAGCCTTGCATCTCCTATCTTAAACTTTAGGTTTTTAGCGCAATGCTCTATATAAGTAAAATATTGTGGGTCTTTTGCGATTTTAACAATCACAGGGTCAATCTCATATTGTGTCCAATATTGCTGAGGTTTTGAGTAACAAATTAACGCCCCTGCACCTAAGCCTACTGAACCTACGACCCAGTTTTTATCTTGATTTTCATAAGCCTGAAAAAGCTGCCCCATGGGCCCAGGGCGACTATAATAAGTTAAAGGCGTGGTTGCTAATTGTAGTGTCGCTAAACGCTGTGCACCGTGCTTTGTCGTACCATGGTATAACTCATGATATTTTTCTGGGTGACCTTTATCATCTATCAGTACCGCTTCTCTAACTGAAAAAACCCCAAAAAAACTACGTTCTTGATAAATAATATTAGAGATTAAAGCTTGTATACCTAAGGTGAAAAATAGAATAACACCACTTAATAACGCTAAACTAACAGGGCGTGAACGGAAAGAATAGCTTAACCCAGCTAATAAAATCAACGCATTAGTTGTGCTGTATACTAGAGTTTCAGATAAATGATCATTTAGAAAATAAACACTTAAACCTATCACTAAAAGAGCTAAAGGAAAAGCCGCTTGAGTCGTTATTTTTTGTGAGTGTAAACCA
>JAJRUF010000118.1 GCA_024277935.1 Gammaproteobacteria bacterium
AATCTTTTGCTGCTCGTTTATATAGATCAGCTAATGCAGATGTCTCATCAGCAACTTCCTTAATTTTTTGAGCAATGATTCGACAATGGGTAGCTGCCTTGCTACGCCATGTATTCTTTTTTGCATTTTCAGTTTGCTGATAAAATAAAGCCAATTGTTCGTGCTTACTGGAATTTTTTAAAAGCCTTTTAATTTCTTTATTATAACGAGCAGCAATTTTCTCATGATCTGCTTTGCTGTTTGCTTGTTTAACCAGATCTATCATTGGGGTTTGTAAAACACTGTTTGATACTCTCTCTGGTACTTCAACTGCTGAGACTACAGGGCTTAATATGACAGATAGGGTTAATACTATTTTAGATATTAGGGTTTTCAAAATTTTTCTCCAAACAAAGAAAATAAAAAAGAGGGTTAATAACTTTTTCAAACTTGGTATTTAAATCAACTAGTATGTGTTTTTGATATATGAGCAAACGATTCTTTTGCATCAAGTTCCCGTGTACCATTGCCGGTTCGTAAATAATACCTGGATACATTTCCCATATTACTATAAACCGGCGTAACAGAAGGTTCTATAAAAATACGGCAAACATCTTTCCCTTCTATTTTATGGAAAACACAATGTACAAGGGAGCAAACTTCACCGCCCAAGCGTACCTTTATTAAATCCATCAAAAAAAGCTCGAAGCCATCACGATTTTTATGTCGAAATGTTTGAAAGTCATTTTCCAAACCAACCACTTGACCTCCATCATTAATACCGATTAATAAATTTCCGCCTTTATGATTCATCAACCCTGCAATACTTTTTATAATGACTGATTCTAGATCTTTATTTGTTTTTTGTTGCCTAAAATCCCAGCGCATGGAGGATTTAAATTCAAGCCGTTCATTTTCATTACTTTTAATTAAGGTAGGTAATTCTTCGGCAAGTTCTTGTTCCAGTTGATGGACTCTTTGATGTGATCGCATTAAAGATAAATGATAAATGGCGAAGATAAAACCAATACCGCCGCCTAGCAATGCAAAAATCAGACTCATAGGGATCATTTCTTTTCGAAAAGAATCGGTAAAACGATCAACAAGAAAAGTCCAAATATCTTTATACCCACTTAATTGCAAAGTTTCATTAAACTCAAACCAATAAACAGCTTTAGTAATAGGGTGTAATAAAATAACACTAATGACTGCCCCCATTAGAATATGAAAAGTGATGATTCGTATTTTAGTCGATAAAAACATAAGGCCTTATTTAATAAAGTGATAAAACGGTAGTGAAATAATTTAATGAAGGGATGTTTTTTTAAGGTAAGTAGTGAATTAGGCCGCTCTCGGCCATCAATCAGAGAGTAACAAAATCAAGGGCTTACGATTTTGTTATTCAAGAGAGGCTCTACCATTAAATTAAGAAATAAGTGGTATCTATGTAGGAGCGGCTTTAGCCGCGACATCGCGGCTAAAGCCGCTCCTACATAGATAAAAAATTATAAAACACCTTAACTTAATGGGAGTGGAGGGCTTTAAATAAATTCAAAAACTAGGAAAATTTAAGGTATTTTTGAACTATAATTTCGATAGCCTACCGCTAAGCTCCAAACTTATCAAATAGGATGTTTTCTGAGTCCACTCCAAGGTCAGATAGCAAATTTTGCACAGCAGAAATCATCATTGGCGGACCACATAAATAATATTCGCAATCTTCTGGTGCGACGTGATGCTGCAGATATTTATCGTACAGAATCTGGTGAATAAAACCGGTTTCACCCAGCCAGTTATCTTCTGGCAACGGTTCGGATAAGCCTATAGTCCAATCAAAATTATCAAACTCTTGATCAAGTGAATCAAAATCCTCAATATAAAAAACCTCACCCAGACTTCTGGCACCATACCAAAAAGATATTTTACGATGACTCTGCAAGCGTTTTAATTGGTCGAAAATATGTGAACGCATAGGTGCCATACCCGAGCCACCCCCAATAAAAATCATTTCATTTTCTGTTTCACGGGCAAAAAAATCACCATAAGATCCATATATGCCAACCTTGTCTCCCGGTTTCAGATTATAAATAAAAGAGGATACTATACCAGGGGGCACATCCGGTTGTCGGGCTGGAGGTGATGCAATGCGTACATTGAGCATAATAATTTCTTTTTCATCTGGATAATTAGCCATAGAATAGGCTCGCGTAACGGTGGTGTCAGATTGCGAGTGATATTGCCATAGCTTAAATTGATCCCAGGTAGGTCGGTATTGTTCATCAATATCGAAATCAGAATAAGAGTTTGAGTAAGGTGGCGATTCCAGTAAAATATACCCACCAGCACGAAAATTGAGCTGTTTATCAACGGGCATTTGCAAAATTAATTCTTTGATAAAAGTTGCCACACACCGATTAGAGAGAACGGTACACTGCCATTTATTGACAGTCAATAAGGATGCAGGCAGTTGTATTTCCATGTCTTCTTTAACAGCCACTTGACAACCCAGTCGATAATGAGCGCGTATTTGGCTATGGCTGAGTTTTGCTTTCTCGGTAGCCAAAACACTACCACCACCTTCAGTCACTATAACTCGACACTGTCCACAGGTACCGCAGCCTCCACATGCAGAAGGCAAATAAATATTTTTTTCAGCCAGTACTTGCATTAATTTATTTCCTATCGGTGCTTGTAGCGTAAGTTCGGGATTATGGTTAATCAGAATACGAACCTGGCCGTCTGCCACCAATTTTGAACGGACAATTAAAATGATAGATACCAGTACTAATACTATACCGGTAAATACAAATATACCTAAAATAACGACTTCCTGTTCATTCATGGCCTTGTCTCCCCAATTTATGTAAAAAAGAACCATAACCATCGCTACCTAACCAATAATGTACCAGGTTGTTGACTCCGCGACTGGTTAATGTAGCACCGGAAAGCCCATCAACCTGATATATTGCTTTTGGTGAGTTTGGTATCACTTCGCCTTTAATAACCTGAATAGCGACCTTGCCATTGGCATCAAAAGCCTGTTTACCTTGCCAAAGCTTTTGCCAACGGGGGTTGGTTATTTCACCACCCAGTCCGGGGGTCTCCCCCTGTTGATAGAAGGTAATGCCTGCAATGGTTTTAGCATCATTTTTCAGAGCTAGAAAGCCATATAAGGTTGACCATAAGCCTTTACCATAAATGGGTAAAATAATTTTTTGTATGGTATTACCCTTTTTAACAAAATAAATAGGCATATATTTAGGCCGCCGTTTGATGTTTGCTATATCTAACTTAGAGGGGATTTCTTCTCCATATTCTTGATCTTTAGCTAGAGCATTAAAACTTAACTTTTCAAGCTTGGATGTGTTTTTATTTAGGTATGTTGCCGTTTTTAAGTTGAGCCATTGCGTTTTGATATTTTGCTGGTAAATGGTATCAATATTGGCATTTTCAGTATAAAGACCTGTAACCAGTAAAATATTCTTGATTTTTTCCAGTCGCTGATTTTCTTTTTGTTTGGGGTTTAATTTAACCGCAGCAATTGATACTAAAAAGGAACCAACCAGGCAAACACCTATAACCACTTGATAGGTTTTTAAAATACTGTTGTTGCTGTTATTTTCCTGTTTGATTTCTTTATTAATCTCGATAGTATCAGGTCGTAAAAACCATATTTGATATAAAGAAATCAGAATCTGCAAGCTTAAGGAAAGTCCTAATAAACCACCTGCAATAACAACTGTATAGGCATATATAGGATCCCATTTGGTTAAAAACCAAGAGAGTATATCGGTGAATATAGCCATAAAAGGCATAACTATCAACGCATATTTAATCCAGTTGGGTAATACTGAGTGTATAAAAATATAGCCCAGAACAAATAATACTAATCCGATGCCAAACAAATGAATATGAGAAAGTTTGACTAGAGTATGTATGGATTCACCTGTGTCTACCTTGGCAACTTCCTGTATTCCTGAATAGGTGGATAAATTTGGAATATTCAGACCTGATGCAGGGGTATGGCATTGTAAGCAGGTTTTTGTAAGAATGGGGTGAATAAGGGATGAATACTCTTTTTTAGGCGCACCGTTTTTAAGCCATTCTACAATAATATGACGATCTTCTATCTGTATGTAGCCCGCCATCGGCCCGCGAATTGCTGCTTCCAGCCTAGAACCACTGCGGTTACCATAGTATGTATCGGCAACATCTTCGATGGACACCCCCGGTTTCCCATCATGTCCCTGATGTGAGGTATAAAGGTAATACATTGCCATCAGATAAGCCGAACCTATTAATAGTAAATAACAGGTAAATAAAAGCTTTTCACTTAGACTACAATCAATGAAACTCTTGGTTTGCTTTTTTTTATATGGCATTATATTTTCTGACTCAAAGAGGGGCTAAATTTTAGATGACACCCACTTAGGAACGTGCATGAAACAACTTCCCGATTTCTAACTTGTCTTTTTGCTCCAGATGGAATGGTCTCATTCGTTGCGTAGCCAGCTATGCGCCTCATGAGATCATTCCATCTGAAACAAAAATCCTACGTTATAATTTCGGGAAGTTATTCCATGTACGTTCCTTAATGAATGTCATCTATTTTGTATAAAATGGGATTAATTAGCTGATTTCAGATATTCTGCAATTGCTCTCGCATCATCTGCTGTCAGGTTTGCCCTGACTCGCATATGCAAGATGGCTATGTCCCATTGGGCATCACTATATGAATCTGGCGACCGCATATTGTGACAACGGGTACAATTATCAGCCCATAATTTAACCCCTGACTTCTTAACCACTTGTGGTTGATTACTGGGTGTTGCATAACCACAAGCACTGATCAATAAAAGCAGGGCTGATAAACTTGCTTTGACAGTAAAGTTATTATTTCTAAACATAATGCCTCCTCAAAAACCGCTGGTTACTTGAAACAATAGAGCATTGTCATTTGTCGCTCCTTGCTTATTATCAAACTGATAGGCAAATTTGAGCAGTGTACTGGCAGCTAGATAATAATTAAGTCCAACTGTCCAGCGTTGTTCATCATTAAAATTGACAGTATTAGGAAGGTTGATCCAGTCATAGCGAAATACACCTTCCGTATCTCTAAGGTAGGAAATTCGGGATAAACTGGGGCGATAAGCAATTTGTCCGTAACCTCCTGAGCTGTTATTATCAAATGCCAGTGTTGAGCTACTAGAGCGATCAACCTGGCGGTCAGCATATTGTCCACGTAAGTCAATGTTACCCAATAAGTATTTGCTGGTTTTGATATAGTTCAAATCAACTGCATGAGTAATAACATCGAGCGTATCGCCATTAAGGTCATCAACACCGGCAATTTCAAATCCATAGCCCAGTTCAAAACCAGAAAAAGGGAGCCAGCCAACTCGACCACCGACAGCTTTGTTATTATTGCTATCAGTAAAGTTGTTAAACCTTAGGCTTCCATCGTTATTCATTGCAGGGCCATTTGAAACATAAAAAGCATATTCAGTTCGCATTGATCCAAAGGGGATTCCACCTCTAACTTGTAAACCAAGTTGTGAATTTGCTTGAAGTGGAGCGACTTCGCTCATGGTAATCGGTCTGTCGGGTAGTTTATTAATCCATGTTGGGTGTAGACGTTCAGTAAAATAGTTCGAAGGGTTAAGAAACTTACCTGCACCTAAGGTAATATAATCATTTAGCAAATAGGAAAGTTGGGCATATTCAAGTCCTACCGTTGTAGACTTGTCTTCAAGCCCAAGTTCCAGTTCGCCTTCAAAAATAAGATTATCTTGAAGTCGCCATAGGAAAATAGGGCTAAACCCTGCATTAAAAGACGAATTTGAAGTTTCAGAATCCGTATAACCCGCAAAGCCATAGCCTGTTAATAAAAACCCTGTTGTTCCATCATCCAATGCCTCATTTTGTGCCTTAAGTGTTTTTACCTCACCTTTAATTTCAGCAATGTCTTTCTCGGTTTTAGCTTGCTGAAAAGACTGACTGCCTGTTCCTTGATGTGAGCGTTGTTGCATAAGAAGTTGAACCTGCTTTTTAAGCATGTTCATTTCATCTTTTAGTTGATCATATTGTTTTTTTGAAACATATTGACCATTACTTGGAGGCTCAGCGGCATAGGCTATTTTTTCTACAGTAGAAAAAATAAGACTAAAGCCGATAAAACCTAATATTGGCAGTTTTCTCATAATGCACCTCGCTCTATAACTATATGATTAATTTAAATAAATTAAGATTAAAATTAACTCTTGATACACTTTATTTATTTGAAAATTTTTCATGCATATATTTTAAAACCTCTCTTATATCTTGGTCGGTTAAATTGGGGTTCCCTCCTTTTGCAGGCATGGCCATGGGGTCTCCTGGTCTCTTTAACCCATTTTTGACATGCTCAAAGTGTAGGGATAATTCAGTATGCTCAGCGGAATTACCCTTAAAACCTGCAATTTTGGTTAAATCTGGTACACCAGCCAGTGCTCCAGTGCCATCATTGCCGTGACAGGCTGCACAGTTTTGCTGATAAGTACTATAACCATTCACATTGTTAATTTCTGCAGTTGATGTGAGATTTGTGGGTTCTGGCTGATAAGTTGTACAAGCAGTTAAAAACAGTAAGACTAAAAAAAATATTTTGTTCATTTTATCTTTCCTCTTCGATTATTGCTGAGTAACACTCAGTCCTTTTCTCTTCTATATTTCGGCATCTTTCAGTTTCCAGTTTACACTTTTGTATTGATATTTCTGTAGGATGTGCCGACGTTAGGAGGCGCATCAAATGAAGTTTAGCTGATGCGCTTCGTTCCTCAGCACATCCTACAATGATGTGTTTATTTTCTCAC
>JAJRUF010000119.1 GCA_024277935.1 Gammaproteobacteria bacterium
AAACTCTCTTATCTAAATCATAATGAGTTAAAAATTTTAACCCATGTTGAGTTGGCTGAAACAGCAATAATGTTACAAGGAATACCGCTATATTGTAGTTTTTACGTTAACGAGTTGGTCACTTATTTTTTACATAAAAATGACCCTCACCCAGAAGTCTATGCAGAATACCAACATTGTTTGACTCTGTTAGCTCAAAATCAAGATACAGAATTGGTTTTAAGGTTTTTTGAGCTTAATCTGATTGATTATATTGGGTATGGTTTTGAATTAACTATTGATGCAATAAAAGAGTCTCCGGTAGAGGTATTGAAGAAATATTATTATGATATTGAAGCAGGGATGATAGAGAGTGAAGTAGGCTATATTAGTGGGGCAACATTATTAAAATTAGCGGCTAGAGAAGGTTTGAGTGAACAAGCATTGTATGAAGCTAAACAGTTAATGAGGCAGGTTATTGATTTTCAATTACAGGGTAAAGAGCTTAAAAGTAGAGCGGTTCTGGCAAAAATAATTAAACAGTTATGACTAAACAAAAAATTTTGTTAGGTGTCAATATAGATCATGTTGCCACATTAAGACAAGCGAGAGGTACAAACTACCCTGACCCCATTCAGGCAGCATTAGTTGCTGAACAGGCCGGAGCAGATGGAATTACGGCACATTTAAGGGAAGATCGTCGGCATATTCAAGATAGAGATATTTATTTATTACAAGAGATGTTACATAGTCGCTTAAATCTGGAGATGGCAGTCACTGATGAAATGCTGGCTATCGCCACAAAAATTAAGCCAGTTGCCTGTTGTTTGGTGCCTGAAAAGCGTGAAGAGTTAACCACGGAAGGGGGCTTGGATGTTGCGTCAAGCCCAGACAGAATGAAGAGTGCTTGCCAAAAATTAGCTGATGCAGGGGTGGAGGTTTCTTTATTTATTGACCCAGACTTTAAACAAATTGATGCGGCCGTAATGGTAGGGGCCCCGGTCGTTGAGTTGCATACGGGTTGCTATGCAGATGCAACTAATAGTAAAGTGCAAAAAACTGAGTTGCTAAGGGTTCAGCAGGTGGCAAAGTATGCACACAGTGCTGGTTTACAGGTAAATGCAGGTCATGGCTTGCATTTTCATAATGTCGAGAATATTTGTTTTATTCCTGAGATTGTAGAATTAAATATTGGCCATTCAATTATTGCGCAAGCCGTTTTTTCCGGTTTACAGCAAACTGTTATTGATTTAAAGCGTGTAATGCGAGAGGCTAGGGCAGTTGTTTAGTAAACTGGAAGTTTATCAATTAACCAGTGTCGGTGATAGAGCATTAAACCAAGACTGTATGGCTTATACAATGTGTAGTGATTATGCTTTGTTTGTTGTTGCAGATGGGCTTGGTGGGCATAAGGTGGGTGAAAAGGCTTCTAAGTTTTTTTGCCAAGCAATGTTTAAATTAGCAGCAACATATCAACAACGACTACACGGCCAGTCCGCTGATATAGCTAAACAAATATTAGCGGCATGGGTAAGTGCAGCTGTTGATGAGATGAAAGTACTTTTTTCTGATAATAAGGACGGTATTGATTCGCATACTACCTGTGCTATTTTGTATCTGGATGAACGATATACACTGACAGCTCATTGTGGTGACTCTCGTATTTATCGCTTGAATGAGAAAAAAGTTCTTTGGAGAACTAAAGATCACTCTTTAATCCAACAACAGTTAAATGATGGAGGTATTACCGAGCGTGATATGGGCTTACACCCAGAACAAAATCAATTATTACGCACAATAAATATACAAAAAGCTCATCAAGCAGAGATTAATATATATTCACCTCTTAAACAAGATGATACTTTTATACTATGTACAGATGGTTTTTGGGAGTTTATAAAAGAAAATGATTTGCTACAACTTTCAGCCCCCAATAGTGGGCGAGATGAATTGATTAAAGTAGCAAAGATGATGCACCTGCGCGCACGAGGAAGGGGGGATAACCTAACTGTGCAGTGGTTGCGCTTTTAAGCTGTAACATTAAATTATTGAGCAGCTATTCCGTATTTTTTAATACGGTAAAGTAAGGTGTCACGAGATAGGCCCAGTAAGCGTGCAGATTTACTTCTGTTACCATTTGTTCTTAAAAGCGCTTGGTGAATTATGCTAGCCTCTAGGTCATCTAAGTCTATACCATTTTCAGGTAGTACAAAAACACAATCGCTAGTTGAGGATAAATGAGTAGTAAATTCGTGAGGTAGATTTTCTGGTTCAATGGTTTGGCCCGATAAAAGAATACTTAAGCGCTCACAGAGGTTGCGCAATTCTCTAATATTACCAGGCCAGTTGTAGCTTCGTAATACTTTTAGTGTTTGCTTATTGAATTTTGGTGGAATGATAGAGTAGCTTGTTGCAAACTGGGATAGGAAGTGATTTATAAGTATTTCTATATCTTCAGTACGATCTTTTAGAGGAGGGATTTCAATAGGGACTACATTTAGGCGAAAAAACAAATCTTGACGAAAGCTTCCCTCTGCAATTTGTTTGTTAAGGTCGGAGTTAGTGGCTGCAATAATACGAACATTAACTAAATAAGGTTTTGTTTCACCAACGGCTAGGCACTCCCCCGATTCTAAAAAACGTAAAAGTTTTGTTTGAATGGCTAAAGGAAGTGAGTTTATTTCATCTAAAAACAATGTTCCACCATCAGCAGCATGAAACAGGCCTTGTTTATTGGCAACTGCACCGGTAAAAGCCCCTTTTTTATGACCAAATAACTCAGATTCAACCAAACCTTCAGGTAAGGCGGCGCAGTTTAAAGTAATAAAAGGCTTGTCTGAACGAGGGCTTTCTTTTTGGATAGCCGTTGCAAGCATTTCTTTGCCTGTACCTGTTTCTCCTTTAATTAAAATGGTTACATCAGTTGCAGCGACCATTTTGGCGCTACGAAGTAGTGATTCAAAAATAGGGGACTTGCCAATATTTGAATTAAAGTAATCCATAAATAACTATTATATTTGGGTTAAATATGCTGTAAACGCAGAGGGTTTAGCTCTGGAAACAGGGCAAATATCGCAATTAAAATTAACAATGAACCGGTTATTTGTTTAAAGCGTTGCATTTGAGAGAGTTTGGTTAGCAAGTTGGTCATTATACCGATTCCAAGTACTGAAGGTAAAGTACCCAGACCAAAAGCTAGCATCGTTAAACTTGCCCTGTACGGGTCTCCTGTTGTGGCTGCTAATGCTAATGCTGCATACACTAAGCCGCAAGGTAACCACCCCCAGACCATACCAAAAAGGTAAGCCTGTGTACGAGAACTGACAGGAATAAGTTTGCGCCCGAAAGGTTCAATAAGTTTCCACAGTTTACCCCCCACTTTTTCAATATAGGCAAAGCGTGGAAACCAGCCAGCAAGGTATAGTCCAGCACAAGCCATAACAACTGCTGAAAACAGTTGTAATATCCGGTAACCATGCTCTAGGCCAAAAGGCAAGATTATAATTGCTTGAATAAAGCCGACTAAAAATCCTGCAGTAGAGTAACTTGTGATACGTCCTAGGTTATAACTAAAGATATAAGACAATAAATTTTTTTGTTATTCCTAATCTCTGGTTTTAAGCTTAATGTTAATGAGCCAATAATTGAGCCGCACATACCAATACAATGGAGGCTACTAAATAAGCCCATTGCAAAAGCGGCAAAATAAGAAGTGGTAAAAGTGTAATGAAATTCCATAACCGTTTAAAGTAACATATTTAACCCTTACTATACAACAAGCTATTTGCTCAAATTAACAGGAAAGAATAATATGAAATAGCTGTGCGAGCATAATAACAAGAGTAATTTCTATTGGCCTATAAAACACAAAACTCATATGAGCTTTATCTTTGTGAAAAACCATCACAAGGTAGGGATATAGCACGTATCGTCGGTGCAAACCGACGTAATGAAGGCTACTTGCAAGGTGATAAGTTAATTGTAAGTTGGTGTATTGGGCACTTGCTTGAAATGATTCCACCTGATGGGTATAACTCTAAATATAAACGTTGGTCTTTAGCTGATTTACCCATTTTACCTAAAGACTGGAAAATGGTGCCTAAGAAATCAACCAGTAAACAGTTGTCCGTTCTAAAGAAACTATTAAAAAATGCACACAGTGTCGTTATTGCAACGGATGCCGATAGAGAAGGAGAAACCATTGCTAGAGAAGTACTGGATTATTTTAAATACAGGGGGCCCAGTCGTCGTTTATGGCTATCAGCTCTAGATACTGTTAGTGTCCAGCGTGCTTTAAATGATATTCGTCCAAGTAAAGATACGGAGCCGTTGTATTACTCAGGATTAGCCAGAGGAAGAGCAGATTGGTTGATTGGAATGAATTTAACGCGTGCTTATACTTTATTGGCAAATGACCGTCAGGTAAGATCAGTGGGGCGTGTACAAACACCAACGCTTGCTTTAATTGTAAAACGTGATCGTGATATTTTAAACTTTAAAGCCGTTACTTATTATGAAATACAAGCTTACTTTAAAACTAATAATGGGTTTGAAGGGGAGGTGCTTGAAACAAAATGGCAATTACCCAAAGTACAAGGTGAAGAAACAAAACAGTGTTTAGATATACACATCGCTCAAGCTGTTATTGATCGCTGTCAGCAGCAAATGGGCAAAGTGACAACTGCGACAACCGCAAGAAAAAAACAGCCTGCACCTTTGCTATATAATTTATCAGGTCTACAGCAAGAAGCCTCAAGGCGATGGGGTTATGGTGCTCAGGAAGTGTTAAATATTGCACAAGCACTTTATGAAACCTATAAGCTGACATCTTACCCAAGAACAGATTGTGAATATCTTCCACTCAGTCAGTTTAGTGATGTAAGCCAGGTATTAAAAGCATTACTTAAAAATGATTCCAGTTTAAATGATCTTATTAATAAGGCGGATAAAAACCTTCGTTCAAGAGTTTGGAATGATAAAAAAATAACAGCTCACCATGCTATCATTCCGACCCAAGCAATGCCAGGTATTACAAAACTTAATGCTAAAGAGTTTAACCTGTATAACTTGATTAGAAGACGATATATTGCCCAGTTTTTTCCTGATTTTGAATATGATCAAAGTAATATTGTAGTAACGATTAAAAATGATCAGTTTAAAACCAGTGGCAGGATAGCAAAAGTTAAAGGCTGGAAATTGGCTTTAGAAGGGGATGCAAGAAAATTAAATACCAAGGCTGATATTAATAACAAGGAGTTACCCTTAGTAAAAAAAGGGGAGCTGTTACTTTGTGAACAGCTTAAGCTATTGGATAAATTAACAGTACCTCCTAAGCATTATACTGAGGGTACACTTATCAAAGCGATGGAAACTATAGGCTTGCATGTTGCTGATAAAGTGATGAAGAAAATTCTGAGGGAAACTGCGGGGCTAGGAACGCAAGCAACAAGGGCAAATATAATTCAAACTTTATTTCAACGGAAGTTTATTCAGCAAGAAAAAAAAGTATTAAAAGCGACAACATTAGGCTTTAATTTGATTGATGTGGTTCCCGCTACACTTAAAGACCCTTTATTAACAGCTCAATGGGAACAGCAGTTGGATGATATTGCCAATAATAAAGGACAAGATTTAAGTGGTTTTTTGCAACAACAAATCAGCTTGTTAAAATCTATCGTTACACTGGTTAAAAACCCAGCAGAACATAAAACCGGGTTGTCTGCTAAGTATAAAGAGGGGGGGATTTGTCCAAAGTGTGGAAATAAACTGGAAATTCGCTGTGCAATTCGGGGAGGGAAAGTCGGACAAGATTATATTGGGTGTCATAACTTCCCCAGCTGCCGGTTTTATTGTTGGCCTTGACTGACGGGGAGTGTTGAGAATGTGAGATTATTCACAAACTAAGTAATGGAACAGGAGCTGGTTCACTAAATAGTAATATGACAGTATCTTTTCTTTGATTTAAGAGTATTATTTATTTACGAAAAGAAGAAAATGCATTAGCAAGTAATGTGTAAATTGGGGGTTAGCAATATGACAACAGCAGCAATAGATATCGATACATTAAATAATTTATTTGATAACCAGAAAAAGTTGGACGATATTTTTAATTCGATGTTTGACAATGATGATACTTTGATAGATAGCTCAGTTTCGCATAAGGCTCAAACGGTTGAGCTTAATGCTCAGGTTTATGATGAAATAACATTAAATTTTGATAATGATCTTTATGAACCGCAAAAGCGAAACATAGTTTATTTGATTTTTCCTGTAGTATTAGAAATTGCAGCACTATATTACGGTATAGCGTACTTTTTTTAAAAGTTATATTACAGTAAAAAAGCTGTGATACTTTTAAGTTTGGAATTTTTATTATTCTCCTATTTTCGTTATAAGCCTATTAATTTATTTATAGATTAATTTAATAAGTTAAGACTTAGTCGGTTGTAGAGCGAACTTTAGTCTGCAATAACTCAAAAACACTAATTCAATGGCAGACCAAAGTCCACTCTACAACTTATAAACAGTGACTTGTTAATACCATATCCATTTATTAACCTACCTCATCTTTTTCCTTCTTTAACCATAGCCCATAGAATTTTTACTTGAGGGCAGGGTTCGTTTTTACCTTTCGCCTAAATGCCAACTTCCGTTAGCTTATGCTCTTTTTTGATTTTAGAATATTTCAGGCTAAAATAACTCATAATAGTTACCTAGAAGGAAAAAGGATGAAAAAGAAATTTATTTTTTTATTGGCTTTTTACATTAATGGCTGTGAGGATGTCTCAACTAATAAAAAAATTGATGATATAAAAAAAGAACGACTAGAAAAAAAACCAGTAAAGGAATTAATTCAGAGTTCTTTTAAGGCAAGGAAAAAAACAATAAAAATTATTAAAAAGAAAGTAGTTAAAACTGTAGAAAAACCGGAGTTAATTGAACCAGTCCAATCTAAACCTATTTTGGATTTGTCTATACCTAGTAAATATAATACCCCAACGCGTACTAAAAACACTTCAAATTATAAAAAACCAAGTTATTTACCTGATCTATTTGCTGAAAAAAAGAATCAAAAAGACGAATATATTAAAATTGATGGCAAAGTGATTCTAAAGCAAGAGGAAGAGACTGATAAGCAAAGAGCTTTGGATGGTGTTGGTGTTGCTATAAAGCTTTCTCCTTAACCACTTTTTAACAATGTAAAAGGGTGCTGGGTGAATATTATGGTTGGATCTATTTGATCAAATCTAAAGAAGTGACAACGATTTCTAAATTTTCCTTGATTTGATGTTGCCTAAAATGTGAATTAACTATATAGCCTGTGGTTTGTTAATAACCTTCCAAATGTTAAAATAAATATAATTACCTCTTGAATAACAAAATCGTAAGCCTTTGATTTTGTTACTCTCTGATTGATGGCCGAGAGCGGCCTAATTCGCTACTTATACACAACCTTTGCCAATGCCTCTTTTAAAACAATAAAGGACATTAAGTTGGGTTTTGAAAGCGCGTTAATTTCTTTAACAACCGTTTGATATTGATGTAAAGCTTTATTTATCTTATTATCAGAGAAAAAATCAGCAACTGTGATTTCCATTGTGGCCATTGTTTTAACCATATTCCCAGTGATTTTCTTTAACTCATTCTGTAAATCTATACATACTTTCTTTTCCCAATGATCATTTAATTGAATGCTTTTTAAATGATGGTAGACAGGGTTTAAGGTTAAAAATATATTGCATTCATTATAAGTTTGCAAAATAGCCAAAAAACTTTTGTTTGCCGCTTCTGCCAAAGTAACTAAATAGGGGAAATCTTCAATACTTTCAATAAAACATATACTTTCAGCTAATTCTGGTGGGAAACCTGCTTGTTGGTAATGTTTAATTTGTTGCTTGTATTGACTTAAAGTTATTAACTTTTGTTGAAATAATAGCTTATATTCCAACAAATAGGACTGGTAACATTCTATTGTTTTTTCTATAGGGGCATGTTTTTTTTCATTGAGTAGTGACCATCGACAAAAAATAAATAAGGTATTTTCAATTGCCAGTAATGCCGTATATTGGTCTTCAGGATTAACTTTATTATCCTGATCATAAATGACAGACCTTAAATTATCAGCTTCAATGACTCGGTCAAAGGTCAGATAACACAGACTATTTTCAAGTACATTATTGCTATTTTCAGAGCTTGATTGTAAAAAAAGCCCCCCAGCCTGATTAATGATTTTATTACTGATACAGGTCGCGAATTTGATTATAAAAATTATCTGGCAAAAGATGATATTTTTTATCAAATGTATTTACCAGAATTTGAAGTTCTTGATACAGGATATGGGTCGCGAATTACAAGTTGGATGTTGTCATTGAAACACGTGCTTGTGCAATCTATTAG
>JAJRUF010000120.1 GCA_024277935.1 Gammaproteobacteria bacterium
GTCTTCAGGATTAACTTTATTATCCTGATCATAAATGACAGACCTTAAATTATCAGCTTCAATGATTCGGTCAAAGGTCAGATAACACAGACTATTTTCAAGTACATTATTGCTACTTTCAGAGCTTGATAGTAAAAAAAGCCCCCCGGCCTGATTAATAATTTTATTACTGATGCAGGTCGCTTTAATTTCGCGTGCTAATGGGTGTGCATTCACTTTATTGGCATAAGTATGACTTAGTAAAGCAGGAAAATAATTAAGTAATATATTTTGAAAATAATCCTGCTCAAGAAAACCGGTTTGTTCCAATAGTTTTTGAGTGAGTTGCATTTTACTTGCCGCTATTAATACGGCTAATTCAGGACGCGTTAATCGTTGTGGCTGACGAGAAAGAATCTCTTTTTCTGGCATAAAAGACTCTACTTTTCTATCTAAAAAACTTGAAGATTCTAACTGGTCAGCCAACTGTAAATAAGATTTTAATTGAGTTGTGCAACGAATTTGTTCCAGAGATAGACAAAGTGATTGCTGGTAATTATTTTTCAGTACTGAGGCACTTACTTTGTTGGTTAAACTTTTAAATAAAGATGCGCTTTTTTCATTTTTAGGTAGACCCTTCAATAAAATTTTTAAATTGACTTCATGGTCTGATATATCTACCCCCGCAGAGTTATCAATCGCATCAGTATTAATTCGACCGCCTGCCAGGCCATATTCTATGCGAGCTTTTTGGGTAAAGCACAGGTTGGCACCTTCTCCGACCACATTAGCACGAAGTTCAGAGGCATCTATACGTACAGCATCATTAGCTCTATCTCCTACTTCAGCATCTGTCTCGGTACTGGCTTTAACATAAGTCCCTATTCCACCTAACCACAGTAATTCTATTGGGGCTTTTAATAGATATCTAATTAAGGTTTCTCCATCAATGGTTTGATAACGGATACCCAACCATTTTTTCATGGCGAGTGAAACAGAAATAGCCTTGGAATTACGTTTAAAAATGCCACCTCCGTCAGATATAAGTTTGTGGTTATAATCATCCCAGCTGGAATGCGGTAAATTAAATAAACGTTGCCGCTCTAACAATGATGCATGTAAATCTAAAGGGGCTGGATCAATAAAAATATGCTCACCACTGATAGCAGCTAATAATTGAATGACTGGTGATAACAACATGCCATTCCCAAAGACATCACCATCCATACTGCCAATACCTACCACGGTAAAGGGTTGTTGCTGTATGTTTTTTCCTAATTCACGGAAATGTCTTTTAACACTTTCCCATGCGCCTCTAGCCGTAATTCCAAGTTCTTTATGGTTATAACCTTCTGAGCCTCCACTGGCAAAAGCATCTGCTAACCAATAGTTATAATCTTTTGCAACAGAGTTAGCTAGGTCAGAAAACTGTGCAGTCCCTTTATCTGCTGCAACAACCAGGTAAGGGTCATGATAATCATAACTAACAATACCTGGGAGAAGAACAACTTTATTGTCAATATAATTGTCCGTTAAATCCAATAGACCCTGGATAAAAGTGATGTAAGCTTTTTTACCTGCTTCTCTTAAACAGCTGGCGACACAACCCTTTTTAACGATAAAACCACCTTTGGCTCCTTTTGGAATAATCAATACATTTTTACTCATCTGAGTTTGCATTAATCCCAGAATTTCAGTACGAAAATCATCTGTACGGTCAGACCACCGAATTCCACCTCTGGAAATTTTTCCTCCACGTAAGTGAATGCCCTCCATACCAACGGCATGCACATAAATTTCATTTTCTGGTCTTGGGTTAGGCATATTGATAACACCTAAGCTATTTATTTTAAATGCAATAAAGTAGTTTTCTAAATCACGTCTGACATAGAAATTACTCCGTACAGTGGCATCAATAAGGTTAAATAAAGTACGCAATATTCGATCATGGTTAATATGAACAACCTGTTCTATCGCCTCTAGCAATTTAATTCGCAAAGGGAAAAGTGCTTGCTCTTCTCTTTGTAGATTGTTTTGCCACTGGTCATCAGGTTTAAAGCGAACATCAAAATATTTAAATAAATTGAGTGCGACTTCAGGGTTACTAATCAGGGTGTTATGAAAACTATCTCTTGTTGTTTTATCGGCTAGTTGTAAATAATAATTTCGGTAGGCTCTTAGAACATCAATTTCTTGCCATAACAGCCCCGTTAAAATAAGTAATCGATTTAGAGGATCATTTTCAACTTTTTCATCTAATAGAGCCGCAATCATATTTAGTAATGGCTTCTTTAAAACTTGAAAAGAAGCGTATTGAGAGTCGGTCACCGTGATGGTAAAACTTTTTATGAATACCTTGCTTCCTTTTACGTCTAAAGGGAATTGGACCTGGTCGATGACACGTAAATTCAAATTGCCAATAATCGGAAAATACTCATCCAGAAAGCGGTGCTCTAAGCTATAGAAATGTAGTCTGTAATGATCTTTTGTAGTACAGGGTTTTAATAAGCCTACTTGTGATTTTTGTGTTTTTAAAGTGGTTTCGATGCTGACAATATCGCTAATGGCATATCGAGGAGGCATTAAACTTTGATAATCGGCTGAAAAAGTAGCTTGGTATTTTAACCATAAGCTTTCGCCTTCTTGCTTATCGAACAGGCGCCTTATCATCTTGTGAAAGGTTTTTGTCCACTGGGTATCAGATTTATAATCACTAGAGATTACTCTCATAAAACCTCTCTTTAAATCAATAGTTTCCTGATTTCAAGAACATTACAATCACCACTTTTTGTATAAGTTACTGAATCCATAAGGGTCTTAATAAAAAACAAGCCCATACCACTTTCGTTGAGTTGGTCAAAATCAGGGTTAGGTATGGTTTCAAGGTCAAACCCTTGGCCGTGGTCATACACTTTAATAATTAATTCTTGTTCCTGAATATCAATATTTATTCTGACAGTGTCTTTTGGATCTTCTGAGTTAGCATGTTTTATTGCATTAGTGGTTGCTTCTGTTAATACCAAGTTTAAATGATACGCCAATGCGTTTCTATCCCCCGAAAAGTCTTCAAGATCTTTACCTATATGCTCACCAATACTACCAATAAGATGAAGGTATTTTGTCTGAGTCGGAATCACCACATCAACTTGAAAATTTGCTGTAGAATTCATTTTTCCTCCTGGCAATCAATTTCAAAAAAAGTCCTGCAAATCCGTTTGTATTTCGAACACCCTGTTTAACCGAGTCAGTTCAAACATTGATAATACTTGAGGTTGTAGGTTAGATAAGGCAAGTCTTCCTGATTTGGCTTCCGCATGTTTAAACCCTGATAATAAAGCCCCTAAACCTGAGCTATCAACAAATCTAACGTGCTCCAATTGAACGATGATATTAACCTTGCCTTGTTCAATCATATGTAGGATATAGTTTTTTAATTCTGCAGAGTTATGTGCATCAATACGTTCTTCCTTAACAAAAAGGGCACTAAAACCGTTTGTTTTTTCTTCAGTCACAATCATTTATGTTCTGTCCTGTCGTTAGGATTGAAGGGGCATAACCTTCGTATCTATTAACCCCTACAGCGGCAATAAACCATTTTTTTCCATCAAATTGATCCCAATCTGTGTTATTAATAATCACATCATAAGCATCAGCATACTTTCTCTGATCAAAAAGACGTTTAATATCGTCAACAATTTCAGGACCAAGCCATACAATCTGTTTCATAATGAGTAAATAAATAAAAAAATTGAATTTATCTCCTACTTATTTAGTCAACTTTTATATAGAAAGTTCATTAATACTTCA
>JAJRUF010000121.1 GCA_024277935.1 Gammaproteobacteria bacterium
ATTTAACAGTACTAATGCATTATCATGGTGTTTAGGGCTGTTATTGTCATCACTTGTCGCATTACTAGGGATAGGGGCCAGTCAGCTTTCTTGGGTACATGAGCTAGGTATCTCCGCTTTAACGATGGCGATATTTGTTGGTATCTTAGTAGGTAATACTGTTTTTCCGCATATTTCTCATCATTGTGCAGTCGGGGTGGATTTTTCTAAAAATAAGTTATTACGATATGGCATTATTTTATTTGGCTTTAAAGTATCTTTTCAACAAATATCAGATGTTGGCTGGGTTGGGTTGGCTACAGCCTTGGCGATGATTGTTTCTACTTTTCTTATCGCATACTTATTAGGTACAAAAGTATTTAAATTAGATCGTCAAACTGCTATTTTAATTGGTGCTGGTAGTTCTATTTGTGGGGCGGCTGCTATTCTTGCAACTGAGCCTGTGATTCGGGCACAAGCACATAAAGTTACCATTGCCGTTGCTACTGTTGTTATTTTTGGGACTGTTTCAATGCTACTCTACCCATTACTCTATCCTTATTTAGGGCTCTCTGAACATGCCTATGGAATATTTGTAGGTTCAACTATTCATGAGGTTGCACAAGTTGTTGTAGCTGGGCACAGTGTCAGTGATGCGGCTACTGGGACAGCCGTGATAGAAAAAATGTTGCGAGTCATGTTACTTGCCCCTTTTTTATTGGTTTTATCATTTGTAGTACAAGATAAAAAAGAAGGGTGCAAACATTCAATTACTATTCCCTGGTTTGCCTTTCTATTTATTTTAGTGAGTGGTCTTAATTCTTTAAATATTCTTCCAGAAGGTATTTCCAGCTTATTTATTCAGCTTGATACTATTTTATTGACAATGGCCATGGCAGCCCTTGGTTTGCGTACTCATATTGGTGCTATTCGTCAGGCTGGGTTTAAACCTTTATTATTAGCTACAATATTGTTTATTTTTCTTATTGTCGGCGGTTTATACATTAATGAAGGTATTAGTGTTTTATTTAATTCAATAGCACTTCACAAAAGCAACAATTAAAAACTGGAACATCGAGTTTATGCAAACCCTGCTGGGTTCTATTCATCCATCATTTTCTGGTGTGAGATATCAAGTCCTTCAGACATCAATCCAGCAATTTTTTTTATTACACCGTTTATTGGTGAAAACATACAGATACCCATACCCTGTAAAAGGGTTGCGACCTAACTCACATTCAATAATGGCAGAAAGCCCTGGATGTGACTTACGAAAATCTACGGGCTGTCGATACAGATAAACTTTTGTTAAGGCAAGAGCAGGCCTGATAATGGCACTCACCACAAGATGACCAATAAAGGTTGAATAAGTGTCAGGTTATGCGTGGTAATGACTTCTATGCAAAGGTTCTCATTCACGCGCAAAGACAAGCCCATGGTTGGAGTGCAAGGTGGTGTCACTGTCTACCTAATGAGCTCTAACTCTTTACTCTGATTGCTTGGAGTTGCTTGCTCTTAAAGCTACTTATATAAAATAACGTGTTTGTTTCGTTATTTTTCACCCTTTTTTAAACCCAGTTGTCCAGCCATTATTCCAGTAAGCTACTGAACTTTTTGTAAAAAACATTAGATTTATTAAATATTGGCTAAGCGGTTTTTAATAATATCACTGACGACGGCAGAATCAGCTAAAGTTGAAGTATCGCCTAAGCTATCAATTTCATTTGCAGCTACTTTACGTAAAATACGCCGCATAATTTTACCTGAACGGGTTTTAGGAAGCCCTGGTGCCCATTGAATAAAGTCGGGGGTAGCTATAGGCCCAATTTCGGTACGAACTAATTGAACAAGTTCTTTTTTGAGTTCATCTGTTGCCTTATAACCTTTATTTAAGGTGACATAGGCATAGATTCCCTGGCCTTTAATATCATGAGGAAAACCGACAACCGCCGCTTCTGCAACATGTTCATTTAAAACTAAAGCACTTTCTACTTCTGCCGTACCCATTCGATGGCCCGAAACATTAATGACATCATCTACGCGACCTGTAATCCAGAAATAACCCTCTTTATCTCGACGAACACCGTCACCTGCAAAATAATAGCCCGGGTAAGTTGAAAAGTAAGTGTCAATATAGCGTTGATGATCTCCATATATAGTACGAGCTTGTGAAGGCCAAGGGTGGTTGAAAACTAGGATGCCTTCAGCTTCTCCTTTTAATAGCTTGCCTTCGTTATCAATAATCTCTGGCTTAATACCAAAGAAAGGCAGTGTTGCTGACCCCGGTTTTAAATCAGTTGCACCAGGTAAGGGAGTAATTAATATTGAACCAGTTTCGGTTTGCCACCAGGTATCTACAATGGGGCAAAGAGAGTTGCCAACTACCCGATAATACCATTCCCAAGCCTCAGGGTTTATCGGTTCACCTACACTACCTAAAATGCGTAAGCTACTTCGTTTTGTACATGTTACGTATTCATTACCCTCTGCCATTAATGCACGAATGGCGGTGGGAGCAGTATAAAAGATATTAACTTGATGTTTATCAACAACCTGCCAAAAGCGAGAGGGATCAGGATAGGTAGGGATACCTTCAAACATTAACGTAGTTGCGCCATTACATAAGGGGCCGTAGATAATATAAGAGTGACCTGTGACCCAACCAATATCAGCTGTACACCAATAAATATCGCCATCATGATAATCGAAGACATATTTATGAGTCATTGCAGCCATAAGTAAATATCCTCCAGTGGTATGTAGCACACCTTTGGGTTTGCCTGTTGAGCCTGATGTGTAAAGAATAAATAATGGGTCTTCAGCATCCATTTCTTCAGCAGGGCAATCATCGGCAGCAGTTTCCATTGCTTGGTGATACCAAATATCACGATTTTCCACCCAATTAACAGGATTGCCTGTATTTTGTATCACAATGACTTTGTGAAGCTTGGGGCAACCTTTAGCAGCACTATCTGCAATCTCTTTAATGGGAGTCGTTTTACCCCCGCGATTACCCTCATCAGCACAGATTAAAAATTGACAATCTGCATCCAGGATACGGTCTTTAAGAGCTTCTGCAGAAAAACCTCCAAAGACGATAGAGTGTATTGCACCAATACGAGTACAGGCTAAAATAACAGTGGTTGCCTCAAGAATCATCGGTAAATAAATACAAATACGATCCCCTTTTTTAACGCCTTGTGATTTTAATACATTAGCAAACTTACAAACTTGTTGATGTAGTTCTTTATAAGTGATTTTTTTATCAATATCAGGGGTATCACCCTCCCAGATTATTGCAGTCTGCTCTCCGCGCGATTTTAAATGTCTATCTAAACAATTAACACTGACATTAAGTTTTCCACCTTTAAACCAACTGATTTCACCTTTTCGGTAGTCAAATTTTAGGGTGGTGTCCCAAGGTTTACTCCAGTCAAGAAATTGAGTGGCTTGCTGAGACCAAAATTGTTCAGGGTCGGCAATAGACTGTTTATATAGTTTTTGGTATGTTTCAGCGGTAAAATATGCCTTGTCGGCTATATCCTTATTGACGGGATACACTTTCTTTTCTGACATTTCTAAACCTTAAGATAGGGGGTAAGTTGTTACCTTAATAAATCTTATTAGAAATTGCACGAATTTTTTTTAAACGCTTTGGCTGCCAATGATCAACTCCCCAGTTAATTATTTCTTTAACTGATGATTTCTGTAATTCTTTGGGAGGGTTTTGTTGTAAAAGTTTTAATAATAAAAACAAGTTACTTTGAGGGTTTTCAGAGGAAACAGCGGGGGCACATTTCTGTTTACTTAACTTGTTACCTTGCAGGTCAATAATAACAGGGAAATGACAGTACTGCGGGGCAGTATAAGACAATAAATTTTGTAAGAATATTTGTTTGGGCGTAGAGTTTAACAGGTCATAACCACGAACAACGTGGCTAATTTTATGACGGTGATCATCAATAACAACGGCAAGTTGATAAGCGGTAATATTATCTTTTCTTTTAATGATAAAGTCACCATGGTCATCAACAAAACTTGAGTCTTGAGAGCCTTGTAACTCATCATAAAATAAAGTAGAAAGCGGTGTCGATTTTATACGTAATGCGTAGGGTAAATCGGGGCTATGTGTGCGGTCTAAGCATGTTTTTGAATAAACTGAAGACGTAGCAGCAGATAATGTTTTACGACTACAGAAACAAGGGTAAACTAGGTCTTTTTTTATTAGAGTATCAATAACATTTTGATATTCATCCAAATGATGGCTTTGATAATCAATACTATCATCCCATTGCAATCCATGGGTCTCTAAAGCATGACAAATACTGTTAACTGCACCGCTAACTTCTCGAGGGCTGTCAATGTCGTCTATGCGCAATAGCCACTTACCTTGGTTAGCGCGAGCATGTAGGTAACTCGCTAAAGCAGCATAAAGAGAGCCGAGGTGTAATGGGCCGGTAGGCGAGGGTGCAAACCGGCCAATGTAATGGTTACTCAGCATTTAACCCATTTGTTTTTCTCGAATTTCATCTAGTGTTTTACAGTCTATACATAGTACAGCTGTTGGGCGAGCTTCAAGGCGACGAACACCAATCTCAATCCCACAAGACTCACAAAACCCATAATCTCCTGACTCTACAGCCTTAAGAGATTCGTCAATTTTTGCAATTAACTTACGTTCTCTGTCTCGAGTTCTTAACTCTAAGCTAAATTCAGATTCTTGTGTTGCTCTGTCATTAGGGTCAGGAAAGTTGGCCGCATCATCTTGCATATGATGCACTGTGCGGTCTACCTCTTGCATTAATTCATTTTTCCAATTATTTAGAATTGCTTTAAAATGCTCGACTTGAGCATCATTCATAAATTCTTCACCTTCTTTTTCTTGGTATGGCGTAAAGGTGAACGGCGAACTTTCGGTTGACTCTGTCATCCATTAACTCCTGACTAGATCTTTAAAAAACTGCGCATTTTTATCAGATTAGAACTTTTATAGCAAGAAATTTGTTAATATATTTTTTTAAAAAAATACGATGGGATAGGTATGAAGTCAACGGTGGCAAGGCGTATGGAGGGGTTTTCTGCTTTTTATGTTATGGAATTATTGCAACGTGCAAAAGAGCTAGAAGCCCAAGGTAGAGAAATTATTCATATGGAAGTTGGTGAGCCGGATTTTCCAACGCCTTCGTGTATCGTTGACGCAGCAACACAGTATATTAGGACAGGAGAGGTGAAATATACAGCTGCAGCAGGACTGTTAGAGTTGCGAACTAAAATTAGTCATTTTTATCAAACGAATCATAATGTCACAACTGATCCTCAACGTATATTTATTACACCAGGTGCATCAGGTGCATTTTTGTTGGCACTTGCCATTAGTTTAAATGCCGAAGAAGAGGTTTTAATGGCTGACCCTTGCTATCCTTGTAATCATAACTTTGTTCGCCTGCTGGGGGCAAAAACAAAATTTATTCAGGTAAATGAACAAACCGATTTTCAATTATCAGCAGAACTCATTAAGCAATACTGGACTGATAATACAAAAGGGGTCTTAATTGCTTCACCATCAAACCCAACAGGTACGTTAATTTCTGATGATGAATTGCAGCGTTCAATTAAGCAAGTAAAACTGTTGGGTGGGAAATTCTATTCCGACGAAATATATCATGGTTTGGTTTATGCTAACAAAGCACGATCAGCCCTGGAATTTAGCGATGATGTTTTTGTGATAAATAGTTTTTCAAAGTATTTTGGCATGACAGGCTGGCGAATTGGTTGGCTTGTGGTCCCTGAAATGTATGTTGCTGCTGCTGAGCGTTTTGCTCAAACAGTTTTTATATCTACGGCAACTCACTCTCAATACGCAGCTTTAGCCGCTTTTTCAACTAAAAATATTGCTGAATTAGAAAACAGAAAACAAGAGTTTAAGAAACGTAGAGATTTTTTATATAAAAATTTAATACGTTTAGGTTTTGCTATTACAGTTAAACCAGAAGGGGCTTTTTATATTTATGCCGATTGTTCCCGCTTTACAAATGACAGCTTTAGGTTTGCTAAAGAGCTATTAGAAACGCAAGGGGTGGCTGTTACACCAGGCAAGGATTTTGGAAATAATAACTCGAATCACCATATTCGATTTGCATATACTGCCTCAATCGCTAAAATAGCCACTGGTATACAACGTTTAGAAAAATTTATATGTCAGTGATACAAATTTCTGCAAAGGATTTACAAGAAAAATTAACGGCCAATATTAAACTAACAGTTTTGGATGTTAGAGAGCATCATGAATTTCAATTTGCTCATATTGAAGGAAGCCAACATATTCCATTAAATCAAATTCCTCAAAGGGTAGATGAAATAGATAAAGAAGATGACTGTGTGGTGATTTGTCACCATGGAATGAGGAGTCAACAAGCTGCAACATTTTTGCTACAGTCTGGATTTAGCAATATTTATAATTTAAGCGGTGGTATTGATGCGTGGTCTACTGACTGCGATAACACTATTTCACGATATTAACAATTAAAATATGTATTTAAAAGACTTTTATTCAGGACCAAACGACAGTATTAGCATTTCAGCAGAACAAGGTAGCTTGTTTGCAAAAGATATAGCCAATGACTTTAATCCACTGCATGATGTTGAGTCGAAACGATTTTGTGTGCCAGGTGATTTATTGTTTGCCTTAGTCCTTGATAAATATGGGGTAAGTAAAAGAATGCATTTTACTTTTTCCGGTATGCTGGGCAATGGGGGGAGTACCCTTAATTTACCCGAAACTAATGCAGATCAATTTGATGTGGTTGCAAGCAATGGAAAAACTATTCTTAAAGTTGAACGGAGTGGAGAAATTAATAAAAACGAATCTGTTATTAATGCGCTAAGTCGTAATTATGTTGCTTTTTCGGGGCATAACTTTCCCTATGTATTAGTGCCTCTTATGGCTAAAGAAAAAGTTATGATTAATATAGCTAGGCCCTTTGTTATCTATGAAAGCATGACATTAGAGTTTGAACAAATGGATTTTACTGATCCTCAAATTGAGATGCTTGACCCAGATATAGAGGTAAAAGGTAAACGTGCCAATGCTTATTTTCGGTTTCAAATAAAATCTGCCGATAAAGTGGTAGGGAAGGGCTTTAAAAAAATTGTTATTAGTGGTGTGCGTGCGTATGAAGAAGAGCCTATGCAAGAGTTTGTTGATAATTATTTAGCTAGAAAAAATAGCTATTTAGACTCTATTTCGGCTAATAAAGGAGTTTGATGGAATAAAGGTACTCACATGCGAATAACTTTTGTTTCTGACTAAACGATCTCAAGAGACACATAGCAGGAACGCAACGATTGAGATTGTTTAAGCAGGAGTAAAAAGACAAGCAAAGTGGGTAACTTTATTTTTTCATGCACGTTCCTAAGTAAAGTTTTGAGATTCATTTTATTCTCAAATAAATCTGGTAGTGGGCTTTAGCCTGCTCTTACACTAAAGCCTGTGCCCCAAAAAGCTGTTATTTAATGAGAATGTATTTGTTAAAGCTACAGATTTAATCCACTACCATAAATCTTTCAGGCATAGCTTCAAGCCAGAGTATCTTCGGTTCCTATGCTTTTAATTAGAGCTTTTTACCTAAGAAACTTTCAATAATAAAGTTAGATATAAGTTTAGGTTTATTAAGGTCTAAAATTATTGGTAAATTTGAATGTGAAAGTAATGAATCTGTTGCAACTGCAATAACATTATTATCATTCGGGAAAATTAAAGGTTTTTTTAAACTAGGCCTGTGTAATTCAATTTTAGAGATTTTTTCAGCTTTAAAACCTTCAACTAAAATTAAATCTAATCCTGATTGGTCTAAAGCCTTAAGCTGGTCATCAAGTTTAGGTTCAAGAATTGAGTCAAATTCTGTAATAATAGCCCGCCTATGGCTTGATACTAGCATAACAGGCGTTGCTCCTGCCTCCCGTAGCCGGTAACTGTCTTTCCCCGGCTTGTCTATTTCAAAATTATGATGGCTGTGTTTTATTAAGGCTATGCGTAAACCATAGTTTTTTAGTAAAGGAATTAACTGAGTGAGTAAGGTTGTTTTACCTGTGCCACTGTAAGCGGCAAATCCAAGAATAGGGACTTGAGCATTTTTCATTAAGGTGTTTATCTAAAATAGTAATGTATTTTGTATATTAAGTATTATACTTTACAGGAATAGTAATACCGATACCTGAATCCTGATTATAAATATTCAGGGTTGATAGGATAGTGTGTAATAGGCATATAACAAAATATAGGATAAGTTCATTGATTAGAGTTTATTTAGTATTAGTACTCATTCTTATGGTTTTTTGGGGGGTGCATAAGTTTTTAAAAACACCACCAGAAATTTTAACTAAACTCATTAAGAAAGTAGCTATAGGCTTATTTCTGTTCATTATTGTTTTTCTTACTGCAACAGGAAAGTTAAACTGGTTGTTTGCTTTACTCGGTATTTTTGTAGCTTTTATAAGTAGAATGTTACCAACCATCTTGCGTTATTTTCCTCAGTTACACGAATTGTGGATGGTTTTTAATAAAAATAAAACGACTAGCGTTCCACCAACTAGCTATAAAGGCCAAATGACTAAGCAGGAGGCTTTAGATATATTAGGTTTGTCCCCAGTAGCATCGGAAAAAGAGATTATTATGGCGCATAAAAAACTGATGTTAAAAATGCACCCAGATAAAGGTGGTTCTGATTATTTAGCAGCAAAAATTAACCAGGCCAAAAAGGTATTGTTACAGAAATAAATGATTAAACGCATTTTTTTTGTTTTATTTGCTGTTCTTTTAACGAGCTGTAGTGCTCATAGAAATTACGCACCTGTCAGGACTTATCAGCATGATTTAATACCAGGGGAAAAATATTACAAAGTGGTTGCGGGAGATACTTTATATTCCATTGGTTTTCGGTCTAACTTTGGATATCAGAAATTAGCAAAGTGGAATAATATTCCAGCTCCCTATACCTTGCAAATTGGTCAAATTATCAAATTATTTCAAGCTCGGTATCATTCAAAGAAAAAAAGGTCGGCTAAGACTGGAAGTAAATCTGTTCATAAAACGAGAAATAGATCACAAAAAAAACAGATTAGGGGTAAAAAAAGGAGAGGTGGCTCACAATTAAGTTCTGTAAATTCAAAGCATAACAAAAAAATGTTAAAGTTGTTTTGGCAGTGGCCGATAAAAAAAAGGATTTTAAAAACTTTTACGCAAACAGGATATAAAGGAATCGATATATCAGGAAAAATAGGGCAGAAAGTAACAGCTGCATCAGCTGGGAAAGTTGTTTACAGTGGTTCCGCTCTAAAAGGATATGGAAACTTACTTATTATTAAGCATAACTATTTATATTTAAGTGCTTATGCAAATAATAGGCGATTATTGGTAAAAGAAGGGCAATGGGTACAAAAAGGACAGGTTGTTGCTGAAGTTGGCCTCGATAGAGGTAAAAGAGCTTCATTACATTTTGAAATTAGAAAAAACGGAAAACCGGTAAATCCACTTTATTATTTACCGAAATAACATATAGCTAAATTACCCGGAGGGTTGAAAATGACAGAAGAAATCGTTGAATCAGTCATCATTGATGATACTGCTAATGGCGCATCCCAGATGCTTGATTTTGAATTTACTACTAATACTCTTATTGCTGAACCCAAGGTAGCTATTGTAAATAAAGAGAATGAAAAAAATTCTAATACTGCTGATGCAACAAGGGTTTATCTGAATGAGCTTGGTAAATCAAAATTATTAACAGCAGATGAAGAAAAAATTTATGGTAAACGTGTTTTAAGGGGCGATCAGGAAGCACGAAAAATAATGATTGAGAGTAATTTACGCTTGGTTGTAAAAATTTCTCGTCGTTATTTAAATAGAGGTTTACCATTGTTGGATCTGATTGAGGAAGGGAATTTAGGCCTTATCAGAGCGGTAGAAAAATTTGACCCTGATAGAGGTTTCCGTTTTTCAACTTACGCAACATGGTGGATTAGACAGACTATTGAGCGTGCCATTATGAACCAAACTAGAACGATACGGCTACCGATTCATATTATTAAAGAAATGAATGGCTATATAAAAGCACAACGGTTTCTAGCTCAAAAACTTGACCATGATCCTCGCGCAGAAGATATTGCCGAATATATGGATAAGCCTTTAAAAACAGTTATTAAGATGTTAAAACTTAATGAGCGTGTTACTTCTGTTGATGTTCCAGTAGGTAAGGATTATGATAAGCCTTTGTTAGACTCCATTTCTGATGAAGCTGAGCAAACACCGACTGATTTGCTACAAAAAGATAATATTAAAGACAAAATTACCGGTTGGGTTCATCAATTATCTGAGAAGCAGCGTGAAGTTATTTGTAGGCGTTATGGATTATGTGGACATGAAAACTCGACATTAGAACAAGTTGCTCAAGAGTTAGGTGTGACCAGAGAACGTGTTAGGCAAATCCAAATGGATGCTTTAAAAAGGTTAAAAGAAATTTTAGAAGTTGGCGGTTATTCTTTTGAAGCTATCTTTCAATAATATTTTTAGCAAGATTTTATATAGACACTAGCCAGCTATCTAGCTGGCTTGCCTTTTAATAGTTAAATTTTTTCTTTGTTAGATGTATTGTTATTAAAGCTATTGATGCGCCTAATGTATCTGCAATCCAGTCAAAAACATCCGCCTCTCTGTCAGGTACATACGACTGATGAAACTCATCAGACAGTCCGTATAAACTACAAAAAGATAAACTTAATAAAAAAACCAAGCCTGGTTTTTTTGCATAGTCATTAAAAACCCTCCAAGCAAGAACTCCCATAATAAAATAAGCACCAAAATGATGTAACTTGTCTTGGTGAGCAAAAAACATTGGCATTGGAAGTGATGAGCGTGAAGATAGCCAAAATATTAAACTGCAATATGTTGTTAAAAGAGTTACATTGATTATTTTTAGCATTATTTTTAATATATAAAGTGGAAAATATTTTTACATTAGCTGAGTGTTGCTTGCATCAAACTGAGGTTGGGCCAAAGATTGAAACAACACACAAAGCTATAAAGCTATTCGAAAAAGGTCAGCTATCTTTTGAATCTTTTGAGTCAGTAAAACCGATTTCTTTCAACAAATTCCCTGATAAGCCTCAATTATTACCGCCTAGAGATATGCCAAAAAGAAGCGTTAATTCACCTTCAGGTAAAATTGCTTTTTTTCATGCCTTGGCACATATCGAGTTTGTAGCCATTTATTTAGCATGGGATATTTTATACCGGTTTAGAGGGCTACCTAATAAATTTTACCAGGATTGGTTACGGGTGGCCGATGAAGAGGCCCAACATTTTACTTTAATAAGAAATTATTTATTAGCAATGGGATCGGATTATGGGGAGTTGCCTGCGCATAGTGGATTATGGGAGTATGCTGAAGAGACCTCAGTTGATGTGCTTGACAGGTTGGCTTTAGTACCTCGGTGTATGGAAGCGAGAGGGCTTGATATAACACCTCAAATGATTGATAAATTTAAACGCCAAAGCGATAATAAAAGTGTAAATTTACTAACTAAAATTCTTGAAGATGAGGTGGGGCATGTGAAAATTGGTTCTGATTGGTTTAAAACTATTTGCGAACAACGAGGTATAAATCAAGAGCAGAAATACATAGAACTTATTGAAAAATTTTATGTAGGAAAACCAAAAGGGCCTTTTAATCGAGAATTGCGTATAATTGCAGGTTTTTCTAATGCTGAAATTGACTGGCTGGAACAGAGCACATGAATAAACATATTTTAGAATATCCGATTTTTGCTTTAGGGTTTAGAGCTTTTTTTGCTTTAGCAGGACTATTTGCACTTATTTTAATTGCTTTATGGTCATCGATTTTTAAAGGGGCATTGGTTACAGATAATTATTACCCCATTAACTATTGGCATGCCCATGAAATGTTACTGGGTTATTCTGTTGCTGTTATTGCTGGTTTTTTACTGACCGCTGTTAAAAACTGGACTGGGATTCAGACTATACAAGGAAATAAATTACTCGGACTTTGCTTATTGTGGGTGTATGGGCGGATTACTCCCTTTTATTCAGAGTTAATACCTGATGTATTGATTGCTTTGACCGATTTTGCATTTTTACCCGCTTTAGCTTTTTTTGTAGCCAAGCCAATCATTAAATCAGGTAATTTAAGAAATCTGTTTTTTGTTGTTTTATTGTTATTAATGGCCTTTGGTAATGCATGTATTCATGCAGATATTCTCGGTCTGTATGAAGGTGCTGCAAATTTTGGTTTATATTTAGTACTAGCAATTATTATGATGATAATATTAGTGATAGCTGGGCGAGTATTTCCATTTTTTACAGAAAGAGGAATCAAAGGGGTGATGGCTATTCGAAATCCAGTTCTGGATGCTGTAGCTATTGCGTCAAGTGCACTGGTTTTTGTGTTGCTTATATTTGATCAATCCGGTGTGATATTAACAATAACCTCTGTGGCAGCTATTGTCGCCAATATCCTTCGAGTATATGGCTGGTATGAACCTAGAATTTGGTATGTTCCTTTATTATGGGTGCTTTATATGGGCTATGCATGGATTATACTCGGCTTTGCCTTTGTTACTTTAGCCTCCTTAACTATTATTCCTCTTTCTATTGCAATTCATGCTTTTACAGTGGGGGGAATTGGTGTTTTAACCCTAGGAATGATGGCCCGAGTATCTTTGGGACATACCGGGCGCGCTATGAAAGCATCAAATGCTATTGCAATAGCATTTGCACTGATCAATCTAGCTGCTTTATTTAGAGTGTTATTGCCTGCTTTGTTACCTGACTGGTATGGTCACTTTTTAGTGCTATCAACTTATTGCTGGTTAGCTGCATTTTCTTTGTTTGTCTGTGTTTATACTCCCATTCTGAGTTCTGTTAGAGTTGATGGGCAAGAAGGATAGCCAAAATACTGTTGATAAAGGCATGTTTGGTTTTTACGGCTATAGTGCTTAAAAAGGTGCGTTAATTCAACATTTGTCGAATATGCTCAATTTCATCTTTTGCTTGATCTAAAATGTTAATGCTTTGATCAATATCTAAGTTCCCTGATACCAGTTTTTGATAAGCAGGTAGTTGATCCATTTGAGGCATTTTTTTTATGTCTACTTTACCTATAAAGCTATGGAGTTGAGCGATCATAACGATGTCAGAGTAATCAGCTGGTTTTCCACTATCTCTTTGCCAGTTTTCTGCATGGCTAATGACCCCTTCAAAATCACTGGGGAAATCCCATTTTCTAATGATTTGAATACCAATTTCAATGCGTAGTTTCTTAACGGTTTCTGCTAAATCTCTAGGGTTGGCTAAAATATCTGGGTGTTTATCTGCATAGGTTAAAATAGGGACTATGCCAATATCGTGAACCAACCCCGCTAGCATTGCTCTATCAGGGTCAAACCCCGGTGTTTTATGGGCAAAAACAGCACTAATAGAAGCAACATAACTACTGTGAGCCCATAGTTCTTGCATTTTTTTTCTAATAAGAGGTGATTTTGCTTTAAAGACAGCCTTCATCGCAAAGGCGGTGATAATATCTTGAGAGGCTTTAAGGCCTATACGCGTTAATGCTTCTGGGCAACTTTCAATTTTTCGTCGCCCTCTATACAATGGGCTATTGGAAATTTGAATTAAACGGGCAGTGATAGCCGGATCTGTTTGCACAACGCGTGCAATTTTAGAATTATTGGCTTTATCATCATTAATGGCTCGACGAATTTTAAAGGAAACGTCAGGAATAGTCGGTAAAGAAAGTTTATCGGATTGCATAAATTTATAACAATCAAGAAATAAACGGTTCTTAGCTAAATTGGCTGCTGTTTTTGAGGCGTTATCTAAAGTTGTCATATAAATGAAAATGGCTGTTTTACAAAAAAATCAGGCTTTAAAAGTAAAACGATTCTAATTTTTGTCATCAACAAATATGATTTTAGTTTAAAATTGTCGCTTTGGTTAATAACTTAATGATTAAATGTGTAAACAACAGACATCGACTGAAGCTGATATTATCACAACCCTGCACTCTATTAGAGACTATATTCGATGGGGAGCAAGTCAATTAGCTGAAAAAGGTGTGTTTTTAGGTCATGGTATAGCCACACCTTTACATGAGTCAGCAGCACTTGTTTTACACGCACTTTACCAGCCTTATACGCTTGATGAATGTTATATGGCCGCTACTCTAACGATAGAGGAGCGTAAAAATGTCATTCAGTTAATTAATACACGGATATCTGAGCGTAAGCCGGTTGCTTATTTAACCAATGAAGCCACTTTTGCCGGCTTATCATTTTATGTTGATGAAAGAGTGCTGGTTCCTCGCTCTCCTATTGCTGAGTTAATTGAGCAACGTTTTGCACCTTGGATTGATGAAGAGCAAGTTTATAATATATTAGATTTATGTACTGGCAGTGCTTGTATTGCTATAGCTTGTGCTTACGCTTTCCCCGAATCTCAGGTCGATGCGGTAGAATTATCAGATGATGCACTAGATGTTGCTCGCATTAATATTAAAAAACATGATTTAACTGAAGAGCTAGGTTTACATCAATCTGACCTTTTTAATCAACTGCCAAAAAAACAATATGATGTCATTGTAACAAACCCGCCTTATGTTGCCATTGCGGAATGGGAAGAGCTTCCAGCAGAATATCATAAAGAGCCTGAAATGGGATTTACAGGAGGTATTTCAGGCCTGGATTTAGTTATTCGCATTTTAGCGGATGCTATCGAATATTTATCCTCCCAAGGTATTTTAATTGTTGAAGTAGGGAGTAGTGCGGAAACTTTACAACAATTATTTGCTGAAATTCCTTTTTACTGGCTTGAATTTGAACGCGGCGGTGATGGCGTTTTTCTTCTAACTGCTGAACAAGTTCAGCAATACCATCAACTATTTTTATCTAAACTTTAATATGTCAGGCAATACAATAGGAAAATTATTTAGCGTAACTACTTTTGGGGAAAGTCATGGTTTGGCCTTGGGCTGCACAGTGGATGGCTGCCCCCCCGGAATTTCATTAACAGAAGCCGATATTCAGCTGGATTTAGATAGAAGAAAACCGGGAACTTCAAGACATACAACACAGAGAAGAGAAGCGGATCAAGTTAAAATTCTTTCGGGTGTATTTGAAGGAAAAACCACAGGGACCCCGATTGGATTAATCATAGAAAATACGGATCAACGTTCTAAAGATTATTCTAAAATTGCAGAAACTTTTCGTCCAGGACATGCTGATTATTCATATCAACATAAATATGGCTTTAGGGATTATAGAGGAGGGGGACGGTCATCTGCGCGTGAAACAGCAATGCGGGTTGCAGCAGGTGCCATCGCAAAAAAATACCTAAAAGAAAAGTTTAATATAGAAATTCATGGATATTTATCCCAACTAGGTCCTATTAAAGTTGAAAAAATTGATTTAACAATAGTTGAAACCAACCCATTCTTTTGCCCTGATGCCAATAAAATTACAGAAATGGAAAATTACATGGATGCACTTAGAAAAGAGGGCGATTCTATTGGGGCTAAAGTTGAAGTTATCGCAACAAATGTACCACCAGGTCTGGGGGAACCCATTTTTGACCGGTTGGATGCTGAACTGGCACATAGTTTAATGAGTATTAATGCCGTAAAAGGTGTTGAAATTGGTGATGGCTTTGATTGTGTAGCCAGTAAAGGCACTTATTTTAGAGATGAAATTTCTCCTGATGGGTTTTTAAGTAATCATGCTGGGGGTGTTCTAGGTGGGATATCAACAGGGCAGGATATAGTGGCTAGTATTGCTTTAAAACCAACTTCTAGTTTGCGAATTCCTGGAAAAAGTATTAATACTAAAGGTGAGGCCATTGATGTTATTACAGAAGGCAGACATGACCCTTGTGTTGGTATTAGAGCGACACCTATTGCAGAAGCCATGATGGCGATAACAATTATGGATCATATTATGCGACATCGTGCGCAAAATATAGATGTGGATTCAGGCTTGCCATTTTTAAGATAAATAATGGCTATTCCATACTGGAGATTATCTGGTTTTTATTTTTTTTACTTTGCTACATTAGGTGGGTTTTTACCTTATTGGAGCCTGTATTTAGAATATATCAAATTTAATGCCTTAGAGATTGGGCAGCTATCTGCCTTAATGGTAGCAACCAAAATTATTGCACCCAATTTATGGGGCTGGATTGCTGACCATACAGGGAAGAGCCTACGAGTAATACGAATCGCTTCATTTTTTGCAGCGGTTATTTTTGCGGGGTTTTTCTATAAAGATAGCTATCTGTGGGTAGCCATGATAACAGTTGGATTTAGTTTTTTTTGGAATGCGGCTCTACCCCAATTTGAAGCCGCTACTTTATTCCATTTAAAAAAAGAACCTCACCGGTATAGCAAAATAAGGCTATGGGGGTCAATTGGGTTTATTGTCACGGTCTTAAGTATTGGTCAATTAGTTGATATATTAAGTATTGATTACCTACCTGAAATGATCATTTGTTTGTTAACAATGATCTGGCTAGTTAGTTTAATCACGCCTGAAACAAAGGTTACTCATAAAACAGAAAATACCATAGGTATTTTTAAAATAATAAAAAAACCTGAAATTATCGCGTTCTTTTTTGTTTATATGCTTTTGCAATTAGCACATGGCCCTTATTATGTATTTTATTCAATATATTTAAACCAGTTTAATTACTCATCCAGTATTATTGGTCTTTTGTGGGCCTTAGGTGTGTGTGCTGAAGTTATCCTGTTTATTTTTATGAAACAAGTGCTTAGATGGCTATCTTTACGAAACATCTTATTGGTCAGTATTTTCTTAAGTATTTGCCGTTGGTTATTGATTGCATTTTATGTTGAATCTTTAACTTTAATGATATTTGCTCAACTACTCCATGCGGCAACTTTTGGATCCTCACATGTAGTTGCTATTCATTTAGTGCATAAGTACTTTGGAGAGCA
Source organism: Gammaproteobacteria bacterium (assembly GCA_024277935.1). Lineage (GTDB taxonomy): Bacteria > Pseudomonadota > Gammaproteobacteria > Methylococcales > Methylomonadaceae > QPIN01. The sequence goes on from JAJRUF010000121.1 coordinate 16,998, forward strand.
TCACCAAGGAAAAGGGCAAGCTTTATATAGTAGTCTAAGTTTTGGTTTGGGTGGGATGATTGGTAGTTTATACAGTGGATATTTCTGGGATTTGTATGGGGCCTGGTTTGTTTATTCTATGGCGGCAGCCTCATGTTTTATTGCCTTAATTATTGCATATATATGGGTGGGTCGAGAAAAACAGCAAGTGATAAATTAAAATGGTATTTTGTTAGTAACACTGTTGTGTTATTAATTGTAGAGCGGACTGAAGTCCGCCCTACAAATTGCCCTCCTTCATTTTTTTAAATTTATATAGTCATTTTGTGTAATATACTTTTCAAAACAAAGTAAAAATATAGTTAGTTAAAAGGAATAAGTTAAGTGTTTGAACTAATAACAAATGGTGGTTGGTTAATGTTGCCAATCATTCTCTGCTCAATTATTGCTATGGCTATCGTTGCTGAGCGTTTCTGGTCATTACAACGCAACAAAATTTTACCGCCAGAGTTGGTGCCTCAGTTATGGAAGCTGGCTAAAGAAAAACAAATTGATGATATGACCTTGAGAAGGATTAAAATGAGTTCCCCACTTGGTGCAATCTTGGCTTCTGGTTTAACAAATAAGCATCATGGGCGTGAAATGATGAAAACCAGTATTGAAGAAACTGGGCGGCAAGTGGTGCATGAATTGGAACGTTACTTAAACCCATTGGGTACCATTGCTTCAGTGACACCATTACTGGGTTTATTAGGCACAGTTGTTGGGATGATTAAAGTTTTTACTGCCATTATGATTCATGGTGTCGGTGATCCTGGTATTTTAGCGGGTGGTATTTCAGAAGCCTTATTAACCACCGCAGCAGGTCTAACCGTTGCAATCCCTAGTTTAATTTTTCATCGTTATTTTGAACGCTTAATAGATGATTATGTATTGAAAATGGAAGAAGAAGCTTTAAAGTTGGTCGATTTAATGTCTGGGGACAGAGAGTAAGCCTGATGAATTTTTCGCGCAGAGACAAAAAGCAAGTTGATATAACGCTAACTCCCATGATTGATGTGGTTTTTTTGTTATTGATTTTTTTCATGGTAACAACCACTTTTAGCAAACAATCAGAGTTAAAGGTTAATCTACCTGAAGCAAAAGGTGAAAAATCTGAAAGTGTAGAAAAAATGATTGTTTTAACCATCAATGCTGATGGTCTTTATTTTATCAATGGTGATGATGGTTTACCTCATCAATTGCTTAATCAAAAAGCAGCTACTTTAAGGCGCGCATTACTTCAAACTGCAGGTGATACACGATTAATTCCTTTTGTTATTAGTGCTGATGGTAAAACACCCCATCAAGCTGTGATTACTGTACTTGATATTGCCAGTCAATTAGGTTTTAAGAAAATCACATTTGCGACTAAAAATAAGTCAGGATTATAGAGAATGAAACAAAAAATTTCACGTTGGTTACAAGATGCCTGGTATAAAGAAATGTATATTTCAGCAGCCTTTATGCCGATTTCTATGATTTATGATGATATTATGCGATTTAGAGCTTTTTTATATCGAATAGGTATAAAAAAGAAAACAAAACTAGCGGTATCCGTTGTTATCGTTGGCAATATTACAGTGGGAGGCACTGGGAAAACACCATTAATACTTTGGATGGCCAGGTTTTTAATAGAGCAGGGTTATAAACCCGGTATTATCAGCAGAGGCTATGGTGGTAATGCTGAAACTTGGCCGCAATGGGTTGATCAGCAAAGTAGCCCTGAATTAGTTGGGGATGAAGCGGTGTTAATGGCAAAACACGCAGATTGTCCTATTGCTGTTGGGCCAGAACGTGTGAAAGCTGCGCAAATGTTATTAGACAAATCAGCTTGTGATATTATTTTATCTGATGATGGTTTACAGCATTATGCTTTAGAGCGTGATATTGAAATTATAGTAATTGATGGACAAAGACGTTTTGGAAATGGCTATGTGTTACCTTGTGGGCCTTTAAGAGAATCAACTGAAAGATTGCATAAAGTTGATTTAGTGATTGTTAATGGCGAAGCAGAAGAAGAGAATGAATTCTCTATGTTGATGGAAGGTGAAATTGCCGTAAATTTAGCCACTAAAGAAGAAAAATTATTATCTGATTTTAATTTTATACCCAGTCATGCAATAGCCGGTATTGGTAATCCTAAGCGATTCTTTGATTTACTGGAAAAAAATAAAATCTCGATAGAACAGCATGCATTTCCAGATCATTATAAATTCACCTCTGAGGATATTAATTTTAATGATGATAAAGCCGTCTTAATGACAGAAAAAGATGCCGTAAAATGCTTCAAATTTGCTTCTGAAAAACATTGGTTTATACCTGTTAAAGCAAAACCTCAGCAACAATTTATAGATAAATTACTAACCCTTATAAAAGAGAAAATTCGTGGATAAAAAATTACTTGATATTTTGGCGTGCCCCATTTGTAAAAGCACTTTAATTTATAAACAAGAGGCTGAAGAATTGTTGTGTAAAGCTGATAGATTAGCTTTTCCAGTAAGAGATGGCATCCCTGTTATGCTAGCTGATGAAGCGCGTGAATTATCAAATGAAGAAATTGATGCTTTGGCAAAGTAATGAATACTCCCTTTAAGGTCGTTATCCCTGCTCGTTATGGGTCAACTCGTTTACCTGGCAAGCCTTTATTGGATATTGCAGGAAAGCCTATGATTGCTCATGTTTGTGAAAGAGCCATTGAAGCTAAAGCAGATGAAGTGGTTGTTGCTACCGATGATCAAAGGATTTTTGAGCAGGTAGATGCTTTAGGTTTGAAAGTTGTGATGACTGATGCTAACCACCAAAGTGGGACTGAGCGTATTACCGAAGTTGCCGTAAAAATGGGCTGGGGTGATAACGATATTATTGTCAATTTACAAGGTGATGAACCTTTAATTCCAGCCGCTTATATCCGTAATGTTGCCTTGGCCTTAGCTAGTCAAAACCTGGCAGGTATTGCGACCTTGGCCGCTAAAATTATTGATGCTGAAGAAATCTTTAATCCAAATGCGGTTAAAGTCGTCCTCAATCATGCTAATTATGCCATGTATTTTAGTCGAGCTCCTATTCCTTGGGACAGAAGTTCATTCACGACGAAAGGTAGTGAGCCAACACATAATATGCCTTACCTAAGGCATATTGGCATGTATGCTTATCGGGTGAAGTTTTTAAAAGATTATTGTGCATGGCAGCCCTCAGAACTTGAAGCTGTTGAGTCATTAGAGCAACTCAGAATCTTATGGTATGGACAACAAATATTAGTTAAAACTGTTGCTAAAGCACCAGAAGCGGGGGTTGACACCCAAACTGACTTAGAACGTGTTGAGCGTATAATAATACAAAGTCAATTTTAAACAAAATATTGATCTTGTTATAGTCTTCTGCAAATGCAAGAAGCATAAAAATAATCTGTCGTAGAAAGAACAGAAGTTGAGTGTGGGAAAAGTAAGCGCAGACTACGACTCTGTGATTCGAAAAATAGCAAAATAGGTTTTAATCTTTGTAAAATTGATCGCGGAGAAAATAGGCGCAATAGAATAATGCCAAGGAATTTAGAAAGTGATCAGAAGAGCTGACTACAAATTCATTATTCAAATAATGGAAGCAAAAAAATCTATTTTTTCTTGAATTTATTAACAAATGCGTTAACACTGTTAGATGGAATGGGAAATCATTTATTATAGCGAAGCACTTCAAGAGGAAATATCTGCTTTACCTGTAGGAATTCAGGCAAGATATATTCATCTTACGGAAAGAATGCGCATTTATGGTGCTAATCTTGGAATGCCTCACACAAAAGCAATGAAAAATGGTTTGTTTGAGATGAGAATAAAGTTTAAGGAAGGTGTTGGTAGGGTTTTCTACTGCATTCTAGTAAATAAGCGTATTGTTATGTTGCACTCTTTTATCAAGAAAACAAAAGGCACACCACCTAAAGAACTCAAAATGGCCGTCTCGCGAATGAATGAAGTGAAAGAAAATGTTGACACATGATGAACTAAAAAAGAAGATATTAAGCAATCCAGAGGTTAAAGCTGAATATGATTTATTAGAGGAAGAGTTTTCTCTTTTTGATGAATTATTAAAAGCCCGAATGAACGCAGGCCTTACTCAAGCCGAGGTGGCTGAGCGCATGGGAACCAAAACACCTGCAGTTGCAAGGTTAGAGTCTGGTGGAGGTAATAAACAACATTCGCCGTCAATATCGACCCTTCGCAAGTATGCTTCAGCAGTTGGATGCCAGGTTGAAATTAAGTTAGTGCATAATTAACGGCTTTGAATTGTTTTTGCGATGTATCCTAGTTCAGGTGAAAGCTGTTCAGTTGATTACGCAAGAGATATTAATTTTATTAACAATGTAAAACCTGCTTTAGGGTATTTCTCTATCCCATTTGATATGAATGCATCAAATGAAATATCGGCATTTATTATGTCAATGATATGTGGCGAAAATATAACTTAATGACGGTCATATTTTTATAACCAAAAAAATAACCAAACGATCTGGTTATTTTGGTGTTATCAATATCTGACTTTCTGTTAATCCATCACCCTAAAATACTTCAATTCAGGTTATAATATAAGGTTTAAATATTACTTTATTATTCGACATCATCAATGGAAGAATTTCATCGTATCAGCCGTTTACCTCCCTACGTTTTTAATATTGTCAATGAACTGAAAGCAAAGGCGCGCTCAGCAGGTGAAGATATTATTGATTTTGGTATGGGAAACCCTGATCAACCAACACCTAAACATATTGTTGCAAAAATGGTCGAGGCAGCTGAAAGAGATGATACACATCGGTATTCAGTTTCTCGTGGCATTCCTCGTTTAAGACAGGCTATTTGTAATTGGTATAAAAAACGTTTTGATGTTGATTTAGACTCTGAAACAGAAGCTATTGTAACCATCGGTTCAAAAGAAGGTCTAGCTCATTTAGCATTAGCAACCTTAGGGCCTGGTGATGTTGTTTTAGTCCCTAACCCTGCTTATCCCATTCACCCTTATGGCGTTGTTATCGCAGGTGCTGATTTACGACACGTAAAAATGGTTCCAGGCACCGATTTTTTTGAAGAGTTACATAAAGCCATTATTGACTCTTGGCCAAAACCTAAAATGTTAATTCTTAACTTCCCTGGTAACCCAACCAGTGAATGTGTTGAACTGGATTTTTTCGAAAAAATTGTAGCCGTCGCTAAAGAGCATAATATATGGGTGGTGCATGATATTGCTTATGCAGATATTGTTTTTGATGGCTATAAAGCACCTTCGATATTACAGGTAGAAGGGGCTAAAGATATTGCCGTAGAGTTTTTTTCATTATCAAAAAGTTACAATATGCCAGGTTGGCGTGTGGGATTTATGTGTGGCAATAAAACCTTAGTTTCTGCATTGACGAGGATAAAATCATATTTAGACTACGGTATGTTTACACCTATTCAAGTAGCGGCAATTGCTGCTCTTGAAGGGCCTCAAGAGTGCGTTACTGAAATTAGAGGTATGTATAGAAGCCGTAGGGATGTATTGTGCGACGGTTTAAACAGTATGGGCTGGATAGTTGAAAAGCCCAAGGCAACCATGTTTGTTTGGGCACCTATTCCAGAGCAATATAAAGAGATGGGTTCCATTGAGTTTTGTAAAAAAATGATTATTGATGCTAAAGTGGCTGTTTCGCCCGGTGTTGGTTTTGGGCAATATGGTGATGACCATGTTCGTTTTAGTTTAATTGAAAATGAGCATAGAACAAGACAAGCACTACGAGGCATAAGAATGATGCTTAAAAAAGACGGTATTATAGAATAATGAGTAGAGCGGACTTCAGTCCGCAAAGTTCAAGAAGATATGCGGATTATAGTCCGTTCTACAAAATATTAGGAGTTTCAATTGGAAGCGGTAAAAATTGGTGTTTTAGGCCTAGGGACAGTCGGTGGCGGCGTCGTTAATATACTTAAAAGAAATGCAAAAGAAATTTCTCGTAGAGCGGGAAGAGAAATTATTGTAACTTGTGCTTCAGCCAGAGATATTACGCGTGAAAGAATTTGTGATACGCAGGATATTGAGCTTACAACAGATTCTCTTGAGATTATTAATAACCCAGAAATTGATATTGTTTTAGAATTAATGGGTGGTACGACTTTAGCTAAAGACCTGGTTTTACAAGCGATAGATAATGGTAAACATATCGTGACTGCTAATAAAGCACTTATTGCATTACACGGCAATGAAATTTTTGTTAAAGCCAGCGAAAAAGGGGTGATGGTTTTATTTGAAGCAGCAGTCGCTGGCGGCATTCCAATTATTAAAGCAATTCGGGAAGGTTTAAGTGGTAATCAGATCGAATGGTTAGCAGGCATTATTAATGGTACAGGTAATTTTATCCTCACAGAAATGCGTGATAAAGGTCGTGACTTTGCGGATGTACTGGCAGAAGCACAAGCTTTAGGTTATGCAGAAGCTGATCCAACATTTGACGTTGAAGGTATTGATGCTGGACATAAGTTAGCTATTCTTGCATCATTAGCATTTGGTATTCCATTACAGTTTGAGAAAGTTTTTACCGAAGGTATTACTAAAATCACCCGTGCTGATGTTGAATATGCTGAAGAATTGGGATACCGAATCAAACATTTAGGTATTGCCAGAAAAACAGCACAAGGGATTGAGTTAAGAGTGCATCCTACTTTAATTCCTGCTAAACGTTTAATTGCAAATGTAGATGGTGTGATGAATGCCGTTTTAGTTCAAGGAGATGCTGTTGGCCCAACACTTTACTATGGGGCTGGAGCAGGAGCGGAACCAACAGGATCAGCGGTCATTTCAGATATAGTGGATGTGGTCAGAGTTTTATCGGGTGACCCCGAACATCGTGTTCCGCATTTAGCCTTTCAAGCAGATGCAATCAGTGATATTCCTGTTTTACCTGCTGAACAAATACAAACAGCTTATTATTTACGTTTAAGTGCTGAAGATAAACCCGGTGTATTGGCGGATGTCACCAGTATTTTGGCTAAACATAATATTAGTATTGAGGCTTTAATTCAAAAAGAGCCTTTAGAGGGTAATACCCGCTTACCCGTTATTATGTTGACACAAACCACATTAGAAAAAGAAATGAACGCTGCGATTACTGAAATTGAAGCATTATCAACTATTACAGGCTCTATCAGCCGAATTCGTTTAGAAACATTAGGATAACTTATGGCTACTCGTTACACAGGACTAATTGATCGTTATAGAAAACGCTTACCCGTTAGTGATGACACGCGTGTGATCAGTATTGGAGAAGGTAATACGCCTTTAATTCAGTTACAAAATATTCCAAGAATTATTGGCAAAGAGGTTGATATTTATGTTAAATACGAAGGTTTAAACCCAACGGGATCTTTTAAAGATCGCGGTATGACCATGGCTGTCACCAAGGCAGTAGAAGAGGGCAGCAAAGCCATTATCTGTGCCTCTACAGGTAATACATCAGCATCTGCAGCCGCTTATGCGGTACGTGCAGGTATTAAGGCCTTTGTATTAATTCCAGAAGGCAAAATTGCTTTAGGTAAATTGGCCCAAACACTCATGTACGGTGCAGAAATTATCCAGATTAATGGTAATTTTGATGATGGTATGTCTTTAGTTAAAGAAATTGTTGACCATGCCCCTGTAACGATTGTTAATTCTATAAACCCTTTTAGAATTGATGGTCAAAAAACAGCCGCTTTTGAAATAGTTGATGAATTAGGTGATGCACCTGATTATCATTGTTTACCTGTGGGTAATGCAGGTAATATCACAGCTTATTGGAAAGGTTATACAGAATATGCTGCTGATCAAGGTGATTTAAAGGCAGTAGCCGCTAAACGCCCTATTATGTGTGGATACCAAGCTGCCGGTGCAGCTCCCTTTATTAGTGGGGAAATGGTTGATAATCCAGAAACAATTGCCACAGCTATTCGAATAGGTAGACCACAGTCATGGGATTATGCCTGGGCTGCACAAAAAGAGTCAGGTGGCTGGTTCGATTGTTTTACTGATGAGAAAATTTTAGAAGCGCATAAAATGTTATCTCAGTATGAAGGTGTTTTCTGTGAACCTGCTTCGGCAACCTCATTAGCAGGTGCTTTAAAAGATATAGCCAATGGAAAAATTCCTGAAGGCAGTAAAATTGTTTGTACACTAACAGGCAATGGTCTAAAAGACCCTGATACAGCAATTAATCAATGTAAAGACTCTCACCCTGTCACTATTGAAGCAAACTTAGATGCAGTAAAAAAAGCAATTTTGGATAAAATGTAAAACTGTAGAGCGGACTAAAGTCCGCTCTACATCCCCCTTAACTCATGTATATTGATACTTCTTTTTTACAACGCTGTGTTAAAACACTTGAAATGTCATTAAAATTACTTAATGAAAGTGATAATGAATCAATTGAATATGATATGTATCGTTCCGCCTGCGTTAAAGAATTTGAAATTATTCTGGAGCAGAGCGGAAAATTACTTAAAAAAGCATTAAAACCTTATTTCCATAGCTCTAAAGAAGCAGATCGTTTATATTTTAAAGATATTTTCAGGCACGCGGCAAACCACAGCTTAATAAGCATTGAACAGGCAGAACGCTGGTTAAAATACAGAGATAATAGAAATAACACTGCCCATGATTATGGAGAAGGCTTTGCAGAACAAACTATTGTTTTGCTCCCCCAGTTTATTGTTGATGCTAACAGTGTGATTCAAGCCATTAACTCAGTTTGTGATGATTGATATAAGGGACAAAGACCGTAAATCTCTATGTAATATTGCAAATGAATGTTTTACAACACCCATAGAAATATGGGCTTATGGCAGCCGTGTTAATGGTGAAAGCCATGATGCCAGTGATCTTGATTTAGTTATTCGTACTGCTGATTTTACCCCCTTGGCTATTAACGAATTAATAGATTTTAAAGAACAGTTACAGGCATCAAATATTCCGATCATTATACAAGTAATGGACTGGAATAGAATCCCCAAAAGTTTTCATCGTAATATCTTAATAAATCATGAACTTATATACAGCACACTGTAGAGCGGACTTCAGTCCGCTATAAGTAAATACTCACGAAATTATAATCTGAAAATTTCAGTTAAAGTGACTATAAGTCGTATTTTATGTCTATGATTACTGGAATAGGGCGGACTGAAATCCGCTCTACAATTTTAATATTGAGGAATATGAAAATTTAAAGCAACTAACTATAATTCTATGCTTACCCCAATTTCTATTGCGGATTGAAGTCCGCTCTACAAGGTTTATTTATGTATCATCAAGGTGTTCAGAAAAAAATTGTTCCAAGACTTGCGGGTAAGAAAAAATCACATTTAACAGGTATCCCCCCCATATTAAATAATATTTTTTTAACTCGGGGTATTACTGAAAATGAGCAACTTGAACGTAGTCTAACAAACCTTCCATCACCTTGGCTGTTATCAGGAATGGAAACAATGGTCGAGCATTTAATCACAGCCATTAAACAACAACAAAGCATTAGTATAGTTGCAGATTTTGATGCTGATGGTGCAACAAGCTGTGTTGTTGCCATTAAGGGGCTTGAGCTACTTGGAGCCAAAAATGTATCTTATGTTGTGCCCAACCGTTTTGAATATGGCTATGGGCTTACGCCAGAAATCGTTGAACTGGTTAAGCAACAAAAACCTGATGTAATTATTACAGTGGACAATGGTATCTCAAGTATTGATGGGGTTAAAGTTGCTAAAGAGTTTGGCATTAAAGTACTCGTGACGGACCATCACCTACCGGGCAATGAATTACCTGATGCTGATGCTATCGTAAACCCCAATATGCAAGATGATAAATTTCCGAGTGGTAATATAGCCGGAGTTGGGGTTATTTTTTATGTTTTAATGGCATTAAGAAGTCGCTTACGTGAACAAAAATGGTTCCAGCAACATAATATTGAACAGCCCAACCTTGCCCAACTATTAGACTATGTTGCTTTAGGAACAGTGGCCGATGTAGTTGCATTAGATCAAGTCAATAGAGCCTTGGTTCATCAGGGCTTATTAAGAATACGTTCTGGACACGCTCATCCTGGTATTATGGCTTTAATCGAACAGGCAGGTAAACAATTTCAATCCATTAGTTCAACAGATATTGGTTTTGCACTGGGGCCTAGGTTAAATGCAGCAGGGCGTATGGATGATATGTCTTTAGGAATTCAATGCTTATTAACTGATAACCTACCATTAGCTAAAGATATGGCTGAACAGTTGGATGAATTAAATAAAGACCGTAAAGATGTAGAAGCTCAAATGAAAAATGAGGCCATGTCTTTATTAAATGAAATGCACATGTTAGATGACAATCATTTAGCTTCAGGTATTTGTTTGTTTGAAAAAAGCTGGCATCAAGGTGTTATTGGTATTTTAGCTTCCAGAATAAAAGATCGTTTGCATCGACCTGTTGTTGCATTTGCAGCCGCAGAAAATGGTGAAATAAAAGGGTCTGCTCGTTCAATACCTGGTGTACATATTAGAGATGTTTTAAGTGAAATTGCAGTGGCTCACCCAAAAGTACTGAGTAAATTTGGGGGACATGCAATGGCTGCAGGGATGAGTATTCAAATGCATGACTACCCTGTCTTTGCATTAGCCTTTGATGAAGTGGTTGCAAAACACTTAAATACAGTAGACCTTGAACAAAAAATTTATTCTGATGGCAAATTATCTGAAAAAGAAATAAGCCAGGAGTTTACTCAACAATTAGCTGATGCCGGAACTTGGGGACAAGCATTTCCTGAACCAGTGTTTGATGGTGTATTTGATGTGATTCAATGCAGAATTGTAGGGCAACAACACCTAAAGTTTGTACTTAGATTTCCTATGGGAGAGTTACTAATAGATGCTATCTGTTTTTTTGTTGATAGGCCAGAAAATTGGTTGGGAACTCGATCAATTAGAGTAGCGTATAAACTAGATATTAATGAGTTTCGAGGTAGTAAATCTGTACAGTTAATGTTGCAGTATATTGAAAAAATAGTCTAAAACTCAGGATCAACTTGAAAACTGATTCTATTTTTAGTGACAGGATGGTTAAATTCGATAAATTCTGCATGTAAGTGTAATCGGTTGGACTTCACTCCATATAAATCATCGCCAACGATGGGTGTATTTAAGCCTTTACTATGCGCAGAATGGACACGTAACTGATGTGTCCGCCCCGTTACTGGATGAAAATAGACTTTAGTTTGCTGGTTCTTTCTCTCTATAACTTCCCATTGAGTTTTTGCTGCTTTTCCATGTTGAAAGCAAACTAACTGTCGTGGTCTATCATTTAAATCTACTCTAAGGGGCAGGTCAATAACGCCTTTATCTTCATTAAGCAGACCATCTAATAAAGCAATATAACGTTTTTTTATACTTCGGTTAATAAACTGCCGTTGTAATTTTTTATGTATATCATTCGATAAAGCGATTAACATTAAACCTGAAGTCGACATATCTAAGCGATGTACGGCTAAAGGACCTGTTGCTTGAGGGTATAGTTGTTTCATCCTGTAACAAACTGAATCTTCAATGTTTTTACCTGGGACAGATAACAAGCCAGAGGGTTTGTTAATAACCAGCATGTTATTATCTTGATAAATAATATCAATTTTTTTTTCTTCAGCAGGGTTGTTTAATAAAGGGTTATCATCCATATCTATCCCTTCTAGCATATAAGATAAAATAGCTTGGCATTTGCCTTGACAGGCAGCATAAAAATTAAGATGTTTTTTTACCTCTGATTTAGGAGACTCACCCCACCAAAACTCTGCCATTGCTAAAGGCTGCATATCAAATTTAAAGGCATAGTGTAATAATTTGGGGGCGGCACATTCACCTGATCCGGCGGGCGGTATTTTTTGAGGTGTCTGCTTGAAAATTGAATTTAAGCTTTTAGTTTGTCCTTGATTATTAAGAAACTGGTATTGGCTAAAAAGTTTATACTGTAAATCAGTCGATAATTGCTTACGCCGGTCTTTCAGTTTAGCCAGTGGAATAGTAAGTTGATTAAGCTGTTGTTCAGCTTTATTAATTCTTATATTCCAATAACTCTTTAAGTCTCTAAGTTGATTTTTTTGTTTAATACTTTCTTTACTTAACTGTTCTTTCAGTTGTAAAAACTCAGTGGAACTGAGTGAAGTTTCAGCCAAAGTCCTACGTAATTTCCTTACTTTTCGTGCTCCAATTATTTCTTGTCTATATGTGGAAATCTCATTGATAGATAACTGTTTTTCTGTGTTTAAAAACAACTCGTATTTTAAAAGCAGAGGATTATGCTCTAGTTGAGTAATTTGTTCAGTGATAAGGTTTATTTCTTCTTGCCCCTTTAAATAGAAACTGTCGTCGGTAAGCATATCAAAGACAGGAGGTACAAAATTGGGTAGATGGTTATTTTCGGCTAACTTACCTGAAAATGCTGATAAATAACCAACCTCACCGTGTTTATTTTTGACCAATAAAACACCAAACATTTTACCAATAGCGGGGCTATTACTTTCTGAAAAACCAAAATTATGAGTCCAAGTTTTTTGAGTTTTTAGATGTTGTTGCAGTTCTTTTGCAGCTAATAAACATAAGGGGTGGGGCGTGTAATAGAAAGGAAAAGTAAAGCGTTTAGGTAAGCTGTATGCTTGTATGTCTTGCTTAAACCGTGTGAACATATATGAGAATTTGTTATGAATAATAATCTAGCCAGGTTTAAAATCAAGAAAACACAATTCTTTAGCTGCATGCAACTGACCATTTAATAACAGGTCTGTCAATTTCTCACTCCTTTGCATATAAACATCGGTTAACTCTTTAAAAGCTTCAGGTAAATGATAGCGTTCAAGACGAGATAAGTGTCCATCAAAAGCCGCTGAGATACTTAATAAGTCTAAAAGAAAATAGCGTTCTTCCGTTGATACTTCAGATAATAATTGTAAAAAATCTTCCCAATTATCATATTCAGAATCATCGCTGATTTCAAAGGTATCACATAACCTAACTAGTAATATAAGCATATTAGGATGATAGTTTTGAGCCAGTACCATCATTGTCGCAATAGCACGAACTGATCCTTCGCGCGCTTTAGGAGAAAGATGCTCAATAAATGCTTCAGTTAAAATATCATTACTGATAAATGCGGCAAGTTTATTACCAAAAAGTCTTAACCTCGCTTCACGCGCTACTTTATATAAAGTAAAAGCATCCCAAATTCCTGTAATAGGAATAGCGACCCAGCTAAAAGCATTACGAATTTCACCTTTACCAAAAAGCCGAATGAATAAAAATTTAACTAACATACTACTTAAAATGACTTTAGCCTTATAGAAAAAAGCCACCAAAAATAATTTGGACTTTGATAAATGTTTAAGAGGGTCTATCCCTAAATAATGAATAACAGGATCAGGGACTTCAAGGGCGGCACGAGCCAGAATATTGGGAACCGCATCATCCCCCGGTAAGCATGAGCCTTCAGTTGCGTGGTTATGTCCGGTTAAGCAAGCCAGGCTGTAAACAGTTTTAATACCCAGCCAAAACAATACCGCCATCTCTATAAGCAACATAATAATAAGCACAGTGCCATAAAGAAAATAATAAGGTATTGTTGCCATCGTACTTTGGTATGTCCATTCTAACCAAATAGTAACAAAGGTAGTTAATGCACCTATTGAAAAGGCGATGACCATTGCAAAACCTGTGATATTCCGAGCCAAGGTTTGTAAGCTAATATCGGGGGGCAAATCATCAATACTGATATTTTGTATATTAATAGTGCCAGATTTTTCTGCTAGATAACGATAATATTTAACACCCAGTTGTTCAAGGAACCCTGGGGCTTGTTTTCGTTGATATGACGATTTTTTGATACCGGTTTTGGACATAGAGATTAACCTTATTTAATTTTTATTTCCAGCTTGAGAGTAAGCAAATATTTTAAGCATAAAAAAATTAGCTAAAACTGAATATAAACGTTAATATTCAGTTTCTAGTCAGCTTGCTTTAGGAAAATGACTGTATTTTATAACTTTTAAAACTCTCAGGTAAAATAAATGGGTATTCTAGATGCTGTTTTAGGTGCAGGAAATGCACAACTGGTTACGCAATTAGCCAATAAATTTGGCATAGATGAGTCTGATATACAAGGGGTAGTGAGTCAGTTAGTTCCAGCTGTATCAAGTGGAATTAAACGTAATGCCAGCAGTTTAGATGGTTTAGGAGGCTTGGTTAATGCATTAAGTCAAGGTGGACACCAACGCTATTTAGATAGCCCTGAAGCTTTGAACGAGCCTTCAGCCACTGATGATGGTAATGCTATTTTAGGGCATGTGTTTGGTAATAAAGAGGTAAGTCGCAATGTAGCTAGCCAGGCTGCAGCAGCAACAGGTGTTGATAATTCAGTAATAAAACAGTTATTACCATTGGTTGCAAGTGCTGTAATGGGTGCTTTAAGTAAAGAAACCGTCAATAGTTCTGCATTAGGTGGAGTTGGTAAGCTTGATGTGTCAAGCCTTTTAGGTGGTAGCGGTGCTAGTCAGGCAACACAATTAATATCTTCATTTTTAGATGCTGATAATGATGGTGATGTAACAGATGACTTATTTAATTTAGCTAAAAAATTCTTTTAATATTTTAATTATAAAGGTGAAAAAATGGGATTATTCGATTTTGCAAAAGACATAGGTAATAAGCTTTTTAATAATGATGCTGAAGCTGGGCAAAAAATATCAGAACATATTGAGGCTAACAACCCTGGGATTGAAAACTTAACAGCAGCTTATGCCGATGGAAAGGTTAATTTAGTCGGCTCAACAGACAATATTGAGGCTGCACAAAAAGCCGTACTCATGGCGGGTAATGTAAAAGGGGTGACAGAGGTAGAAGTTAATATTGCAGTAACGGATATGGAAGCTGAGAGTGATGTTATTGCAGCATTGGAACCTGAAGATGTTGAATATTACATTATCCAAAGTGGCGATTCATTATCAAAAATAGCCAAACATTATTATAAAAATGCAATGGAATATCCACGTATTTTTGCTGCTAATAAAGAAGTGATCAAAGACCCTGATTTGATTTATCCAGGGCAAAAAATTCGTATTCCATTAGATTAAGGCAACTGGCAATAAATAACCCACCCAGATTGCGCAGATTTTTTATCCCTGCTCAAACTATCTCAAGAGGCGCATAGCCAGCTACGTAACGATTGAGATGGTTTGAGCAGGGATAAAAAAGCCAGTAAGGTGGGTGGGTTATTTGTTGCTGGTTGCCTAAGTAAGAGTGCATAAAAGATCTAACATTATTGACTTCAGGTCATAGAATTTTTGAGCGTTAAGTCTCCGTATTCTCTGTGGTTAAACTTATGGTAGTGGGTCGAATCTTTTGATAAAGCTTATTTTAATAATTAACTATTATTGGGGCGCAGGCTTTAGCTTGCTCTTGCACTAAAAAATGCAGGCTAAAGCCTGCCGTCCCAAAAGGCGGTTATTAATGAGAATATATTTGTTAAAGTTACAGATTTAACCCACTACCAAACTTAACTCTTGTATAGCCATATTAATTATTCAGCCCCCCCTCCACTCTATTTAAAGTTTCATTTTTCTAACCCTCCCCCGGTTAAATAATTAACCAGCATATTATCCAAGGTATAATAGAAACTTTAAAAACAGGCCAAAATGAAAGAGTAGAAGAGTACTTAATGAAACAATTACAAAAAATTTACGATAACAATAAAGCCTGGGCTGATGGCATAAAACGGAATGAACCCAATTTTTTCTCTGACCTATCCAAACAACAATCTCCTGAATATTTATGGATTGGATGTTCAGATAGTCGGGTTGTTGCCGAGCAGTTAGTTGGCTTGCAACCAGGGGAATTATTTGTTCATCGTAATATCGCCAATGTTGTTGTACCAACTGACTTAAACTGCTTATCGGTTATCCAGTTTGCTGTTGAAGTTTTAAAGGTCAAACATATTATTGTTTGTGGGCATTATGGTTGTGGCGGTGTGAAAGCCTCAATGGAGTTAGTTGAACATGGCTTAATTGATAATTGGTTATGTCATATTAAAAGTGTACATCAAAAAAATGAAGAGGAATTATTAAGCTTTACCGATAAAACTGAACGTCTTGACAGATTGTGTGAATTAAATGTTATCGAACAAGTTAAAAATATTTGTCATACCACAATCATTCAAAGAGCTTGGAGAAATCATCAACATTTAAGTGTACATGGGTGTATTTATACTTTGGAAACAGGAATTTTAAAAGACTTGAACACACGCTATAGCGAGATGAGCCATATGAATGATATTTATCAATTAAGAGAGGCAAAACGCGATGTGTATAAGCCAAATATAAATATTATCAAAAATAGTTTAAAGGTGGGTAAGTACGATTAATATTCAGCAATTAAATGCTCAATTTGGCATTTCAGGTCAAGTCAAATTTATTGAAGTAAAAGGGGGATTGCATTTTATTCAAGTAACGAGTAAAAAAGCGTCTGCCTTAATTTCTGTGTATGCAGGGCAGGTTTTATCATTTAGGCCGGCTAATGAAGCAGAAGATATTTTATTTTTTAGTGAAATTGCCTATTTTAGAGAAGGTAAGGCAATGCGGGGTGGTATCCCTATTTGTTGGCCCTGGTTTGGTGATGCGCCAGAAGGTGCAGATCTTCCTTCTCATGGCTTCGTACGTAATAATACCTGGAAGGTATCAAATGTGAATACTTTAGAAAATGGTGATACAAAAATAAAGTTAGCATTTACCGATGATGAAAATACTCAGAAAATATGGCCATTTCAATTTTACCTTTCACTTGAAATAACCATTAGTGATTCTCTTACTTTAAACTTAACAACCCAAAATAAAGGTAATCAGGCTTTCACAATTACTGAAGCACTTCATACCTATTTTAATGTAGGTGATGCTAATCAAATTCAGGTTTTTGGACTTGAAAAAGCAGAATATTTAGATAAAGCCGAAGAATATATTGAAGTCTGCCAAGTTGGAGCCATTACTGTTAAAGAAGCAATGGATCATATTTATATTAATAAAGGGAATAACTTAACAATTAATGACCCCGTATTAAAACGAAAAATTCATATTAGTTCCAAGGGAAATAATAATGTTGTGGTCTGGAACCCTGGTCCTGATGTTGCTGAAAAAATGCTGGATTTACAAGCTGAAGACTATAAACGTTTTGTCTGTGTGGAAATTGCTAATACAGTGGGTAACAGTGTCAAAATAGACCCTGGTACTAAGTACAGTATAGTGACCAGCTATAATATAGAGCATTACAGTTAGGTTGCTGGAAGTAAAGAGTCTACTCAGAAATAAATGTGTTGAGGAACGAAATGCATCAATTGTAAACGATATATTCCGTTCCTCAATTCACCCTGCGCATCTATTTCTAAGTAACTAACAATATTTATTCTAACATTTGGAAGGGAGGCTTTAGCCTCGTCTGACTCGTGCGAGGCTAAAGCCTCACTTCCAAAACTTATTGATTCGAAATATTAAAATAATTTTGTCCTCCTACTTAAGAAAGAGAAGGCTTAAAAGTCGTCCGGATTATTTTAAATTTAGCTGAAACGAGGATAAAGCAAGAAAATAATAACCTACTGCTTTACTTGGTATGAATATTAGAATATACTAATACCATAAATTGCTAAAACAGATTTTTAGCAATTTATATAACACAGTACAAATTAATCCAAGAGGGGATAAATATGAAAACAAAAATTTTGCTACTTACGGCTTTAATGTCATTGACAGTAGGGTGTGCTGCAACAGATACCAGTAAAACACTTTCTGTTACTGATGAGCCAGCCGTTTATAATAAAACCTTTAATCCACGTCAAAAAGAATACCCTAATCACCAGGGTTTTAATGATTTACATATTCAAGCGATACGTCATTTAAAACCACAGACACATGATATACATGACCCTGATTTACAAACTATTGTTCATCACCACTGTAAAGCTTATGATGATGGCACCTTGGTTTGCTTAATGTTCCATACAGGTATGAAAGATCAAGATAAGCCTATGGGTTTTGAATATATTATTACCACTGCGCAATATAATGCTTTGCCTGCAGAGGAAAAACATTACTGGCATTATCATAAAACTGAGATTCCACGCGCTCATGCAACATTACCTGATTTAACAGCAGAAGAAGCCGGTAAACTTATACCTGCAATCAATGAAACTTACGGTAAAGTTATTTACTTTAAAAAACCGCATGACAAAATGCCTTTAGGCGAACCTTATGTTTTAATTGTTCAAGATATGCCTGAGCAAGATTAATTTACATGGCTCTTAACAAACCATAGCTGATGCGTCTGTATAGCGGACTAAAGTCCGCTATACAGACTCCCTAATCAAGTTGTGTTTTGTTTCTGGCCATAAATTTTAATTTAATAAAAGCTAATAGATACCAGCAGATGACCTTTCTGCTGGTATTTTTTTTGGAGTTACTATGCAAATATATATAATATTATTTGTAGGGATGATATTTTCAAATATTACCTACGCAAACCCAACTCTGGGCCTACCTGAGCTTGCAATTCCAAAAGACAACCCACAAACAGCAATAAAAATTGAATTAGGCCGCTTATTATTTAATGATAAGCGTTTTAGTGGTAATGGAACGGTTAGTTGTGCAAGTTGCCACCGTAAAGAGCTTGCTTTTACTGATGGTTTAAAGACTCCACGAGGTATTTATAATCAAACAGGCTTTGTCAATGCACCCACAGTGGTTAACGCAGCATTTTATAAAACATTGTTTGTTGATGGCAGAGCCAAAAGTTTAGAAGATCAAGCTTTAGGCCCTTTCTTAAACCCCGTAGAACATGGGTTAAAAGACTATACCAAGATTATCAATACAATCCAGGAGGATGCTCAATACCCAAAACTATTTAAGCAGGTCTTTAATATTCCCGTTGAAGAAATATCTATAGACTATGTTACCAAGGCTATTGCAAGCTTTGAGCGTACACTAATTTCTGCAAATTCACTGTTTGATCAATATTATTTTGGTAGAGACCATACTAAATTATCTGATAGTGCGGCTAGAGGTTTAAGAATATTTAGACGCAAAGGAAATTGTGCAAACTGTCATGAAATATCCTGGGACAGTGCCTTATTTATGGATAATCGTTATTATAATCTTGGAGTAGGTTTTGCTAAAATAAAAGACCAAATAGATGATTTTGTTAGTGCTTTAAAGCAAGGAGAAACTATGGAATTAAGCCCAGAACAAAAAGTTCAACTGGGTCGGTTTAATGTAACGCATGCGATTGCAGATATAGGCAAATTCAAAACACCCACTTTGCGAAATATTAGTTTAACAGCACCTTATATGCATGATGGCAGCATTAAAACTTTAACCGAAGTAATTGAATATTATGATAAAGGGGGGGAGCCAAATCGTTACCTTGATGCAGCAATTTTTCCATTACATTTTACCCCACAAGAAAAAACTGATTTGCTAGAATTTCTAAAAGCATTAAGTAGCTCAAATTAATATCAACTGTAGAGCGGACTTCAGCCCGCCAAAACGACAGTTATTTCTTCTTTATCTTAAATTGAGCCGGTTTAAGTTCATGGCGATCCAACAAGCGATAAAACTCAGTTCTATTGCGTTTCGCCAGCTTAGCGGCTTTAGTAACACTGCCATTAGTCAGCTGTAATAATTTTATTAAATAATCCAGTTCAAAATTCTTTTTTGCATCATTAAAACTTAATAAAGACGACTGTTTTTCCTGTAAAGCTTTTTCAACCAGACCCACGGGAATTAAAGGTGTAGTGGCAAAAGTACAAATATGCTCAATGACATTTCTTAATTGCCTTACATTACCCGGCCAGTTATAAGCAATTAATAACTCCATAGCCTCAGAAGATAAGCCTTTAGCAACAGAATTATGCTCTGACCGGTTGATTGTAATAAAATGACTGGCGAGGAGAGGAATATCTTCTCGCCGATCAATTAAGCTTGGTAAAAACAAAGTAACAACATTTAGGCGATAATAAAGGTCTAATCTAAAAGTTTCCTCCGCCGTCATTTTTTTTAAATCTCTATGGCTGGCAGAAATAACTCTAACATCAACTTTAATTGTCTGGTTAGAGCCAACGGGACGAATCTCACCTTCTTGAAGTACACGTAATAATTTAACTTGAAATGCGGCTGACATATCACCAATTTCATCAAGAAATAAGCTGCCCCCATCAGCGGCCTCAAATAAACCTTTTCGATTTACTGTTGCCCCTGAAAAAGAGCCTTTAAGGTGGCCAAACAGTTCAGATTCTAATAAGTCCTCAGGAATAGCACTGCAATTAACCGTTACAAACTCTTTGTTACGACGTGGACTAAGCTTATGTATCGCTTGAGCAATAAGCTCTTTACCTGTCCCACTTTCTCCCTGAATATAAACACTGATATTACTGTTAGCGACACTTTCAACTTCACGGAGTAAGTTTTCAACAATAATGCTACGGGTAATAATATTGGCTCGCCATGCATTTTCTTTAGTAATCGCTTTTCCAGGAGAATGACTAGAGTGTAATGTTAAGGCCTTAGTCGCAAGCTCAATAAGTTCTTTACTATCAACAGGTTTAGTCAGAAAGCCAAATAAACCTTGATTAGTCGCCGCCACAGCATCTTTTATGGTTCCATGAGCGGTTAAAATAATAACTGGGATGGTAGGGTAAAACTCTTTAATATGGTCAAATAAAGCCAAGCCATCCATATCCCCCATTCTTAAATCAGTAATGACTAAGTGGGGCAGGTAACTAGGAATTAAAGCAACCGCCTTTTCAGCACTTTCCGCACAATTAACCTCGAAGCCCATAGAAGTTAAGCGAAGAGAAAGCAATTTAAGTATGCTGAGATCATCGTCTACCAATAAAATTTTATGGTTTTGTAAATTGCTATCTTGAGTATCTGTCATTATTGGGTTTTCTGGTTAATAGTGGTTTCGATAATTTTTAATGCCTGGATTTTAGAAACAATATCTTGAAGTTGCAAAGTTGTTTTATTTAAATTTTCTTTTAACAGCTTGTTTTTTCGTTTAAATTTTTTATTTTTTGACTGTAGGTAAGATAATTTGTTTAACAAATTGATTTGATGAATATTTAACCAATATAAAGGAGAGGCGGGGGGCTGTTGTTGTTGAATTTTGGTTAATATATTGAGTGTATCTACCAAGCTTAAGCAAGTAAAATTTTGATTGACTGAATAGGCCATTAACCAGGCGGTCTGCCAGTCTTTTTGAATCTTATATGCTGATTTTAATTGCTCACAAATAATTTTTTGTTGTTTTACAGACATACTGCTATATACAGTGCTATCTTCTAATAAAGGGTATAGTTGCTGAATTTTAAACTTAGCAGGTACTTTAACTGAATCATCTGTTGTGTCATAAAATGTGGAGTGAATATCGGTCAATAATTGACACCCTGAAGATGTTACGACAATAAAAATTATAAATATCTTTAATAAGGTTGGCATTAAGCTATATCTTGTTTTTGAGGTAAATAAATAGAAAATCGAGCGCCTTTATATTTTTTGCATTGAGGAAGTAATTTAATGGAGCCATGATGGGCATTAAGATAATACCTGACTAATGTAAGCCCAAGTCCCGAGTCTTTAATTTTCCAGCTTGAAGTATCGTTTCCGCGATAAAAGTCTTTATATATCAGTTGTTCAATATCCTTACTTATACCAGGGCCCTGGTCTTCAATTATTAAAGTAATAACATTATTATAAGCAGACAAGGTTAATCTAATAGAGCCACCGGGAGGTGAAAATTTAAGAGCATTTGAAAAAATATTACTAATAATGATTTTTAGCTTTTCATAATCAGCATTAATTTGGGTTGACTTAAGTTTTTTATCTAAAGATATATTTTTGCTCCTAAGCAGTAGTTCATATTCAGAAGTTATCCGGTTAACCAGCGTCTCTAATTTAAAAGTGGAGCAATTAAAGACAATCTTGGTTGAAATAGACCGCTGGTATTCTAACAAATTTTCAACCAAATCATTAATGGTGATATTGCTTATTTTCATCAATTGAATGATTTCTTGTTGCTCAGTATTTAATTCACCGACCACATTATCAGATAGTAAATCTGCGCCCTCTTTTAAGGTGGCTAAAGGCGTTTTTAGTTCGTGAGAAACATTTCTGATAAATTGTTGTTTTTCTTTTTCTAAGCTGCCTAGCTTTATCCGTAACCATTCTAACTGCTCCCCTAATTGTTGCAAATCTTTCGGCCCCCTGATAGAAATGGCATGCGAAAAACCTTTATCGCCAATGGTACGGATTGCAACCGTAATATCTTTAATCGGGCGTAATAATAAATGTACAAAAAGTAAAGCAAGTATGATTGCTAAAAATAAACTTATACCCGCTAGAAAAATTAAATCTATAGTAAATTTTTTTGCGTTAACAGATAAATTATTGACCTCCATAGTCACTCTATTTTCACCCTCCATCAATAACTTTTTTGCCTGACGAGTAAGTTTATCATAGCCATTCAAGTCTTCTTGCGTAAGATTGCTACTCTTATCTTCCAATTTGGCTAAAATACTTATATATAAAGACTTCTCGTTTTGTTCTAGCAAAAGTAATTGATTCCTGAATTGTTTAGCAATTTTTTGGTGGTTAAAAGATGCCATTTGATCCAGAAACTTTTGTCTGTTTTGTTGAAATAAATTATAAAAAACAGGTTTTCCAAAAAGCTGTATCTGTCTAATATTACGCTCCATTGAATTCAAACGCTCAATAATTATTCGCGTACTTTCAGTCTCATGTACGACTTTAAATAAAGTTTCCTGACTTTTCTCAGTAAAATTTCCAACCTCATTCACGGTATAAAATACAGCAAAAATTAAAGGCAGGGTAACGATTAAAAAACTGCAAAGTGTCCATTGGTTAAGAGAACCTATATAAAATGCTGGTTTTTTCTGAGGAGTTGTTTTAGGCACAGAAATAGAAGTTGATTAATTTAAAAAAAGGAGAGTAATAACTTAAGAACGAAAGGTACGCAATGCGCACCTTACTACATCAGCTTTTAAAAGGCTGGACGATTATTTATTTCCATCTCCCTAAGGGGGTTATTTACAACATAAAATAATATCTTAGAATACTTTAGTTTATATCCCTTTGATAGAAGTGGTTTTAATTTTGACAGAGTATAGATAAGATAGCACTATAAACGTCCAAAAAAAGATAAAAATAATAAAAAGAGGATACAAATATGCTTATTGGGTCAATAGCAGCTATTTTAGTGATGGTGTGGTTTTATAATACTGCCAATGGCAGAAACCCAGTACACTGGGCCATAGCAGGCTTTTTAGTTTATTTTATTGTCGCAATGCTGTGGACAGTGACAATAACCC
The DNA here is from genome assembly GCA_024277935.1 of Gammaproteobacteria bacterium. Lineage (GTDB taxonomy): Bacteria > Pseudomonadota > Gammaproteobacteria > Methylococcales > Methylomonadaceae > QPIN01. The sequence continues at coordinate 40,437 of JAJRUF010000121.1, forward strand.
CAAGTATTAAAGATGCTGCCATGCACAGCAGAGGCACAATGCTTATGTGGGCTGCACGCTATGCCTATATTATTGTAGCAATAGCTTGCAGTGTTATGTTTAATTTAAAAGTAGGCTATAAAAACCAGGATAATGATTAAACACTTAATAAGTATTGTAACAGCATGAAAACATGGTTTGTTTATATTATCCACTGTACAGATAACAGCCTTTACACGGGTATTACAACGGATGTTGAGCGACGCTATAAACAGCATAGTTTGCAGTTAGGAGCTAAGTATTTTAGAGGCCGCCAACCCAAAAAACTGGTTTATCAGGAAAGTGGACACAATAGAAGCACAGCCAGTAAACGAGAAATAGAAATTAAAAAGCTTTCGCGTGCCAATAAACTGCAATTGATTGCAAAACAACAAGCGTCACTTTTGTAGCTTTTATAAAACAAAGTTAAATGTATATTCATCATAACAGGGTGTGCTGAGGAACGAAGCACATCGCTTACAAATGATGCGCTTCGTTCCTCAGCACATCCTACCTCCTTTTCTTAATGGCTTTAATTTTTAAGCATCTTATTCAGTTACATAATCAGCTAAAAATATGACAAAAAAAAGGAGTGTTTTATTTGCAGGTGATCCGCATGGAAACTTTGCCCCATTAATTTCTGCTGTTAAACAATGTCAGCCTGAAGCCGTTGTATTATTAGGGGATTATGATTTAAAAAAGCCACTGCAAGACTATATTCAAAGTATTATCGGTAAAACCAAAATTTGGTGGATACCTGGGAACCATGATTTTGATCCACCGGAACATTACCACAATCTTTTTTCTTCCCAGTTATCAGGGCAGAGCTTGCATTTAAAGGTGATTAATATTGCAGGTCTTAGAATTGCTGGTTTAGGCGGTATTTTTTTAGGCAGAGTCTGGTATCCACCATATTCTCCAAAATGGCAGAGCAAAAAGCATTTTATACAAGTATCTTCTGAGTTTACAAGCCCCTCAGCCTTATCACTTAAGTATAAATCGGCTATCTGGCCTGAAGAATGGGCGCAACTTAAAAAACTAAAAGCAGATATTTTAGTAACACATGAAGCCCCCAAAAGTCATAAACATGGCTTTATTGCCATTGATCAACTAGCCGAAGCTATGGGGGTAAAACAGGTATTTCATGGACATTTACATGAACATTATCGGACTGAAATTAGGCAAGGGATTGAGGTTGTTGGGGTCAGGGATGCACAGATTGTGGATTTGTTTGGGGAGGAGGTTTGATAAGAGCAGGTTCAAGGTGAAAGGTTCAAGGAAGAGCTAGGTTGGTGTGTTTATTTATTTTGTAGGCAAAAAAAAGCCCGGTAGAAACTATCGGGCTTTTTTTGTTGCTTGATTCTATTGGATTAACTTAGAATTTAGCTTTTAGATCAAGTTGGAATGTATCAACACTGATTTTCTTGCCAGCTGTTCCATAATCTTCAGCCCCTAAGTAAGCACCACTTAGAGAGAAGTTTTTGCTTAGTTTATAGCCTAGCTTGATTTTATGGCCTCTTGCCGCTGTAGCACCACGGTTAAAGTCTGAATCATTAAAAGTATCGGTTACCGCGTTTCTTTGCGTATCGCGGTAATTATAATCCAGTTTAAAGTTATTCCATTTAGTACCAATACCGACTAACCAGGCTTCATTTTCACTGCCTTTAACATTGTTACCATCATTAATTACATAGTTAGCGTAAGCATGAACGGGTAATAGTCCGGTATCAACTTTAACTTTACCAGCGATTTCATAAATTTTGAACTCAGCATTTGCTGTTCCATTTACTCGGTCACCCGCAAAGCGGTTCACACCTGATGTATTAGCAACCCCATTTTTGCCTAGGTTGTTGTTAAAAATATAAGCATTGGCACCTAAAGAAGCTGATACAGCATGATTAAACTTCATTTCACCACTTAATCCACCGTGGTACATATTTAGATCTTCGCTAAAAGTACTACCTTCACCCCCATTGTCACTTAAAATATAGTAACCACCTTGAGCGGTTACTTTAGCAGGACCTAATTTATATGAATAAGCAAGTGCTAAACCCTCAGGGTTAACATCGCTATCCCAAACATTGTCTGTGACGCGATACCATTGTTGTTTCATTTTACCGACAGTTAAACTAGCACCTTTAACAAAAGAAGGTTTCCATTTAATATAGGCGCGGTCTAAATATAAAGCTTTGCCTTTAAAACCATCAGTACCACTTTGGCTATTAATAATGTTACCATTAGAATCTTTTTGACTAAGACCAAGAGACTGGTTAGTAGACGTTCTGCCACCAGCAGTAACAATACGCATACCTGCTTCAACTTCATCATTCACTTTTGCTTTTATAGCTAAACGTGCACGAATACGTTGACGGTTTTTCTTGATTTTTGTTTCATTATCAACACTTTCATATCTAGC
>JAJRUF010000122.1 GCA_024277935.1 Gammaproteobacteria bacterium
TCAAAGCCCATAAAGAAGAAAAGCATAATAGGCATCCACATCGCCAACATTTTTCCGGTTGCAGAGGTAGAAATCATCGCGCCAACAACCCCCATTGAAACCATCCAGTTGCACAACATACCTCGAATAAAAATGGTAAACCAGCCACCCACACCATGGGCTTTATAACCAAGTGTTCTCGCTTCACCAATTTTACCTACTTTTGCTGCAATAGCCCCTCCATCAGTGTCATAGCCCATCGTCAAAATAAAGGACATCATAAAAGCAACGGCCAAAGCGCCAGCAAAGTTACCGACAAATACCAGCCCCCAGTTTCTTAATACCTGACCAACTGTTACGCCCGGCCTTTTATCCAGAAGAGCAAGAGGGACTAAAGTAAAAACACCCGTTAACAAGTCAAACTTCATTAGGTATAGCATAATAAAGCCAACTGGGAAAAGTATTGCTCCAGTTAAAGGGGAGCCAGTTTTTACCGCAACTGTAATGGCAAATATAGCAGCTAATGCCAAAATAGCTCCAGCCATAAAAGCACGAATTAAAGTATCTTTTGTTGACATGTAAACTTTAGCTTCACCAGCATCAACCATTTTGGTAACAAATTCCGTCGGCTCTAAATAAGACATAAATTCCTCTCTTTAATAAATAATGTTTAATAAATTTCTAACATACCAAGCAATAACCAGGCCAGATCATTAAAAACACTTACAGCTCCTATTTAACCTACCTTTATTTTTTTTATTCTGATAAAGCATTATTCAATCACAAAAAAATGCACCACATAGGTGCGCAAATAATCCCCTTCCTTGTCTAAGGCTATATAACACAACAAGTTAATGTATGGCATAATATCTGCTTATTCTATTCATAATAAGATTTACGCATTTAAATAGAGGACAGCATGAGCAAAAAGCAAACCTTAGTTGTTATTGGTAACGGCATGGTAGGGCATAATTTTTTAGAAAATCTGGTTGCCAGTGATATCAAAGATAATTATGACATTGTGACTTTCTGTGAAGAAGTTCGCCCAGCATACGACCGTGTACATTTAACTGAATTTTTCTCTGGAAAATCAGCTAAAGACCTTTCAATGGTAACGGAAGGCTTTTTTGAGAATAACAATATAAAAATTCACCTTGGTGACAAAGCTGTTGAGATTGATACTCGCAATAAGTTTGTTACCTCAGCTAAAGGTGCAGCGATAAGCTATGACAAATTAGTACTGGCAACAGGCTCATACCCATTTGTTCCCCCAGTTTCTGGCCATGATAGAGACAATTGCTTTGTCTACCGTACCATTGAAGATTTAGAAGCCATGACTGAAGCGGCCAAGTCATCAAAAGTTGGCGCCGTTATTGGTGGAGGCTTATTAGGCTTAGAAGCGGCTAAAGCACTACAAGATTTAAAACTTAAAACGCATGTTGTACAGTTCTCCCCTCGTCTAATGTCAGCTCAGTTAGATATGGGTGGCGCACAAATGCTTGCTAATAAAATTGAAGCCTTAGGGGTTTCAGTATTAACGGGGAAAAATACCACCAAAATTATTGATGGCGATAATTGTAAGCATAAATTAGTTTTTGCTGATGGCTCTGAACTAGAAACCGATATAGTTTTATTTTCAACAGGCATTCGCCCAAGGGATGAAATTGCTCGCGCCTCTGGAATAGAAGTAGGTGCTCGCGGTGGTATTGTTATTGATGACCAATGCAAAACATCAGACCCTGATATTTATGCGATTGGTGAATGTGCTGTTTGGAAAGAACAAACTTTTGGTTTAGTTGCCCCTGGTTATAGTATGGCAAGAACCGTTGTTGCTAACCTTGCTGAACAGTATGCTGTTTTCGAAGGTGCTGATATGAGCACTAAATTGAAATTAAATGGTGTTGATGTTGCCAGTATTGGTGATGCTCATGCAAAAACAGAAGGTGCATTAGTTTATACTTACCAAAATGGTGCAGATGAAATATACAAACGCCTAGTCGTTAGCCAAGATAAAAAGAAACTTTTAGGTGCAGTTTTAGTTGGGGATGCATCAGGTTACGGTACTTTGTTGCAATACACCTTAAATAATATTGACTTGCCCGAACATCCAGACACTTTAATATTACCAGGCCGTTCTGATGAATCAGTGGGTTTAGGTCCTGATGCTTTACCCGCTTCAGCACAAATCTGTTCTTGTTTTGATGTGACAAAGGGGGAAATTTGTTCTGCGATTGAAAGTGGCTGCTCATCAATGGCTGATTTAAAAGTCGAAACTAAAGCGACAACAGGCTGTGGCGGTTGCTCTGCTTTATTAAAATCAGTGTTAGACAGTGAACTGGAAAAGTCCGGTATTACTGTTAATACAGATATTTGTGAACACTTTGCCCATACTCGCCGTGATTTATACAATATTATCATGGTTGAAAATATTAAAAGTTTTGATACCTTATTGGAAAAACATGGTACGGGTGGTAATGGCTGTGAAATTTGTAGACAAGCCGTTGGATCAATCTTAGCCTCTTACTGGAATGATTATATTCTTAAACAGGAACACCTTAGCCTGCAAGATACTAACGACACCTTCTTAGCTAATATGCAAAAAGATGGGACTTACTCAGTTGTTCCAAGAATGACAGGCGGTGAAGTAACACCAGATGGTTTAATCGCTGTCGGCCAAATCGCCAAAAAATACAAACTTTATACCAAAATAACAGGTGGGCAACGGGTTGATTTATTTGGTGCACGAGTTGACCAACTCCCTTTAATTTGGGAGGAGCTCATCGCAGCTGGCTTTGAATCGGGCCACGCTTACGGTAAATCATTAAGAACCGTTAAATCATGTGTTGGTAGCACATGGTGTCGTTTTGGTGTTGATGACAGTGTGGGCTTAGCGGTTGAGCTGGAAAATAGATACAAAGGGCTACGCGCACCTCATAAAATAAAATTTGCTGTCTCTGGCTGTACCCGTGAGTGTGCTGAAGCGCAAAGTAAAGATATCGGGGTAATTGCAACTGAAGGCGGCTGGAATATGTATGTTTGTGGTAATGGTGGAATGAAGCCACGCCACGGTGATTTATTTGCCACTAATTTAGACAAAGAAACTTTAATTAAATATATTGACCGTGTATTAACTTTTTATGTACGCTCTGCTGACCGCTTACAAAGAACATCAGTATGGATGGAAAATATGGAAGGTGGTTTAGATTATTTAAAGTCCGTCGTTATTGATGATAAATTAGGCATCTGCTCTTCATTAGAAAAGCAAATGCAACATGTCGTTGAAAATTACCAGTGTGAGTGGAAAACAACTATAGCCGATGAATCTAAACTAAAACGATTCCGCACTTTTATTAACAGTGACAAAACGGATGATAATATTCTTTTTGTTGAAGAACGCGGACAAATACGTCCTGCTAATGAACAAGAACGCGAACATGCGGCAGTTGCGGAGGAAGTATAAATGACTAAATGGATTGATATTTGTGCAAGCGATGATTTGCAAGCCGACTCTGGTATTTGTGCTTTAGTGGAAGGCCAACAAGTTGCTATTTTTTACGCATCCAAAGATAAAACCGTTTATGCCATAGATAATTACGACCCTTTTGGTAAAGTCCATGTATTATCGCGTGGCTTATTTGGCGATATTAAAGGAGAACCCATGATATGCTCACCTTTATACAAACAACATTTCAGCCTGTTAACAGGCGCTTGCTTTGAAGATAATACAGTTAAAAACAAGATCTATCCGATTCGTATAGAAAATAATCGCGTAGAAATTAGCCTGGAAGGATAACCTCAATGAATTACACATATTACATTACTGACGTTTTTACTAACCAGGCCTTCAATGGTGCACAGGTTGCTGTTTTTCCGGATGCTGGTGATCTTAGTAAGTTGCAGATGTCTTTAATTGCGCGTGAACTAAACCTGACGGAAACTGTTTTTTTATCAAAAATAAATAATGAAAATAATCATTTTCGGATGAAAATATTTTCCCCATCGGAAGAAATTGATACGGCCGGACACCCCATAATTGCAGCCGCCTATACACTGGGTTTTTGTAACAAATTAACCATTAATAATGATGGGCATACCCCTGTCATACTACATCAAAACTCAGGTGAAATTAAAGCCAGTATCACCTTTACTGATAATCAACCTAGCTTTATCCAATATAGCCGAACAGTTTCTCCTGTCGTCGATTATTTCACACCAACAGAAGCTGAATTATCAACATTTTTGGGGATTGATGCGGCATATATTGACAATAAAAAATACTCAACACGTTTGGTTTCTTGCGGCGTACCCTATCTAGTCGTCCCTACTTTTTACTATAAAACATTGCGCGAAGCTAAATTTGATTTTTCAGCATGGGGACAATCTATTGCCCCACAAACAGCCGCGCAAGAAATTTTATTAGTGTCACCTAAAACACCTTCTCAAGATTCAGATTTTGCAGTACGTCTTGTAGGGCCAAACATCGGCTTTAATGACGACCCACCCGCAGGCACTGCAATACCTACCTTAGCGGCATTCTTATGCTCTTTTGATCATATGCAAAAAGGCACTTATACCTTTGCTGTTCAAAGAGGAGATGAAAAAACGCGCCGCAGTATCATCAACCTGGAAATGGATCATAAAGGTGAGGACACTTTAAACATTCGTATTGGTGGTGAAGCTGTTATGGTTTCTCAGGGACAGTTTAGCTTTAGTTAAGCGATGAATCGTGGGTTAAATCTGTTGCTTTAACAAATGCATTCTCATTATTTACAAGCTTTTGGGGCGCAGATTTTAACCTATATTCTAGTGCAAGAGCAGGTTAAAACCTCCACCCCAATAAGGGATAAATTATTAAAATAACTTTATCAATAGGTTCAGCCCACTACCGGAGTATGTTATTAACGTAGCTACAACTAGGTAAATAATCGTAGCCAAAGCCTCTGTAATTTTCTGAAAATTTTCGAATACCTATCGCATTCTATTTCTACTATCGATCCTTCCTACCAGCTCGCACCATAAACCTCAACCGTTGCACCAATACTGCCATGTCGAGGTTTACAGACCCAGAATCCAATATGAAAAATTATTTTATTCGATATAAAGCAATGCCTTACATCATAAAATAAATTGGCATATATATTGCTTAAAATAAAGCAACATCTAATGTTACTCCCTCTTGCTTTTAAGCAAGCTCAATCACTTACACCTGCCGTGTAAGTGATCTTTTTTATATCCGAGTAACCACTTTCTTTTGATAAATATTGAATAATTATGCTATTTGGTCGTAACAAAAAAAATCCTATTTCTATTGCAGATAAAAAAATTGAAAAATGGACTTATTCAACTTGTGGCTACTGCTCAACTGGTTGCTCTATTGAAATTGGCACTAATAAAGAGAATATTCCAGTCTCTTCACGAGGCGTTGGCAATGCCGATGTAAATCAGGGGAAATTATGTTTAAAAGGTATTTTTGAACATGAATTGTTTGAATCGGCAGGCCGTGGCAAAACACCTTTGATTAGAAATGACTTCCATGAACCCTGGAATACTTCTGACTGGGGTGAGGCAACCGTAAAAATGGCTACCGAAATTAAACGTATCCAATTAACTTATGGACGTGATGCTTTTGCTATTGTATCAACCGGTCAGATTTTAACTGAAGGCTTTTATACTTTAGGCAAACTGGCTCGTGGCGTGATTGGAACTAATAACTATGATGGCAATACCACATTATGTATGGCCTCTGCCGTATCGGGCTATAAACGCTCTTTTGGTTCCGACGGCCCTCCAGGCTGTTATGAAGATTTTGAGCATACCGATTGTTTAATTGCTTGGGGCTCAAACCTTCCCGAACAGCACCCAATTATTTACTGGCGCATGAAAGAAGCGCAAGAAAAGCGTCACTTTCCTTTAATTGTTGTTGACCCTCGTGTCACTATGTTGGCCCAAAATGCAGATATGCACCTTACCATCACACCCGGGACTGATGTGGTATTACAGAACGCCTTAATGCATGTTATTTTAAAGGAAGGACTAGAAGATAAAGACTACATCAAAGCCAATACAAATGGCTTTGATCAATTAGCAAAAGAAGTACAAAAATACGACCCCGCCTATGCCGCTAAAATATGTGGGATTGATGAAGATACCATTCGTCATGTCGCCCGTCTCTATGCCAATGCAGGTGCTGCGATGAATATCTGGACAATGGGTATTAATCAAAGTACCCATGGCTCTGATGGTGTTGTGGGTTTAAACAACTTAAGTTTATTAACCGGTAATATCGGCAAAAAAGGCGGCACTAGCTTATCAATTACGGGGCAATGTAATGCAATGGGAACTCGTGAGTGGTCATCTTGTTCTGGCTTACCCGCCTATCGCTTATTGGAAAACAAACAAGACCGTGAAGATATAGGAAAATTCTGGAATGTTGACCCTGAATTTTTCCCTAAGCAACGTGGTATGGCACAAACCGATATTTTTCCTGCTATTGAAACAGGTGAAATTAAAGGTTTATGGTTAGTCGGTACCAACCCAATGACTTCTATGCCTAATACAGCACGTATTCGTAAAACTTTAGAAAAGCTTGAATGTTTAATTGTTCAAGATTCCTACCTGGATGTTGAAACGACTGAATATGCACACATTTTCTTACCTGCTGCAATATGGGCAGAAAAAGAAGGCTGTTTTACCAACACTGAAAGGCGAGTCAATATTGTCCGCAAGGTAAAAGAGCCTTACGAAAACACTAAAACTGATTTGCATATTTTTAATGAAGTGGCAAAACAGTTTAAACAGTCAGAAAAAATGAACTTTCCATACAACCCATCTGATGTTTTTGATGAAATGCGTCATTTATCTAAAGGTCGGCTCGTCGATATATCTGGCATGACTTATGATTTAA
>JAJRUF010000123.1 GCA_024277935.1 Gammaproteobacteria bacterium
AAATCAACCGATTTGATGAACCATGGGGCATTAATATGGAGAGCTTGTTGAAATAATTCTGTTATCATAAAAAAATGGTGAGGGTAGCTTATAGGTTCAGTAGATTATAATTTACCCACTCATTTTTCAAAAGAGCCATATAAGTTTACGCATGAACACTTGCTCAAGTTATTTCGTGCGCGTTCCTAAGCCCACTTTAATTCGACGAATACGCTCTTGAGTGACCATAATGCCAATATTTGGCCCTGCCTTATACCCTTGTTCAATGAATATCTGACCTTGTACTGGAGCAGAAACTTTATATGCCGCTCGAATAAAGTCAGCTTGTGGGTAACTCCGGTTTTCAAAACCCGTACGGCCTTTGCTATCGGCTTCACAGGCTTTTAAGAATGAGTCTAACTGCTCTGGGTGCCGGAATACACCTACGGCTTCTAGTAACTTTAACACACTACCTGCACGCATTTCCTCAACACGGTGTACCTTAAAGTGAAATTCTGCTACCACTAAGGCAAGTTCGGTATATTTACGGGGTACTTTAAGCCGGTTACATATTTTTTCTGCCATTCTTGCTCCACGTACTTCGTGCCCATGATGGCTAGGTAAAATAGCTGGATCAGTGGTGCCCTTTCCAATATCATGCAAAAGAGCTGCCCAGACTTCTATTGCTCCACCAAGCTTTGCGGCCTGATCTACCACCATCAAAGTATGTGTCCCAACACAACCTTCGGGATGGTAAACGATGGGTTGCGGCACACCAAATAATGCATCTACTTCGGGTAAGATTACTTTCAGCGCACCACAGTCACGTAACACCTTGATAAACCGTGATGGCCTGTTTTCAGAACAGGCACTGCGGATTTCATTCCAAACTCTTTCAGGTGTTAAGTCATTAATCTCACCTGCTTCAACAATACGTCGCATCTCAAGCATGGTTTCCTCAGCGACTACAAAATCAGTAAAGCGAGCTGCAAAACGGGCGACACGAAGAACACGCAAAGGGTCTTCTATAAAAGCGGGGCTGATATGACGAAGAAGTTGATTACGAATATCATTGATACCGCCATAGGGGTCAATAATTTCACCTGTTTCCGGGTCTTTAGCAATAGCATTTATTGTGAGGTCACGCCGCTCCAAGTCCTCTTCAAGAGTTACTGAGGGTAAAAAATCCACACTAAACCCTTTATGCCCTCTACCCGTTTTCTTTTCAGTTCTAGCTAAAGCATATTCTTCTTTTGTTTCAGGGTGCAAAAATACAGGAAACAAACCCACTTTTTTAAACCCTTTTTCAACCATCTCTTCAGGCGTTGAACCGATAACGACCCAGTCACGGTCTTTCGACTGGATATTTGTACCTAGTATGGTATTCATTTCCATATCTCGAACAATGCCACCTACCAGATATGTTTTCATTAAATCTCTCTTTTTTACGAATAACTATACTTCACGTAGCACGACTACGCAGAGTGTATTAAGTAGGGGGCAAAATTATTTTAACATTTTGAATCAATAGACTTTGGGTTTGAGGCAAAAGTCTGCTCTACAAAGGGTTTTATTAAATTGGTATAAAAGCCGTTGCTATGGCTTGAATCACATTCTTAATTTGTCTATGCGTTCTATCTGCCATAATTTGAGCAATCATATCTTGTGCATTGATCATTTTGCCAAATAACCGCTCAAAACTTAGATTTATCTCACCTGAGCCAGCTGTGCTTAATAAAAACAGCTTACCCTTTGTACTATACTTTGTTCTTAACATCCACGAAGCCAGCTCTATATTTCTAGCGCTATTATATAATTTTTGAGCTTCTAACATATTATGCAAATAAAAAGATCGGTGATTATCATAAGATGTCAAAACCATTGTTTCAATACCTACAACTAAAGCCTTTACCCTGTCACCTTGATAGTTCTCATCAAAAGTCATGCGTATTAGCTCTATGCCATTTTTGCCTTCTATTTTAGGAAAAGGATTGGCTGTAATAATTTCAACGGCCTCCTCCAAAGAGTTGTATCCACCCTTTCTCCATTCATGTGGATTACGCTTATAAAGTTTAATAGCCAGTTCTTTCAATGCGGAAAATACTATTCTTTGATGCATTTCTGAAACCAAATCAATGTCGTTTTTTATTATTGAAGACATTTCAAATTCTCGGCCTTTAACATCACCTGTAGATGAACACCCCCCACTTAATAAAACCACAAAGCAACACAAAAAAAGTAGACTAACCTTATTTACAGCTTCTTTCACATTTTTTCCAATAAAATTAATTGAATATTATCTTTAAGCGAATTATAGTGGCAATTTACTTAGTTATCCAAAATAAATAAAATGCCATCATTTGATATTGTTTCAGAATTTGACGCACACGAAGTCCATAATGCTGTTGACCAAGCCAACAAAGAAGTCAGTACTCGTTTTGATTTTAAAGGTTCTAATGCTCAATTTGAGCTTCAGGATAACAGTATCACCATGAAGGCTGAGTCATCATTTCAATTACAACAAATGCTCCCCATTCTTTTTTCAAGGATGACTAAACGTGGCGTTAATATTGCCTGCATGGAAACGGGAAAAATCACAGATACCGGAAAAACAGCACAACAGTCTATTACACTTAATCAAGGCATCGAAACACCTATTGCCAAGAAAATTGTTAAGTTAATTAAGGACAAAAAATTAAAAGTACAAACAGCTATTCAAGGCGAGAAATTAAGGGTGACAGGAAAAAAAAGAGATGACCTGCAACAGGTTATTGCTATGCTTAAGTCCGAAGACTCGATTGAATTACCTTTACAATTTGAAAATTTTAGAGACTAAAATACGTAGCTAGGCTTCGTAACTCATCATTTTAGAATGCTACGTTACCGCCAACCCAAGCGACTGCTAGGTGGCTAAACTGTATTTATTCTACATTTGGAAATGAGGCTTTAGCCTCGCATGATTCAGACGAGGCTAAAGCACCACTTACAAAAATATTTACAAGCTTATTAATAAACCACAATCTATAATTTATAGAGAAGACTTTAGTCCGCTATTGAATGAGAGTTTAATAATAACCGAAAGTATGACTCAGATATTGTTGAATTCTCATTCCTTATACTTCCTATAAACAAAATACCCTACAAGTAACAATGATAACCAGGCAGCAACTAAATAACCTACAACACCATCATAATACGCACTAACAAGATAATAATAATCAGAATCTGGATTAGTATTAAAGTAATCTTTGCCTAATTTTATTTGCCAGACCCAAGTTGCATGGCAGCCAATACAGATACCAATTCCATTCGCAACTTCTGTTCTAATAGTGGCCAAAAATATCCCTACGACTAACAAGGCAATAAAAGCCGACAAAATTTCTGGATTTAATACATTTGCGAAAGCTTCTGCCATTAATTGAAACCCACTCATGGGTGTAAGCTCATTATAAGGAATATCTGTTTTAGTCTTTACAAAATGGAAAGCTGAATAATAACAAGCTGTTATTAACACAGCAAAACCAGCTACCATATTTTTTCTTAACCCAGCTAATAAAATACCGCTAAAAATAGGT
>JAJRUF010000124.1 GCA_024277935.1 Gammaproteobacteria bacterium
GTTTAATGATTGGATTGTTAGTATGTAGCATGAGAGTTACCTTTTGTTGTTTTGATTTTAAAATTCGCACCTTTATCAAAACCGGTAACTCTCTTCGAGTCAAGTCGAAGTGTCAGATCAGATCGGAACTAATACAGGTTAGAGACCCTCGGCTACCCGATTATGTTTTTTTACTTGGACAGCATCTAGTGTTGCATTAATGATTTCACCCATAATTGGTACCAATTCATCTTGTCTTAAGACCATTATGAGTCAAGCCTATTTCTCAAAATACCAGATGGACTACCCGAAGAATCAGCCCCAAATACATTAGGATCACCAAAGACTATAAAACTGTCTTTAGCCCTCGAAACTGCGACATTCAACATGTTCGGTTTGACATCATAAAACTTACCAACACTTTTGTCGTTTATTCCATAAACACTCGAAAAAATCACTATTAGCTTTTCATCGCCCTGAAGGCTATGAACTGTACCAACTGTAAAAGGTGGTAAGTTTGAATCTTTCGACTCCTGGCGTATCAACTGTGCTTGTTTGCTAAATGGTGTAATAACACCAATAGATTTTTGGAAAACAACTGCATCATCAACTTGAATAAGCGTGTCATCTTGTTCTCTGGCATAAGCAACAATGGTTATAAAGTTTTTGGCTAACCAATTCGCAATCGTCTTGGCTTCACCTACGTTTCCTCGGCTTCCGCCAAACTTCGCTGAAGGAGTTGTGACCTCGACAAATGACATTTCCCCCCAAGGCACATTTTGCTTAGGATTCCCCCGCTTGGCTTCTAGCACGCCTTGGTAAATTATATCGTTACAATAACCAATAATTTTATCGTAACAACGACGGTGCTCTGTTAGATATAGACCGCGCTGAAGTTGTTTGAGTTGATGATAAGCCGTTTGACGCTGTGCCACTCGCATGACGTTACCATTACTTGCCATCAACCCACTTTCTAACCAAAACTCATCATAATCCGCTTCACCTTTAAGTAAGTTAAAAGCCACAAGGTTAGACCGATCAACACCAGCTGGCACAGACCAAACAGGTTCAATTTGATCTGTATCCCCGACAATGATTGCTTTTTTAGCAAACGCAAAACTGGCAGCAGACACCTCTGGAAGAGCTTGCCCCCCCTCATCGACAATCAACAAGTCTATTTCTTCAAATAATGGGATATTTTTCCATGTACCATCCTTCATTTCATATGCTGTGAGTAGTGACGGAATCATGTAAAAGGTCGATACCATGCAAGGTGTTATTTTTGCGTATCGGCGCAACCTTCTGGCAATTTTTCTTGGGGAGTTTGCCTCATTTTCATTATTGTCTATGAATGATCTAAGTTCTTGTAGCCAAGCAGCTTCCCAGTAATGGGTGGCAAGTTTGAACATTTTAAATCTGAGCACGCGATCACCAACCTCAACAACTTGGTTGTAGTATCCTTTTGCAAATTGCTTTTTAGGTTTATGACTTTTAATCCAGTTTTCTAAGGTAGACTCAGCTGACTTCCACTGTTCCAGATGTGATTTATATTGTTTTAGTTTTCGCTCTAATTCGTGTATTTGTTGCGTTAATGATTTGGTGTGTTGATTGAACCAAGATTCGATATTTTCATCATCAAAAGAGTTTATATCTAAATCGTACTTCGGTAGTAAATGTTGTGTTTTTCGATATTCAGCCTTACCAATTGGTGGCAACCACATCAGCAAGTTAACCCAAAAACTTCGATCATCCCATAGAGATAATACCTCGTCGTATAAACTACGATTTAAAATTAACCTGCTATTGTTACCTTCCAGATGTTCGTTAGTTTCATTAATCTTTAACATTAACGATTCCTGCGAGCCATATTTTTCTGAGAAATTATTATTAGTTTTCTCATATTTTTCGTAAAGCAAAAAACCAGTGTGCAAAATATTCTTTGTATCGAGAAGTGCTTTATGTAAAGCGTCTTGAATATTGTTGATAGTTGGTTTAGCAGTTTCTTTCCAAGAAGCAGCTTTTTCTAAAAAGCCATCAGTAGCTTTTTCTAAAAACTCTCTTGTTTGCCACCCTTGCATGGTGGAGTCATTTTTATCAGAGAAATAGTGGTATTTTCCCTTTGCTTTTGCAGAAGCACTACAACAATAAAGGCCATAACTGTATATTTCTGGTAGCCAGCGCCCTGATAATGACTCCTCGATACCATCTTCATCAACTTTACCAAAACTTTCCAAAATATTTGTAACCGCTTGATTATTGTTAGATGCTGCAATAATAACTGGCGGCTCTGTTTGCTCTATCGCAGCATTAGTCCATAGGTCGGCAACAATAGAACGCAGTAACGTGGTTTTTCCTGTGCCAGGCGGGCCATTAATAGCCAAGACATCACCATGCTTAGCGTTAAAAAGGTAGTGTAATGCGTTTCTTTGTTTATCAGAGAGGGAAAACTCTCCTGTCATCTGGCCTAAATGCTTTCTCGCACTGCTAGAACAATTAGTTTTATCAGGGCAATCTATAAGTCGTAAGTCGCTGCTGTCGCCATAACGTTCATAGAGTTTGGGGAATGTTCCTTTTTCAATAAGCTAGTCATAGCTTTTTAGAATTTTTTCTTTTGCCCCTTTTATGGGTGTTTCAATTTGAATAAGGAAGTCATCTGATTGACTAAACTGATCGCTAACTTCAATATTAAACAGACTTGGCTTATTGTGTGCATCTTCATCTGATTTGATACTTAATGCATCCTCCAGCATAGCATCACAATATTCAATCATACCTTTCCAAGTATCGACACCCTCAAAAGGGTTAGTTGTCGCATATTCATCAACCGTAACAATATCAGAAATGGTGATGTCTGAACTTTGGCTTGGAGCAAGCCACTCCCTTGGAATCCACGGTGCTTTTTCAGATGGTGTTAATAAGCCATTAATATCAAGTTTTGCCAATACGAGTATGGGGATTAATACTTGTCGCTTATTTTGATTGCTTCTGCCACCATCTAATAGCAAAAGATCAACACGGGGAATAAGTAAAACTTCGACAGAAAAAAGCTCTTTCCCTGTTTTTTTAGATTTAACGTCCATGATATGTTGAGTAATTTTTGACTCGATCTTCCCTGCTAACCAGTACTGTTTGGACACCGCAACGTACTCGCTCGTTTGTTTAGTTTTACCAATACCGATAAATGGCAATACATCCTTATCAGCAGGGCTTAGTCGCTCTGAGTCGATTAGAGATTGGCGAAAATATTTGGTTAGATTTTGCAGATTAATTTTAGAGTCCTCATTGCCTTTAAGAATTAAAAATGGATCTTATGGGTGTAAGTTTTTATTTGCGGTTATTGTAATCGTACCTTGCTTTTAAACATAACGCCTGCATAACCGGCAAATTAAAGCATAGTGTAGCATAGCGAAACGCCGCTTTAATTTGTCCGAGTTGATGCACTTGTTAGCTTTTTTTGTTACAATATTTTTGATTGGCACGGAGAGGATAATTACATAGGTTATTGATTATGAAAGAATTTAAATTTATTGACCTGTTTGCAGGGATTGGTGGTTTTCACCAAGCAGCAAAATCATCTAGAGGAAAATGCGTGTTTTCCAGTGAAATTGACCTAGAAGCTTCTAAGGCTTATGAGGCAAACTATGGCATAAAACCGCATGGTGATATTACAAGAGTTAATATTAGCGAAATCCCTGAGCATGACTTACTTTGCGCTGGCTTCCCTTGCCAGCCATTTAGTATTATTGGCAATAAAAATGGTTTTGATGACATAAGAGGAACTTTGTTTTTTGAGATAGCAAAAATACTCAAGCACAAGAAACCGCCAATGATTGTCCTTGAAAATGTGAAGCAATTAGCTACACATGACAATTAAGAGAACCCTAGCAAAAATTATAGAAACATTAAAAAAATTAGGTTATAAAACTGATTGGAAGATACTTAATGCTCTTGATTATGGGTTACCACAAAAGAGAGAGCGGATATTAATAGTTGGCTTTCCCATTGATCTTTGAGGGGATCAATTTCATTACGCAAACGTTCAATGGCAGGATAAAAACAACCGTAGATAGGCTTAATGATCTGCGGAAAAAAATACTTCAACTATTTGACCCTGCGGTTTGTAAAATATATCAAGTTTCTTCGGAAGGGGGGCTGACCAATGTCTGATATACGGCATTGAACGAGTGAATATTTCCAGCTAAGTGACACCGTAAACTTGACACCCTCTAGCATTATTTTCCGATACAAAA
>JAJRUF010000125.1 GCA_024277935.1 Gammaproteobacteria bacterium
AAATTAACCACTAATAGCGGTGGCTTACTTACTCTGGATTTACCAGGCTTAGGCAGTAATACTAATTATGAGCTAAGAACGCTTCCAAAATACGGCTCTCGTGCTGTTTACTCAGGTCAAATTACTGCTACGGGGAGGTTTGCTTTTAAAGCCGGTAATGTTCGCGTTAAAGCTATTAATGGGCAAACAAACAGTCCTATTGCAAACCATAAAATTAGTGTTTACAAAGTCAATAATGATAGTTCACTAAACTGGTTTTCATTCGCGAACACTAATTCAGCAGGGTTGGCTGATTTTCTTTTACCAAATTTAGCGTTAGGTCAAAAATATATTTTTAAAGCGTCTAGTCTAAGTGATGGCCGCACTTGGAGTAGTCCTTTAATTAGCTCAGCAGGTAGCTCTAATTTTATTATCGGCAATAAATTATTAAATGTTGCTGTGACCAGTGGTATTGATAATTCACCTCTAGCTAATCAAGCTGTTACACTATACAAATTATTAAGTGATGGTTCTCGTAAAGGTTTAAGAGTCATAAATACTGATAATAATGGGCGGTTAATGCTTGACTTACCGGGTTTGGGTGCTGGAACCCGTTATGAACTAAGAACCCTTCCTAAACATGGTTCTCGCGTTGTTTATTCAGGTGAAATCACTTCCACTGGTAACTTTTCCTTTAAAGTAGCTAATGTCCGCGTTAAAGCTATTAATGGTCAAACTAACAACCCCATAGCAAACCATAAAATTAGTGTCTACAAACGGAATACTAATGGCTCGATTAGTTGGCTGACTTATGCCACTACTGATGCTTCAGGTTTGGCAGATTTTCAACTAGACAATTTAAACAATCAACCCTATCTATTTAAAGCCGCTACACTGAGCGATGGAAAATTATGGAGCAGTGATTTAGTTAATAAGGCGGGCACGGTTAATTTTGTGATCGGTAATAAATTGTTAAAGGTTGCTGTCACCAGTGGTATAGATAATACGCCTTTAGTAAATCAAGCCGTTACTCTCTATCAACTATTAAGTGATGGCTCTCGAAAAAGCGTTAGAACCCTTAATACTGATAGTACTGGACACTTAACACTTGACTTACCTGGACTCGGTAAAAGTACATCTTATGAACTAAGAACCCTGCCAAAACATGGTAATAGATTCGTTTATTCAGGAGCAATAGAAAATACGGGAAGCTTTTCATTTAAAGTTGCCAATGTCCGTGTCAAAGTCATTAACGGCCAAACAAATAGCCCGCTTACAAATCATAAAATCGGTATTTATAAACACAATAATAGCGGTGGTGATACTTGGTTTACATCAAGCAATACTGATAATACGGGGTTAACAGATGTAAACTTACCTAATTTAGCAACAGGTCAACAATATATATTCAAAGCTGCAAGCTTAAGTGATGGAAGAATCTGGAGTAGTGAAATTATCAATACAGAAGGCTTATCATCTTTTATTATTGGCAATAAACTATTAAAAGTTTCATTAGTGAATGCCTTAGATAATAAGCCCATTGCTAACACGGATATTAATGTTTTCTTACGTATGCCGGATAATTCGCTTAAATGGGCACAGAGGAAAACTACCAATTTAAATGGACAGTTAAACTTTGATCTAAAAGGTTTAGATAAGGGTAGTAAATATGTCCTATCTAGCCGCCCTTATGGGGTAAAAATATCATCCAAAGATATTATTAAAACGGGTGATTTTAAACTACAGGCAGGAACTGTTGCCGTCACTTTGCGTAAAAAAATAGATAACACTTTACTCCCCAATCAAAAACTATCTTTGTACGAAAAAGTTGCCCCAGGAAAGATACAATGGCGTGCAGTTTCAACAACCAATGCCAAAGGTCAAGTTCATTTTGACCCAACGGAATTAGGTACCGGTAAAGTTTATCTTGTAATCGCTAACAATCTATTTGGGAATAGTAAAAACTATTATAGTCCATGGATTTTATCCAAAGGTGCATTTGACTTTATTGTAGATCCCAGTGACCCTCATAGATTGGATGAAGAGGCTCCAGTGTTTAGTAATGTTAACCCAAGTAATCATGCTGTTTTAGCTGACAAAGGGTTTGATCTAAAAATGCAAATAACGGATAACAATACGGTTAAACAAGTCAATGTACAAGTTATAGACCCTATAAAAGGGACAACATCAATACAAGCAACAAAAAATAAAAACAATTGGAGCTTGTTAGTAGCAGGTAATATGATCTCACGCGATCAAACCATTACTGTAAAGGCAGAGGCCTTTGACCAAGCAGGTAATAAATCAACACAGATCTATCAATACTCTATTATTAATGATTTAGAAAAACCAAAATTAGTTATCAGCTCACACCAAGAGGGTGATCAAATTGATGAGCATGGGTTTTTTATGAGCGGAACGGTTACCGATAACACAGGTTACGTTAAATTACTAGCGACTATTATTGACCCCATTAAAGGTATTATTACTGATCACAGGGAATTGGAAATTGGCAAAAATCATCACTGGGCATTAACAGCCAAAGATTTATCAAGAGGTGAAGATATTATTGTCAAACTAGACTCAGTTGATTCAGCAGGAAATATAAGTAATGACCAGTTAATGCTTTCTGTAATGACTGAAAATAGTAGTATGATCCAGTTAATCAACCGTATTACATATGGTGCGACCCCTGAACTTTTAAAAGAGTTAAGAGATTTTGGAACTGATAGTTTTATTCAGCGACAACTACACCCTGAGATTATTGATGATTCATTAGTTGAACAGCAATTAACCAGCTTGTTAGCCAATGAAAATAGTAAATATATAAAACTACATAACACGCAAATAGCACGAGCAATATCAAGCAAGCGTCAATTACTAGCTGTGATGACACAATTCTGGGAAAGCCACTTTAATACAGATTTAAGTAAAGTTCGTAATATTTCTTATGAAGCACAAGAACACACTCTTTTTAGACAACATGCATTAGGTAACTTTAGAGATTTATTAGAAGTTAGTGCAAAAAGTCCTGCAATGCTTAAGTACCTGGATAATAAAGATAGTAATAAAATTGAACCTAATGAGAATTATGCCCGTGAATTAATGGAGTTACACACTTTAGGCGTTGATAATGGCTATACCGCCAAAGATATTGCCGAAGTAGCCCGTGTGTTTACTGGTTGGGGAATTAAAAACGACACTTTTTTCTTTAGACCATGGCGACATGATGATGAAGAAAAAATAGTTCTAGGTTCCATAATCCCTGCCAAATCTGGTGTTACAGGAGGCGAACAGGTGCTTGATTTATTGGCGGAACATAGTTCAACAGCTAAGTTTATTTGTACCAAACTGTTAACCACCTTTGTTTCAGATACACCTACTGCTACTTCAATTAACCACTGTGCCACTGATTATTTAGCTTATAAAAATGCAGACAATCAAATTGCCTTAGTTTTGGAGGGGATCTTTAAATCAGCAGAATTTTCAGCCAGTCTAAATTTCCATAATAAGGTAAAAACACCTCTTGAGTTTGTAGTCTCTTTATATAGACAACTACCTATTCATTCTAATTACTCAAGAACTCGAAACTACCTAGCTGATATGAGAATGCCTTTATTTTATTTTGCTTTACCAACAGGCTGGCCAGAGAAATCAGCCGGCTTAATGAACTCAACTCAATTAATACAGCGCTGGAAAATAAGTAATAAAGCTGCTTTTAACCACCCCTCTCAATGGAAAAACTATATTCAACAAGCGGATCAATTTTTTATCAATAAAGGAATTGAAACTGCAGAAGGGGTATTAGGTTATTTATTTGAAATAACCCTAGCCCATGACTACTCAGCTCTTGAGTGGAATAAAGCACAGGCTATTTTAACTAATAACCAAACAGAAAAGTTTAATATCTATGCACCTGATGCAGAAATTAAAATTCGTAAATTAATAGCACTGATGCTGCAATACCCAACATACCAGTTACAATAAGAGGCATACCCAGATGAAAAGAAGAGATTTTCTACGTAGCATGGCAGTTATGCCAATAATAGGACGTAGTTGTTTAGCAGGTGGCAGTGTTTTAGCCAGTATGAAAAATGTTTATGCAGCAAATGGTAAAACTTTAATTGTTATTTTTCAGCGTGGTGGTTGTGATGGGCTAAATACCGTTATTCCTTATGGCGAAGATGAATACTATAATTTACGCCCTGATATAGCAATTGAGACACCTAGTGCTAGCCCTGACTCAGCACTAGATCTTGATGGTTTTTTTGGACTACATCCTGCCATGGCAGGGTTTTATGACATATACCAACAAGGGGATTTAGCGGTATTACCTACAGTGCATTACACAAATGCCAACCGCTCACACTTTAGTAGCCAAGATTATATAGAAAGTGGAGTTCCTAACCAAAGATTAGCTGATGGCTGGTTAAACAGGTATTTATCAAATAACCCACAAAATAATGAGTTAAGAGCAATTAGTCTTGGTTCTTTAGCGCATTCACTTCAAGGTAATACGCCTGTTGTTACTCTAAATAATTTAGCTTTTGATAGTCAATTAGACCTAGGGGAAAGCAATGTCTTACAAGATATTTACCAACAACAGTCAAGCGATAAAAATCAAGCCTATACATTAGTACAAAAACAAGGGAACCTCGCTTTAAAAAGTATGGCTAATCTACAAGCATACTCTCAAACAAACTACTCAGCAGAACATGGTGCAGTCTACCCTGATACAGAGTACGGTAAACAATTAAAAGATATAGCTCAACTTATAAAAGCAGGTGTTAGTCTTGAGATAGCTACCGTATCTCATAGCGGTTGGGATCATCATGCCAACCAAGGTGGCGCACAAGGTTTACAAGCAATAAAATTAAAAGATTTTTCTGATGGTATAAAAGCCTTATATACAGACCTCGGAGCTGGTTATATGAGTGATGTCACTATTTTAACTATCTCAGAATTTGGTAGAACCGCCAAACAAAATGCAAGTAAAGGAACTGATCACGGTAATGCTTCCAGCTGGTTTGTTATTGGGGAGCAAGTTAAAGGGGGTGTTTTTGGCCAATGGCCAGGGCTATTACCCAACCAGCTATATAAAGAACGTTACCTTGCTCATTCTATTGATTTTACGGATGTGTATGCAGAGTTATTAATAAAACACCTGGGGAGTGGGAGTACCTTGGCTAATATTCTCCCCGGCAGTCATTACCAACCGGTTGGCTTTTTGTAATAACAGAACTTATCTCTCTATAAATATAACGAGAAGAACTACATAACATGCCGTTATTCCAGTAAAATCCACTGGGCTAGGTTACGTAGTGTCTACAGAGGAGGTTGATTGGGACCTGTACTGTTGATTTGTACAACATCGTTTATTGATAAAATACCCGGATTATCATGTAAGGCATTTTGCCCAAAGAACACTTGTTTATTCCATTTACGTATACGATTTAGTGTTGTTAATGGTTCTTTGCTGGTTTGAGCTGTTTCGGTATCAATTGTGGGGACTGAGCACCTAGAGCATGGCTTGGGAAGTCTAAAACTAATATTATTAATTGTTATTTTACGCCAACTATCTTCTGCATAACTTTTACACTGAGAAATAACAAGGTTTGGTCGGAATCTTTGCATGGGAAGCTGAAGATCCATTGCTTGGTTCAATGAATTTAATGAGGCATCAGAAGTAATAAGAAAAGGAAAGCCATCTGAAAAATTAACTTTATCACTATGATTAGCATAATCAGGATCAACAGCGCGAACCACCTTATCAGGTTGATAAACTAATTGGCATTTAATTTCTAAAAAATCACTTAGCCAGTGGTCGGCCTCTTTAGAGACAGTTTTTGATAGACATTGATCCTTCCAGATAGTGCTAACGATGTTAGTGCCTTCTGATGGGTATAGTGGTAATGAAATGCTACCTGATGTTGCTGTGCTTAGAAGAAGTTTAGTTTCAGTCAGTTGAGTTTTAATAAGCGCCATTTTAGGTAAACGACGCTGACTTAAAAACTGCTTATTACTATCAATTAACATCCATTTTCTATCATGTAACAAGCCTTTTTCATTGACCTGCCAGCTTGAAACTTGTATTCCTGCAAGTGACTTAACAGGATAAATAAAAATATTACCTAAAACCGGCATATGATAATTAACCAATTAATCGAGAAACTTGATCAGAAGTCAATGAGTTGCTTTGGGCTGCTTGAGTTAAACTTGGATCATTTGCAGCATCTTGTTGAAATTGAGAAACAGATTTTTCAGCTTCCTCCTTAGTCGATATAGCTGCAGTTTTTTCTGTTGTTTCATTTTCTGATGCTAATTTTTGTGCTTCAGTGGATATATTAACAGTTGAGACAGTATTTAGCCCACTTTCCTTGGCTTGTGTCTCTTGCTGGTTAATGGGTTGAGCATCTGTTGAACCTACCGGGACAGTTGTTTGTGGTACGGTATTTTGTTGTCCATTGATTTCCATGGTATCCCCCTTAAAATAAACGAATAAACTTTATTTGAATATTAAATCATGCTCTGATGATACCAAATAATCACCAAGTTTGTTGTTAAATCGGTCAAACTTTATACCATATTGTTGTTTATCGTTATTTTTATACACAATTTTTGCTGGTATTTTAAAAATAGTATTGTCTTTAAACACTAAAGAAACAGTCACTTTTTTTTGTATTGAGATTGCTTTTTTACATTTTATAGCGACACCTTTACTACTTATGTCAAGTAACTCGGCAGGGTAATATTTATTAAAGTTAAAAAAACCATGTAATCTCAGAGAGACTGTTATATCAGTTCTTATATAACGAACAGCGGTACGTTTGTTGTTTAACTCAGCGGGGGTTAATAACATGCTAAAGGTATCGCTGACTTTATTAGTTTCGTTGTTTGGGCTGTTTGTCATAATAAGAATTATTTTTTTAATACATGATGATATTAAGATTGAATAAATGTAAATAAAAAATTTTACGGACTCCCTAAGTATTAAACAGCTTTAATAATAAAGCAAATGATGAGAATTTGTTGTTTAAATATTACAGGTATTAATCATGTCAAAGTTTTGTGCAATTTAAAATAACAAAATATTATCGGCAATTTGTTATTTGAGAGTTGCAATACTATTAGGAAAAATTCCTTTTTTGGTAGCTGGTCTATGACTGGGGGTATATTTTAAATAACATAGTCATTATCGTTAATAAACCTGTGAGATAGGAATGAAATATGTTGTTAAAGGGTTATTTCCCTTGTTATGTCTAGTGGGAGCAAGTACCACTGTATACGCTGAAGAACAGCGAGTTAAATTAGAAACGGTAGAGGTAGTGGGGGTTACACCTTTGCAGGGGTCTGGTATTTCTATTAATAAAGTGCCTGTACCTGTTAGTATAGTTGATGCAGAGCAGTTAGAAAAGTCTCAAAGTATTTCCTTAGCTGACTATATGAATCGCTACCTAGGTAGCATCAATATAAATGATGCACAAAATAATCCTTTTCAGCCTGATGTGCAATATAGAGGTTTTACAGCATCTCCATTAATGGGTTTGCCTCAAGGTTTATCAGTCTATGTTAATAGTATTCGTTTTAATGAATTCTTTGGCGATACAGTCAACTGGGATTTAATACCAGAAGGTGCGATTGATACTATGGCCTTGCAATCGGGATCTAACCCAGCATTTGGATTAAATACTTTAGGGGGGGCTATTGCAATAAAAACCAAAACAGGTTTTACGGCAGCTAAGCATCAGCTAGAGGTAAGTGGTGGTTCGTGGGGGCGGCATTCGGAAGAGTTAAGTAGTGGCTGGAATAATGGTACATTCGGTTATTTTGTTGATGTTAAGTATTTTAATGAAGATGGCTGGCGAGATTTTTCTAAATCTGAAGTTATGCAAGGCTTTTCAACGTTTAGTTGGCGAGGAGAAGACTCAACACTTGACTTGACTTTATCGACAGCAGATAACACTTTAAGAGGTAATGGGACGGTGCCTGTTGAGTTGCTTAAAACTAACCGGCAAGCTGTTTTTACACAGCCAGACCAAACCATTAACCGGTTTTTCTTGGCTTCACTGGATGGCAGTACTTGGTTAACTGATCATACTGAATTGTCAGGAAATATGTATTTTCGACGTAATAAAACAGGTGCTTTAAATGGTGATGGGAGTGAGTTTATCAAATGTAACGCATCAGGCAATTTATGTGATGCAGCAGGTACGACTCAAGTTTTAGATTTAACGGGTAGCGCGATTCCTTTTAGTAGTGCTGTACAAGGAGGGACGCTTAATACCTCCACAACCATACAGCGCTCATTTGGATTTGCGCTACAAACGGCTTTTGATTATCAAATATTACAACATGATAATCATTTTATCGTAGGTTCAACTTATGACCAAGGTAATGTGCATTATAGTGCTGATACTGAAGTGGGGGCTTTAAATGCAGACCGAGGAGTAAATGGATCAGGTTATAAGACAGCTGATGCGCATGTTCGATTAAATACGGAGACTGAGTATTTTGGTGCTTTTTTTACTGATACATTATCTGTGACGGACCAGCTGGATATAACTGTTTCTGGTCGATACAATCAAATCCGAATTACCTTGTTAGACCAAACGGGTACTGAGTTAAATGGTCATCATGTGTTTGAGCGTTTTAACCCGTCTGCAGGATTAACCTATAACTTTATGCCCGAGTTAATTTTTTATGGTAATTACAGTGAATCAGCCAGAGCACCATCGCCAATGGAGTTAAGTTGTGCAGATCCAAATGCACCTTGTAAGTTGCCTAATTCTTTTGTTTCTGACCCACCTTTAGAGCAGGTTGTTGCAAGTACCTGGGAAGCGGGATTTAGAGGCAGGTTTGATAATGTGTTACAAGGCAGAGTTAACTGGAATGCAGGTATTTTTCGGAGTATTAATAATAATGATATTATTTTTCAAAGTACGGGGGGGGTAACGGCAAATACAGGATATTTTAATAATATAGGTAGGACTAGGCGGCAAGGTATTGAGTTGGGGTTAAATGGTAAGGTTTATGATGATTTACGGTTTTCTACCAATTATACCTATATGGAAGCTACCTTTAGAAGCCCGTATAAATCAAATAGCCCAAGTCACCCAAAGGCAGATGCAAATGGGGATATACAAGTGCAAAAAGGGAATTATATTCCAGGCATTCCACAACATCTATTTAAGGTTGCTTTAGATTATGATGTAATGAAACAATGGACAGTAGGGACAGATGTTATTTATAACGGAGGACAATTCTTTAGAGGTGATGAAAGTAATACAGCGGATAAAACAAATGCCTATGCTGTCGTTAATTTAAGAAGTGAAATTCGGTTTAATGAGCATGTTGCCTTATTTGGTAGTGTGACTAATTTATTTGATACACAATATAAAAACTTTGGTCAGTATGCCAATACAGGTGATGTTTTAACTGGAGCGCTTGGCATTACTGATGTTGATACTCAGTTTGTAGGCATTGGTGCACCTAGAGCTGGTTGGGTGGGTGTTCGTTTATCATTGTAGCTACTTAGGCATAAAAAAGCCCACATAGAGTGGGCTTCTGCGTTCGTTAGTTTTTATTATTATTGTATATACGCCTATGTCTTTAAGACAAAGTTTACCAAAGCAGTTACTAATATTATTATTATTTTTATATTAGCCATACAGGCCGCTTCCCTCCACGAAGTAGGTGTTTTAAATTTAAAACATCTCTAAGCTGGATAAAGTATATATCAATAAAAAGTGTGAAGTCCATCAAATAAAATAACTGAGCAGAGAAAGAAAAAAGGTGCAAAAAAACCATAAAAAATACAGGGACTTATAAGGGAAGATAAAAATATTTGGATTTTTTAGCTAGGTCTTGGCTGACTTCTTGCTAAAATAATATCATATTTTTTATTTATTCAGCTCGCGTTCACTTTCTTCATTAGCAAAAAAAGCGAGACGGTCATTGAGAATAGATTGTAAGTAAAAATTATTACCTTTCGCCTTTTTGGCTAATTTAATTTGTAAAATAGCAAAGGGTGTATTTCCAACAGCATAATAATATTCTGCCAAATAACGATGTGATTCAGCGTCTTGTTTTAAGTCAGCATAAGTTTGGGCAAGTAGTTCAAAGTATAAGGGTTTATTTTTTTCTTGGTAACTGAGTGTGTCTAAAATAGCTTTAGCTTTTTGAGGCTTATTTGCTTTTAATAAAGTAGAGATATATTCTATTTTTATTGGGGTATTATTAGAGAAATGTAATAGTGCTCGTTTAAAGAGAGTAAGTGCTTTGCTGTATTTTTGTGCTTTAAGTGCGGTCGTTGCTAAACCATAAGCATATTGAGGTTGCTCTGGGTAACTTTTAATTAGTTTTTTGAAAATTTCTTCGGCAGTTGAGTAATCTTGCATTTCTAGTAATGCTAGGGCTATTCCATATTGGTTAATAGCCCTTTGGTTTTTAGTACCTTGCTGTTGCCTTGCTTTAAAGTAAGAGAGAGCTTTTTCAGGAGTGGAGGAGGTGATTGCTCTGAGTTTTACTTTTGTGAGTAAATAACCTTGTGAGTCAGTAACTTGCTTATAGGGGTATTTATTTGCTCTACCTCGCGTATCAGAAATACGAGAAACAGAGACGGGGTGAGTACGTAAGAACTCCGGAATATTCTGTCCATAATATCGAGTAGACTGTTGCAAACGTTCAAAAAAAGTAGGCATACTTCTTGGATTAAAATTGGAATTGGCTAGTGTTTTCATGCCAACCCGATCGGCTTCTTTTTCATTATCCCGGGTAAAATCTATCTGAAATTGTACGCTACCGGCTTGGATAGCAACTAAAGCCGCTTGAGCCATTGCAGGAGACTGAGTACCAATTAATATAGCCGCTAAAGTTGCTGCTGCTGTGGGGATAGAAAGCCGGCTGGCCGCTTCAAAGGCACGGTATAAATGACGTTGGGTAATATGCGCTATTTCATGAGCCATTACAGACGCAAGCTCGCTTTCGGATTCGGTCAGTAATATTAAACCAGAATTAACTCCAATATAACCGCCAGGACCTGCAAAAGCATTAATTTGATTTTCCATGACCACAAAAAAATAAAAGGGGTTGGAAGGTAAATCACTATTAATGACTAATTCTCGACCAATAGACTGGATATATTGCTGTATTTCACCATCTTGATTGATTTTTAATTGCCTATGTAAACTGCGAAAAAAAGCGGCTCCTAATTCTTTTTCTTGGGCGGGAGAAATTAAGGTGCCTGAAGAGTCTCCTAAGTCAGGTAAAATAATGTTTTCTATTTCAGTCGCTGGAGATTTTGTACAAAAAGAGCAAAAAATCAGGATGAGCAGAAAATGTTTAGATTTTAATAACATGCGACCTAGACTGAGAAATAAAAAAATGGTTCCAAACTTTTAGACATTATAAAATAAACTATTAATATATAGAGCCTCTTGCAAAACTCTAAATTTCACAGAGTTGTATTTACTAATAATTCTTATTTGTATTTTAAATAGAGCTGAAACCCTTTATTTTTCTAAGCTCCCATTCTTCCACTGCTTTTTATGTTTTTTCCTTGATTTAGGGTATACCCGTCCTATTGGAATACTTTTTACTCGTTTTTTGAGCGAAATAAGGTTGCTTTACTCAAGAAAGCACATCATTTGATTACCCGGCAATGCTAAAATCCCGAACATTAAGTGACACATCACTTTTGTGCCCCCCTTAACACACAACTCGCCCACCAAACTCATCATTTAAGCGCCCATTCACGCGCTCATTGCTAATCTTAGCTAGAGGAATAGCAACCTGGCTGTCATGGGCGGATGCGGAAGTCAGTATACAACTGATGGGAATACCGCCCTCTGCTGAATCAATATGTAATTTATAGCCTTTGCTATTTTTCTTGGTTCCTACGTCGCAAGCAGTAGGCAAATCTTCAAGCATATCAGGTAACCCCATCCCAGCTGCATGTTTTTTATATGATCAAATAACACTACATTGGTCTTGCCGATATTTAAATTCTCATTAAATGCATCTAGCCATAGATTGATTGCCACATAAAAGTCAGTCCGGCTTACTATGGCGTTAATTGAGGGAAAATACCAGCCTATATTGAGTTCTGAAATAGTCGGTTTTTCATCGGCATATAAATAGGGGGGGTATAAATAAAGTAATTAATCCTAATAACTTGAAAATAATTTTATTCATTCCCAATACTTTTGTTGAGATTTTTATTTGTTTCAATTAGACGATCAAATTGATCTAGGTCACTGACAAGGCATTTATCAATTTGGCTGGCATGAAAAACCTCTAGAATTTGTTGCCCTCGAATACCTTTCGAGGCTTCTATAATTCTTTCTTGTAGTGTTTGTATATATTTATAATTTTTATAGAAATAGCTATAGTTTCTTGATCTAACGGGAAACCTCGAAATTATTTTAATTCTTTTTGATAGTTGAGGGTTCATTTCCAGCATAATATTGAACATGTTTTCATAAACAACGGCAATATCAGCTTTATTAAAAAACACATCTAAAATCATTCGCTGGTATTTATTTGCATAGCTAATTTGAGAAAAAATGGCCTGATACGGCTTGTTATAGTGTTTAATAATTTCGGTGTTTAAAAACACTTTTGCTAATGCGTCATGAGTAGGTAAAACTAAGCGCGTACCTTGATAGCCGGGAAAAGGCTTGTTTTGAGGGTGGTTGGATATAATAACCAGATGGTCTATTTTTCCTATTTCCTGGATTCCTATAAACCCATCACTCATAATAGATCTATCAAAATAAAGGCTTAATAATAGTGGAGGGGCTATTATCATATCAAGTTTTTTGTTACTAAAGTCCTGACTCATTTTGTTAATATCTTTATATAATACTGAGTATACTTTATCGAGTTTGGTGCTGGAGTTTAGCTCTTGAAGCCAGTAAGTTAGTGAGATTCTTATATCAGTTTGGCTAGAAGTACTGCTAATTGAAGGGTAATAAAAGCCCAATGCTAAACGGGTTGGTAACTCTGATTTATTTGTGTTTACTTGTTCAGCCGTGTGGGCCGAGCTAATAAACAGGCAAGACATTAAGGTCGTTAAAAGGTTAATTTGGACTCTGTGTTTAACTAATTGGGAGAACTTTCGCTCTGGAAATAATAGTAAGATAAAAAAATTTAATTTAATCATGTACCTTTTTTTTGTTGATAAGCTGTATATACCTGTGTTTTAACTGTCTAGCGGAGTCTAAATCAGCAATACTGGAGCGTGTTGCTTTTTCAACTTGAAATAATTGTAAAAGCTGTTGCCCAGCAGGGTAAGTGTTTAGTCGCTCTACTTCAGATAATACCTGATCTCTGAATTCAGCGGAAACTCTGGGGTGAAAAAAACCTAATACCCTGGGGGTAGCGGGTAACTTCTCAATAACTTGTGTTTTATCTCCGATTTGAGGGTTAAGTTCACAACTCAATTTGTATAGTTCTTGATAAACAAAAACAACATCAGTTTGTTGAAAAAATAACTGGTATATCAGTTGGCTGGATTTTTTAATATAACTAATTTTATGAAATAACTGCTTTGCGGGTATATCAAAGTTTTCTAGTGCCAAGATATCGGCATACATTTTTGACATAGGCTCATGAGTTAGCAGTGATAAATGTTTATTGTTGACATCACTAAAAGTGTTAAGTCCCGAGTCTTTATGTGTAAGTACTAATAAAATATCTGTTGATGAACCTGACCTGGTTAATTTATAACCTTCAGTTAATTGTTTTGGATCAAAGTTTTCTAGAATAGATAAAGGGGCGGCGACAATAAAATTTATTTTTCCTTGATAATAATCGCTACGCATTTTTTCTATATCGGTATAGACAAATGATTGGGCAGGAATATTGACGTTTTTACTGATTGCTTCTAGCCAGTAGCGTAAAGCGATTTCGATATCTGCAGGTTTAATCTCAGGGAATGAGTTTATGTAGAAGCCAGTCCGTAACTCAAATGCTTCAGGGTGACTTTCAGCGCTATAACTAAGTGGAATATGGCCTGCTAGTAAAATAGCGATAAAGATAAGAATGAATTTTTTCATAAAAATAGGTAACTGTAGAGCGGACTTTAGCCCACAACAACTCAAAAATACTGATTTTAATGGCGGATTAAAGTCCGCTCTACCACTCATGCGTATAACTATGCAGGTTTATTATTTGTTACTGCTTCCCTTAGTTGTTTTATCATTTTCGTTTAGCCTGTCGTTTAAGCAATTGTGTATAGTGTTGCTTTAATTGTTGGGTGGCTTTTAAGTCTGATACTTTAGATCGTACAGCTTTGTCTGAAAAAAATATATTTAATAATTGCTGACCTTGAGGGTAATTATGGATTTGTTCCATTTCAGTAACTACTTTGTTTCTAAATTGTTTATTAATGCTTTTATGAAAAAATCCGATCCCCCTTTGTATGCCGACCAGTTTGTCGATAATTTGAGTTTTAGATTTTATCTGAGGGTTTAATTCTACCGCTAAATCATAAGCATTTTGATATATAAAAATAACGTCAGTTTGTTTAAAAAATAGTTTGTAGATAAGCTGAGGTGATTTATATGTATAATCAATAAGATGAAATACATTATGGGCTATCTGGTTAAAACTTTCTAAAGCCAAGGTATTTGCATACATTTTGCTCATTTCATCATTTGATAATAAGGACAAATGTTTGTTTTTTACATCTCTAAAGCTATTTATTTTGTTTTGTTTGAGAGTGACGACCAGAAGATCTTCAGTTGCTTTTCCAGCAGTATAAGCCTTATAGCCATCGGCTAATTGATTAGGGTCAAAATTATTCACAATATCTAAAGGCGGCAAAATAATAAAATTTATTTTATCGTGTTCAAAGTCTAATTGCATTTGTTTTAGACTTTGATAAATTTTTATTGTTGCAGGTATATTAACTTGTCGACCTAGTTCTTCAGTCCAATATTTTAAGGCGACTTCCAAGTCAGCTCGTTCTATATCTGGAAATGAATTAAGCAGAAAGCCAGTGCGTAAAGATTGACTTTTCTTGATTTCATTGTTGGCAAAACTATGGCTGGGAAAGCTCATTAAAATAAGGCTAAAGGCCAAAATCAGTGGCTTGAAGTAATAATTACCTATTAAAAAATGAGCTTGAGAATAAATGTTCAAAGGTAGAGGTGGGAGGGAGGTAAATAATAGTTGAATAATGCTTGAGTTAGAAAGTTTATCACACGCTATATCTGTTATAAATAGTTGAATGAAATTAGTTTAACAAAAAGTAAGAAAAAAATTAAAAAAAGCACTGAGAACACGAAGGCTTAACGGTCAAAAAATTCTGTGTTTTCCGTGATCTCTGTGGTGAAAATATGGTATGGGTCGAATCTGTTGGTAAAACTACAACTTTAACCCACCACCGAAAATACTAATCTTTTATGCTCTCTTATTTATGTAGAACATGCCGTTATGCTGGTTTTAGAATGAGGTTTGGTCAATAGTCTGTCCAATTAAATACTCTAATGAAGTGATGCCAAGTTCTAAGTTATAACGGGAACGTAAATAAGCACCTTTGGTATAACTTTCTACCAGTTGCGACTCAATAACATCTTTGGTTTCTACCATTTCCTGCTGATAGGCGCGGACATTGAGTTTTCGATTTTCTTTTGCAAAACCAAATGCAGATTCGGTATTTTTAATTTGCTTACCTGAACTGCGAATGCGTAAAAACTGTTGTTTCACTTGTAAGGCCATCGCTTCATCTAATAAGATTTTCTGACTTTTAAATTTACGTTGTTCGGCTTTAGCATGGCTAACTTTTCCAGCGGTTTCAAAGCCACTAAATATATCCCATTCCATACCAACACCAATATCCCAGCCGTCTTTGTTATCGTCATTAATAAGACCTTGATCGTAACCATTCCATAGTTTATGCGCACTGGCTTTTATACCTATCATTGGGTAATAGCCACTGCGTGCTTCTGTGATTTTATCATCAGCAACTTGTACAGCCAAACGTAATTGTTGCACATCGGGGTTAAAGTTTTGAGCTGAGTCA
Source organism: Gammaproteobacteria bacterium (assembly GCA_024277935.1). Classification (GTDB taxonomy): domain Bacteria; phylum Pseudomonadota; class Gammaproteobacteria; order Methylococcales; family Methylomonadaceae; genus QPIN01. Next base: position 16,007 of record JAJRUF010000125.1, read on the forward strand.
ATTAATTCTTGTAACTCAGGGGTAATCATAGCAATTTGTTCTGCCTCTGCCAGCTGATAATGAGCATCCCAGGCTTGTCCCATAGCATTACCCAGTGCTTCGTGAGCTAACTCACGAGCATATACGGCTTCATTTAACATCGAACGGGTGAGCGCTGTGGTGGTTTTAGTGCGCAGGTAATCGGTTTTTTTAACTTTTAAAGAGCCGTTTTGATACAGTCGTTCGGTTAAATTTTCTAATACTTTAAAGCGCTCTAAAGTATCACTAGCCAGTTTTTCCATTCCTATGGCAAATTGTGCAGCATAAAAATATTTTTTTACATCGCGTATAACCTCTAAGTTAGTTTTACGCAAGCTCTGCTTGGCAATTTGTATACCTTTTTTTGCCTGCCCAATAACGGCGGGACGTTTGAGGCCAGTAAAAACAGGGAAACTTAGGTTAATTGAGGCTCTAGCTAAATCTCGATCATATAATTTTGTTTTTGTATCAACAGGAATTGAAGCTCCTCCTAACCCAGCAGGTAATTGAAAGCTTCCTTTAAAAGAAAAAGTTCTATCCTCATCAGCCCTATCTGCCCCTGCCTGAATAGAAAGCCTGGGGTAATAAGCTGACATTGCTTGTTGATATAGAGTTTCTGCCATTTCCACTTGTGCATCAGAAACTTTCAATGATTGATGCTGTTTTAGTGCAATAGCAATACAATCATCTAAGGTGTAAATAGCAACTTTATTAATTTTTGCAAAGCTTAAAGGGCTTAATGTAAGAGTAAGAAGGGTAATAATCAGTTTAAACATGATGGACTGTTATCTAGTAATTGGTTACGAATAGTGATGATTTGTTCAATATTCTGTAAAAATAAGTCAACTAACTCAGGGTCGAATTGCGTGCCTTTTCTGGAGGTTAAATATTCAATAATTTGCTCATCTGTCCAGGCTTGTTTATAGCTACGTTCACTGCCTAAGGCATCAAATACATCAACAAGACCTACGATTCTTGCTTCAATAGCAATTTGATTACCTTTTAGGCCGAGAGGGTAGCCTTTACCGTTGTAATATTCATGGTGCTCATGAGCAATGGTGGCAGCCATTTTGATCAGAGGTCTGTCCATTTTATTAAGCATGGAATAACCTAAGTCGGTATGGGATTGCATCTTCCTGAATTCATCTTTAGATAGTTTTCCGGGTTTATGTAGAATTCCATCAGGAATTCCTATTTTACCGATGTCATGCATGGGGGAAGCCACCTTAATCATTTGTGCATGATCATAACTAAGGCCGTATTTTTCAGCTAACAGCCCAGAAATTTGTGCTACGCGCTTTATATGTAAGCCGGTTTCTTCACTACGGTTTTCAACGACCTCGCCCATTACATAAATTAACTCTTTTTGGGTTTCAATAATATCATTATTGAGTTTAATTGAGTCGCTAATATCCTGGCTTAAACTCATCATAGAGTGTAAACCGCCAGCTTCGTTATGAATACCAACAATCACCGTGCTTAAGGTGCGCTCGCATCCAGGTTTTGCGGCTATACGTATCACTCTGGAACTAAATCCCTGCTTTTGAACTGTACCTAAAATACGCTCTTTGAAATCCTTACAATCCTGTACCAGGGAACTAAAAGATAGCCCAATCAAATCTTCAGTTTTACAATTTAAGGTAGAGCTAAAGTTTTGGTTTGTACTGACTATCTTACCGTCGGTATCTAAAATACAGAGTGATGTACCAAGCTCGATAGCACGTTCATACTGCTTAAGATAATGTTGTTGCGATTTTAAATCTTGCTGTAAATTTAATGAAAGCCGTTGAAATCTTTCATAGACTTCTGTCATATCAACCATTAAAGCCACATATTCTTCTAGTTGATTATGACTATCAATAATGGCAACGACTGTGGTATCTACAATAAACTGAGTCCCCGATTTACTGGTTTTCTTTAAAATCCCCTGCCATTTTTTATTGGTTAACAGACTGTTTTTTAATTCTTGCAGGGTGGTTTCTTGTCCATCAGTAGGGCATGTAAAGGTGTAGTGTTGTCCAATTAACTCTTCTTCGCTGTATCCAGATATAAGACTGAATTGTGAGTTGGTATAACTGATTTTACCGTCTAAGTCAATTTTGGCAACTATGGCTTTTTCATCTACTAATAGTTTGTATTGTTCTAATAATCTACTTTTATATTTAACAGTAGCTTGTAAGATCATTTGTTGCTTTATTTCAAGCAATTTATCTAATAAACGTTCAATACTTATAGGCTTAGTAATATAGTGTTTAATCCCCAGTTCCAAGGCTCTAAACAGGTATTCCACATCATTATAGGCACTTAAAATAACTATTTCCTGATGGGGGTTTGAATGCTTGATATCTGCCGACATAGAAAGCCCATTCATTTTTGGCATTTGAATATCTGAAATAACAATATCAGGGTGATGTTGGTGATATAGTTCCAGTCCTTCTTGCCCATCTTGAGCGGCATAAAAATGTTTAAACCAATTTTGTAGCACAGAAACCAGTTCTTCCCTGGTTTCTGTGTCGTCTTCAACATATAGGACGGTGAGGTCTGATAATTCCTTGATTTTTTCTATATTCAGCATATATTTGGCTTTCTTAGTTATTATTATTCTGAGCAGTGCCAGCAATAGGATTGTTTTCCTTGTTGCTTTGCTTTATACATTGCTTCATCGGCATATTGCAATAATTTTGATGGGTTGGTAGCATCTTTGGGAAATAACGCAATCCCAATGCTAACTGATAAGTATAATGAATTTTCAACATGTATACTGATTGATTGAATAATTCTTTTTGCTGTTGAGCTAATCTGTTTTTCAGAGGTACCATTAAGAATGATAGCAAATTCATCTCCACCTATACGTGCAACTGTATCTACTTCACGGATATGGCTTTTTAATTTAATAGCGACTTGTTGTAGAATTTCATCGCCTTTACCGTGACCTAAGGTGTCATTGATTGGCTTAAAGCCATCTAAATCAAGGTAGAAAAGAGCCACTTTGTATTGGTGTCTTTTAGCTGCTGCAAGCGAGTCATTGAGCCGTACAAAAAACTCGTTTCGATTGGCCAGGCCGGTTAATGGGTCATGATTTGCTCTATATTTTAGAACTTGTTCCTGGGCTTTAAATTTAGAAATATCTGTGAGTATGGCGACAATATGACTAATTTCTCCATTGGAGCGTTTAATGGAATTTAGGCTAAGTTGAGTTGGAATAAGAGATTGGTTTTTTTGATGGATCCATAACTCACCTTTCCACTGACCTTCTATGCTAACAATATTTAAGATTTCATTAATTGAGCATGGATTGGTGTGTGAATCGAATAACTCTGTAACTGAATGCTTATGTAACTCTAATGCTGAATATTCAGTTAAATGTTGCATAGCGGAGTTTATCTTTTCAAATTTGCCTGTGCTATCAATAATTGCCATCGCTTCGCCAGATACTTCAAACACTGTTTCAGCTAATTGTCTTTG
>JAJRUF010000126.1 GCA_024277935.1 Gammaproteobacteria bacterium
ACCTGCCGCTCCTTTATTTTGCTTCACACGTTTCCATGCGTCACGTAGGTTGTCGGAGGATAGTACTTGTTCAAATAACATGATTAAAGTAAATAAAGGGTTAATGTTTGAGGCTCGCTACCAACTCATCTACCGCCTGACGTTAAGCCAAAGGTAGAGCGAGCTGCTCCTCATCTAATGTTCAGGCCTTCACCGTGTCCCAACCATTACGATGGGCGTTTGGCTACTCGGTAACTGCTCCTGCGTTACTCTACCTCCTGCATCCATGCAGTCGTAGCCGTCTGCTGACTTCTGTTTAATCATCAACAAAGTTGCCTCTGTAGACGCTATGCGCCTTTATTGCGTTGCTATCGTATTCGCTAGTTCGCCGATGGATAGCCATCGGGATTCCTGGACATTTCAATCAGTTGCCCACTGACTCATTCATACAATAAAATGACATTGCTTGTTAAACAGATCTCCCCAGAAAGATAAGTAAACTGTCACGACACTGCCTTCTATGACATTCTTGTTCATAAGCTCGTCGTTTTGCACTCGGGCTTCCTTCTCTCAACCCCTCGCGAAGTTGTTTGTGCCGTCGGCTAGTAGTTATAATCACCTGAAACGTTAGGTGATGTAGGTTCTCCTACAGAGGATTTTCACCTCATTAGTTCACGGCCATGCTGGGCGTACCCAATTTGGTCCACTTGACCGCTGGCAGCACAATTAGTTTTTATAGGACATCTTTTATCAAAATTAAGTGCGTTTTCAGAGTTCATCGAATATCTGTTAGCGTCAAGGCGTTGTACTAAATAAAAAAAGGGTATCGTAGCAATATTAAGAAAAAAGTATTACTCTTAAAATCTATATAGATAGCCTGATAGAGAAAATGAAAAGTTAAAGGGTAGCGTCCACTTTTTCCATCCCGTGCCCATCAAGCACTGAAATCCATTACCTACCTTAATGATGATGACCATGCCCGTGTTCTTGAGCAAAAGCTCTATAACTACAACCATCACATTCCATCATTGGCTTATTATCCGCTTGTTGCAAGGCTTTTACGTTTTTATCAAGTAGGCTAAATATTTCAGGCTCAAACCCAAGGTAATGCCCTAAGCCAAAACGAACTTGAGGGTATTGAGTTTGCAACAGTTTATATTGTTCAGCAATACGAGTAATTAAGGTGCCTGTAAATAAATAGTAGGGCAAGATAGCAATTTGCATCATCCCTAGCTTTACCTGTCTTTGTACGACTGTCTCAAGGCGAGGGTAGGTGATGCCTGTAAAAGCAATATCCACTAATTCATGTTCTCTTTCTTCAAAGACCCAACGTGCTAATTTTGCTACTTCGCCATTGGCAACTATATCTGAAGACCCTCGACCTAAAATAATAATGCCGGTGTTTTTTGGATCAGGCATGGCCAATGAGTTCATCACTTGTGTTAATTGGCGTTTAACAGCGGTTAATAAAGCTGTGCTGATACCTAAATTTTTACCATAGATAAATTCAACATCTGGGTGACGTTGCCTGGCTTTTTCTAAATGTTCAGGAATTTCCATTTTTACATGGCCTGCGGCATTTAAAATTAAAGGAATAATTAGAACTCTTGAGGCACTTTTAGCCGCATTATCAAAACCCTCATCTAATAAAACATCTGCAAACTCAATATAGCAAACTTCAATATTCCACTCTGGGTGCTGTGCTCGCCATTGGTTTGAAAATCGTTCTATTTCAGTGTTTCCGTTTGGGTCACGAGAACCATGACCGACTAATAAAATTGTTTCTTTCACATTTATTCCAGTATTTTTTGTAGAGCAGACTTTAGTCCGCAATGCTCAAGTAAATTTAGCGGACAGAAGTCCGCCCTGCATTAGTTATCTGACTCTTAACGTATTGCAGGTTGTAAATAGTATATTAATTCTTCTCTGCTTTACGAAAACGATGGGTAAAACCGGCATCATAAAGTTTGGATTTTTTTAATTCAGGCCAGTCTCTTGAGCCAATAGTTGGGCTGGCAATAATCATTGCTTGGCTGTTAATACCCGCTTGTTTACATTTTTCTCTAATATTTTCGATAGTGCCGCGAATAATTTGTTCTTCACCTGGCCAGCTAGCCTTATAGACAACTAATATTGCTGATTGAGCAGACCAACCTGCTGCGATCAATGAAGTTTGAATTTTTTTAAGCAAGGTAATCGATAAATATAAGCATAAAGTACAGTGGTGGGCCGCAAGCTCATCTAAAGTTTCTCCTTCAGGCATAGGTGTGCGGCCTTCAACACGAGAAAAAATAACCGTTTGAGTGACTTCAGGTAAAGTAAGTGTTTCAGCCGCCGCCGCCGCAGATGCCATTGCAGAAGTAACGCCAGGAACAACAGCAATATCAACCCCCGCTTTATCTAAAGGTTGAATCATTTCAATTAAAGCACCGTATAAGCCTGGATCACCTGTTTGTAAGCGTAAAACATGGGCATTAGCTTTGGCTTTATCAATCAGCCAATCACAAATTTGTTCCAGAGTCATACCTTTAGAATCTTGAATATCACAGGACTCACTCGCCCAAGTCATTACCGTTTCAGAGACTAAAGAGCCCGCATATAAAATAGCATCCGCTTCACGAATAAGGCGTTGTGCTTTTAATGTTAGTAATTCAGGGTCACCAGGACCTGCACCAACAAACCAAACTTTAGGCATGGAAATTTTCCAAAAAATAGACGTTATATCACAAATGAGAGGGTGTTATCTATGGCTGAAAATCCCATAAAAATAAAATTGAATTTATACCGATGCTCTTAAGGTAAACGTAACAGGGCCATCATTAGTTAAAGATACTTGCATATCAGCACCAAATTGACCGAATTCAGTCCTTGGGTAAGTTTGTGAAGCTAGTTCAGAAAAATAGTTAAACAAGGCTAACCCTTTTTCAGGTGAGGCTGCAGTAGAAAAACTAGGGCGATTACCACTTTGGGTGTTTGCCGCTAAGGTAAATTGAGGAATAATAAGGAGTCCACCATTTATATCTCGTAAACTTAAGTTCATTTTGTCGTCTTCATCGGCAAAAATTCGATAGTTAAGGATGCGTTCAAGCAATCGCTCGGCCTGTTTTTCTGTATCGTCTTTTTCTATCGCAACTAAGGTCATAATGCCCTGGTTTATTGAGCCAACAGTGATGTTGTTTACAGTAACTTGAGCTTGGGTTACACGTTGAATAATAGTTAACATACCAAAAGATTATATTTTTATCAGAAGAGACTATGATTATAGGTGTTTTTAATAAAAGACAATGTATTTATGTTTTTATTTTTATTATGCTTTTCCTTTGTGGCACAGGCCGAAGTTTTCCAATGGATTGATGACCGGGGAGAATATCACTTTTCCGATAAGTTCCACCAAGGGGCAAAGAAATTTCAACTGGATGCTGCTTATAGTTATTACAGGGTTAAAAAAGTTTATGATGGTGATACTATTTTATTGTCAAATGGTATTAAAGTGCGTTTTTTAGGAATCAATACACCCGAGGTGGAAGGGCGAAATAAGTCAGCCCAAGCAGGTGGAGAAGTTGCTAAAAAATGGTTGCAAGCTAAATTGAAAAATACTAAGGTTAGGCTGGAAAAGGATGTGGAAAAAAAGGATAAGTATGGACGGACACTCGCACATATTTTTACTGAGGGTAAGCAACATATTAATCTTCAATTGGTAGCGCAGGGTTTGGCAAGTGTTAATATTTATCCGCCTAATTTAAAATATGTCGATGTATTAATTAAAGCCGAGCATAAAGCCGAACTGTCTCAATTAGGCATTTGGCAGTATCAAGAATATAAAACTAAACAAGTCAAAGATATAGTCCGAGGTGATTTTAAAGGTTGGCAAAGGGTCGTTGGAAAAATAAAGGATATTCACCAGGCTCGTAAAAATAGTTATCTTATTTTTTCTGATAGCTTTTCTCTACAAATAAAAAATAAAGCACTTAAGTTGTTTCCAAAATTAAAAAGTTATATCGGGAAAAAGGTAGAAGTGCGAGGCTGGATAAGTAAGCGTAAGAAACATTACAGTATGTTTGTTCGACACCCCAGTGCTATAAAATTTATTGAGTAAAACAGGCTAAAGGTATAAATTTATCGAAGAACCAAGTAAAATAATCCGTTTACTAGCAAAACTGACCTAAAACTTGGTGTCTCTGGTTTTGTTTTTGATTTGTATTTTTTTGAGGTGTTAGTGTGGAGCTCAGTGGCGGAGAGATAGTTGTCCAGAGTCTTAAAGACGAAGGTGTTGAATTTCTTTTTGGTTATCCTGGTGGTGCTGTGTTGCACCTCTATGATGCAATTTTTCATCAACAAGAAGTTAAACATATTTTAGTAAGGCATGAGCAAGCGGCTGTGCATTCGGCTGATGCGTATGCTCGGTCTACAGGAAAGCCAGGTGTTGTTTTAGTTACATCAGGGCCTGGTGCCACTAATGCCGTGACAGGTATTGCTACAGCTCATTTAGACTCTATCCCTATGGTTATTATTTCTGGTCAGGTAGGCACGCCTGTTATAGGAAGTGATGCTTTTCAAGAAGTTGATATGGTGGGTATTACTCGGCCTTGTGTAAAGCACAATTTACTAGTTAAAAATCTTGCTGACCTTGCGGTAACCATGAAAAAAGCATTTCATGTTGCAACAACGGGGCGACCAGGGCCGGTAGTTGTTGATATTCCTAAGGATATTACTGATCCAGCAATAAAGATACCTTATATATATCCTAAAGAAATTACCATGCGTTCTTATAACCCTGTGGTTAAAGGGCATTCGGGGCAAATTAAAAAAGCGGTAGATTTATTGTTAAAAGCTAAACGACCTATGATTTATGCGGGTGGTGGAGTCATTCTGGGTAATGGAAGCGAGGAGTTAACCGCATTTTCACGGTTATTAAATTACCCTGTCACGAATACTTTAATGGGTCTGGGGGGGTTTCCAGCAACTGACAAACAATTTGTTGGAATGTTGGGGATGCATGGAACTTATGAAGCCAATATGGGAATGCATGAAAGTGATGTGATTATCGCTATTGGTGCCCGTTTCGATGATCGAGTAACCGGCGTTTTGGCAAAGTTTTGTCCTTATGCAAAAATAATACATATCGATATTGATCCATCTTCTATTTCTAAAACCGTTAAAGTTGATATACCTATTGTTGGTGAGGTCACCACAGTATTAAAAGAAATGATCGATTTGTTAAAAGCGAGTGATACTAAAGGTGATCAAACGGCTTTAGAGTCATGGTGGAATCAAATAAATAAATGGCGCGGTGTTAATTGCTTAGAATATGATCGAGACTCTAAATTAATTAAACCACAATACGTTATTGAGCAACTTTATGAGGTGACTAAAGGGGATGCTTTTGTAACTTCTGATGTGGGTCAGCATCAAATGTTTGCAGCACAGTATTATCATTTTGATAAGCCACGCCGCTGGATTAACTCGGGTGGTTTAGGCACAATGGGATTCGGTTTACCGGCAGCTATTGGTGTTAAGTTGGCGCACCCCGGGGCTGATGTAGCCTGTGTGACAGGTGAAGCAAGCATTCAAATGTGTATACAAGAATTAGCCACAGCAACGCAATACCGTACCCCTGTAAAAGTCATTAATTTGAATAATCAATATATGGGTATGGTAAGGCAATGGCAAGAGTTTAGTTACGAAAGTCGGTATTCTCAATCGTATATGGAAACTATTCCTGATTTTGTTAAGTTGGCAGAGGCTTATGGACACGTAGGAATGCGTATTGATAAGCCCGAAGATGTCAGACCGGCTTTGGAAGAGGCTTTTGCAATGAAAGATCGCTTGGTCTTTATGGATATTATGACGGATCGTACAGAAAACGTATATCCAATGATTGAGGCAGGAAAAGCGCATAATGAAATGAAGTTAAGAGTTGCCCCTGGCACCCCAATTAACAGGGAGCTGGCGTAATGAGACATATTATTTCTATTCTTATAGAGAATGAAGCGGGTGCTTTATCACGGGTTGCAGGATTATTTTCTGCACGAGGCTATAATATTGAATCTTTAACGGTTGCACCTACAGAAGATTTAACCCTATCTAGGATGACGGTTGTTACTCGGGGTAGTGATGAAGTTATTGAGCAAATTACCAAGCAATTAAATAAACTGATTGATGTTGTAAAATTAATTGATTTGGCTGAAGCCGTGCATGTTGAACGAGAATTGATGCTGGTTAAGGTTAAAGCGACTGAAGGTTTGCGAAATGAAATGAAACGGCTATCTGAGATTTTTCGCGGTAAAATTATTGATGTAACAGCAACAAGTTATGTGATTGAAATGACGGGGCCTTCTGATAAGCTAGATGCTTTTATTTTGGCTTTGGATGAAGATGCAGTTATTGAAATAGTGCGTTCTGGTCCAATGGGAATCTCTCGAGGAGAGAAAGGCTTGCATTTATAAATAGTAGGTCAAAAATCTCAAGTTAAGAGGTAAAAAGATCTTTTTACCTCTTTCTTTTATTTTTCAAATAACTGCATTGTGATTTGAAAAGACTATGGGTTGGTGTGAGTTTACTCCTAATAAAAAATGGTTATGTTATGTGTCACCTTATCAAAACAGTCACCACTTGACAGTTATAACAATTGTTATACGTGTCATTATTGTAATATCCTTAGTTGAATTTGCAGTGATGATATTGTTTTCAACTCTTCAATTGCAGTTAGATCCAATTTCAGAGGCCTTTTTAGATGCTGGGTTGCTGTCAGTATTTTCTACTCCATTTCTTTACTTATGGATTGTTTTACCCTTCATTAAAGACCGAGATAAAGCCGAGGAAGCCATAAGGCACCTTGCTTTACATGATCCACTGACTGGTTTAGCAAACCGGCGTTTACTAGAAGAGCATCTTGATAAAACAATCAGCCGTTGCGCTAGAGAAAAAACATATGGTGCTTTGCTACTCATTGATCTAGCTGGCTTTAAGCCAATCAATGATAATCATGGTCATGAAGCTGGTGATATCATCCTTAAAGATGTTGCTAAATGCTTAAAGAGTGTCTTGAGGTGAGTTGATATAGCAGCAAGACTTGGTGGTGACGAATTTATTGTTTTAATTAATCAAATTAGTAGTGATGAGGGTAAAGCAAAAGAAGTTGCTTTTATCCTTGCAGAGAAATTACGTGCTAGAATTTCTCACCCTATCGAATTCAATAGCGCTCAACTCTCCGTCGGTGCAAGTATTGGTTTGCGAATCATCAAACCTAAAGATCAAAATATTGAGGCATTAATAAGGGATGCTGATGCTGCTATGTATTCTGCAAAAAAATTAGGACGAGCACAGGTTGCTCTGTTTAAGCCTTAATAAACAAAAATACTTAAGGGGGGGGGCTATACAAGTTGAATGTCGGTAATTTAAGTGCTTAAAAATTAATTTGACTAAATAGAGTGGATAAGTTTTTTATTGTCTGTCAAAGTTTTTCGAGAGAAGCGCGACACTTAAGTATTAAAAATACCTTTTTAGCACCTAAGAAAAAAGCTATAATCACTAATTACAGTTTATTTAAAAAGAAAAACAGGAAAATTCATGCAAGTTTATTACGATAAAGACGCAGATCTTTCGATCATTAAAGGCAAGAAAGTAGCGATTATTGGTTATGGTTCTCAAGGCCATGCTCATGCTAACAACTTAAAAGACTCTGGCGTTGACGTTGTCGTTGGTTTACGTGCTGGATCTTCTTCAATCGCCAAAGCTGAAGCGTGTGGACTAACCGTTAAGAATGTAGTTGATGCTGTTTCTGGTGCTGATGTTGTTATGTTATTAACACCTGATGAATTTCAATCTCAGTTATATAAAGAAGAAATTGAACCAAACATTAAACAAGGTGCTGCTCTGGCTTTTGCACACGGTTTCGCGATTCTTTATAACCAAGTTACACCTCGTGCTGATTTAGATGTGATTATGATTGCGCCTAAAGCACCCGGTCACACAGTGCGTTCAGAGTTTGTTCGTGGTGGCGGTGTTCCTGATTTAATTGCTATCCAGCAAGACCCATCAGGGACAGCAAAATCAATCTGTTTAGCGTATGCATCTGCAATTGGTGGTGGTCGTTCAGGTATTATTGAAACAACTTTCCGTGATGAAACAGAAACTGACTTATTTGGTGAGCAAGCTGTTTTATGTGGTGGAGCTGTTGAGCTTGTTAAAATGGGCTTCGAAACATTAGTAGAATCGGGTTACGAGCCTGAAATGGCCTACTTTGAGTGTCTGCATGAATTGAAATTGATTGTAGATTTAATGTTTGAAGGGGGTATTGCAAACATGAATTACTCAATCTCTAACAATGCAGAATATGGTGAGTATGTTACTGGCCCTAAAGTAATTAATGAAGAAAGTCGTTTTGCAATGCAAGAAGCATTGGCAAACATTCAAAATGGTGAATATGCTAAAAAATTCATCCTTGAAGGGATGACTAACTATCCGGAAATGACAGCTAAACGTCGTTTAAATGCAGAGCATCCCATTGAAGTTGTGGGTGAAAAGCTGCGTGGAATGATGCCATGGATCAAAGCAAATCAAATTGTTGATAAAGCTAAAAACTAAGTTTTAAATTGGTTTGTTAAAAAAGCTCATCCTATGGTGGGCTTTTTTTGTTTTAACAAACTGTGCAAAATGGTATATTTAGCCAAATAACGTATGTCGGATTACGCTATCGCTTATCCAACTTACATGTATCTTTTAATAAAAAATCATTTATATTCTTATGAGTAAGCCAAAAAAAGTAGCACTTCTAACGGCAGGTGGATTAGCCCCCTGTTTAAACTCAGCGATTGGTAGCCTTATCGAACGCTATAACGAAATTGACCCTTCAATAGAAATTATTTGTTATCACGGCGGCTATAAGGGTTTATTGCTAGGCGATTCTTATGTAGTAGATGATAATATACGTGCAAAAGCAGGCTTACTACAAAAATTTGGTGGATCAGTTATTGGTAATAGTCGAGTTAAATTAACTAATGTTGCTGATTGTATAAAACGTGGATTAGTTCAAGAGGGTGAAGACCCTCAAAAAGTTGCTGCTGAGCAGTTAATTAAAGATGGAGTTGATGTTCTTCACACCATTGGTGGAGATGATACAAATACCGCTGCAGCAGATTTAGCTGCTTTTTTAGCTGAAAATGATTATGGTTTAACCGTTATTGGCTTACCTAAAACAGTTGATAATGATGTGTTTCCTATTAAACAATCATTGGGGGCTTGGACAGCGGCAGAGCAAGGTGCTCACTATTTTAAAAATGTAGTAGCAGAAAATAATTCTAACCCACGTATGCTAATTGTGCATGAGGTGATGGGACGTAGTTGCGGCTGGTTAACAGCAGCAACAGTTGCTGAATATCGTAAAATTCTTGATAATTGTGAATGGTTGCCAGAGTTAGGTCTAAGTCGCGAGAGCTATGAAGTGCATGGTGTTTTTATTCCTGAAATGGGATTTGATATTGCTGCTGAAGCAAAACGCTTGCGTAAAATTATGGATGAAGTGGATTGTGTTAATATCTTTGTATCTGAAGGTGCAGGCGTTGAAACGATTGTTGCAGAAATGCAAGCGAAAGGACAAGATGTTCCTAGAGATGCGTTTGGACATGTTAAATTAGATGCTGTTAATCCTGGTAAATGGTTTGGTGAACAATTTGCTGAAATGATTGGTGCAGAAAAAACCTTAATTCAAAAATCAGGGTATTTTGCACGAGCATCGGCTGCAAATGCAGAAGATATTCGCTTAATTAAATCATGTGCTGACCTGGCTGTTGAGTGTGCACTACGTGGTGAAGCAGGTTTAATTGGTCATGACGATGATCAAAACTTTGTTCTACGTGCTATTGAGTTTCCAAGGATTAAAGGCGGAAAGCCTTTTGATATTGATACACCTTGGTTTACTGACACACTGGCTGAATTGGGCCAAGCTAAAGGCTCTAAAGTAGAAACAAGTCACTAGGAGTAGACTGGTTTCAACCTGCTTCTACACTATTACACTATATTTATTATCTAAATATGACTGAAAAAAAACGTTCAATTCGCCAGCGCGGTATTTATTTATTACCTAATTTATTTACTACTGGAGCTATGTTTGCTGGTTTTTATGCCATCACATCTGCTCTTGATGGGCGGTTTGAAACATCGGCTATTTCTATGTTTGTAGCGATGATTCTGGACGGTTTGGACGGTCGTGTTGCACGAATGACCAATACCCAAAGTGAATTTGGGGTGCAGTATGATAGTTTGTCGGATATGGTCTCTTTTGGTGTAGCACCTGGTGTTGTAATGTATATATGGGCGTTTGGAAGTTTAGGTAAATTAGGCTTATTTGCTGCTTTTGTTCATACTGCAGGAGGAGCACTTAGGCTGGCTCGATTTAACACACAAGTTGAAATTGCAGATAGGCGTTATTTTCAAGGTTTACCAAGTCCTGCCGCTGCTGCAATTTTAGCGGGTGCTTTGTGGATAAGTGTTGAGTTAGGCTATGATGTTGAGAGCATAAAATATGGTATTTTAGTGCTTACTATATGCACAGGCTTATTAATGGTCAGTAATTTCCGTTATTCTAGTTTTAAAGAAATAGATTTAAAGGGTAGAGTGCCTTTTGTAGTGGCTATTGTTGTTATGCTAGGTATTGGATTTGTTATGGCTCAGGCAGAAATTATGTTATTTGTGATTGCCTTGGGTTATGCAATATCGGGCCCTGTTATTACTTTATTAATGCTGAGAAAAAAGCGAAAAGATAGAAAAACATAAACTCTTCTTGAGTCGGACATAACATTGCCGTATAGTAATTTGCTATGAATATTCAGGTTAATAATATACAGGACTATCAATCACCTATTCTTGGTGAGGGTTCAGTATGTGTTACTTCTTTTATTGCATTACCTTTATTACTAAGATTTTTGCCCTAGTGGCATATAATTTTTCTATTCAAACAAAATAATCTCCCCCTTTTTTTAATCAACGTTTACGTTGAGAATATTTCATGAATGGAGTTCTCATGAAAGACAAGCTAATTATATTTGATACAACTTTGCGTGATGGTGAGCAAAGCCCTGGCGCATCAATGACGCGCGATGAGAAAGTTCGAATTGCAAAAGCACTCGAACGGATGAAAGTCGATGTTATTGAAGCCGGCTTTCCTGCAGCAAGTGTTGGTGACTTTGAAGCTGTTCAGGCTGTTGCTAATGTGGTAAAAGAGAGTACTGTCTGTGGACTTGCTCGTGCACTTGATAAAGATATTGATAGAGCCGGTGAAGCACTTAAAGGTGCAAATAATTCACGTATACATACGTTTATTGCAACCTCTCCTATTCATATGCAAGTAAAATTGAAAATGGAGCCTGAAGAAGTTATTGAATATGCCGTCAGAGCGGTTAAACGTGCTCGTCAATATACGGATAATGTGGAATTTTCACCAGAAGATGCAGGAAGGTCTGAGGAAGACTTTTTATGCCGTATTTTAGAAGCAGTTATTGATGCAGGTGCAACAACTTTAAATATTCCGGACACTGTTGGTTATAGTTTGCCTCATCAGTTTGGAGCAACCATTGCTAATTTAATTGGGCGAATTCCTAATTCTGATAAAGCTATTTTTTCTGTACATTGCCATAATGATTTAGGTTTGGCTGTGGCTAACTCTTTATCGGCTGTTATGCAAGGAGCAAGACAGGTAGAATGTACTATTAATGGCTTGGGTGAGCGTGCGGGTAATGCATCATTAGAAGAAGTGGTGATGGCTTTGCGTACTCGACATGATGATTTTCCTTGTGAGACAGGCCTAGATACACGAGAAATTTTAACCTGTTCAAAACTGGTCTCATCCATTACAGGCTTCCCTGTTCAGCCTAATAAGGCGATTGTGGGGGCAAATGCATTTGCTCATGAATCAGGTATTCATCAGGACGGCGTATTAAAAAACCCTGAAACATACGAAATCATGAAAGCAGAAGATGTTGGTTGGTCTGCAAACCGTATGGTCATGGGTAAGCATTCTGGACGAAATGCTTTTAAGAGCAGAATGACCGAGTTAGGTTATGAGTTTAGTGGTGAAGAAGAGCTTAATGATGCTTTTTATCGCTTCAAACAATTAGCAGATAAAAAGCATGAGATTTTTGATGAAGACTTGCAAGCATTAATTTCTGAAGTAAATTCTGATGCAACTGAAGATCATATCAAGTTAATTGCTTTAAAAGTTTGTTCAGAAACGGGTGAAGTGCCGAGTTCGAGGGTCACTATTAGAGTTCATGATAAAGAATTAACAGGTAGTGCTGAAGGAAGTGGTGTTGTTGATGCGAGTTTAAAAGCGATTGAAAGTCTGGTTAAGTCAAATGCTACTTTAGAACTTTATTCTGTTAATAGTATTACTAATGGTACTGATGCTCAAGGCGAGGTGACAGTGCGGCTAGAAAGTGCAGGGCGGATTGTTAATGGGCAAGGTGCTGATACAGATATAGTTATTGCTTCGGCTAAAGCTTATATTAATGCCGTCAGTAAGCTGCTGAGACCGGAACAACGCAAACATCCGCAAAAAGGAGATGTATAAACTTTAAGATATTTGTTAAAAAGGTAAGGCGGTATGTCTTACCTTTTTTGTGTCTATACAGTGGTGTTTTTTATGGATAACTCAACGCGATTACAATACCTTGAAGCAATGGGAGTCGATGTATGGGTTCCCAGAGAGCAGGGAATCATTGAAGTAGAACGCAAGCAAGCGGTTGATGAAAATGTTTCAGATGAATCGCCAGCTCATAACTCTGTTTCAACAAATATTGGCTGGAATGAATTAGAAAGGCAAGTTGTTGAGTGCAAAAAATGTATTTTATCAGAATCCCGAAAACAAGTTGTTTTGGGTGAGGGGGATAAAAATGCTGATTGGATGTTGGTTGGCGAGGCCCCGAATCATGAAGAGGATATTGCGGGTAAACCTTTTGTTGCTCAGTCAGGTTTTTTATTAACAGAAATGCTTCGAGCAATAGGTATACAAAGAAATGAGGCTTATATAACTAATATTATAAAGTGCAGTCCCCCAGATAATAAAGATCCTAAAGTTGATGAGCTTAAGTCTTGTGATGGATATTTAAAAGCACAAATAGCTTTAGTTAAGCCAAAAATAATACTTGCAGTTGGCCGCGTTGCTGCTCATGCAATACTCGAAACAAAAAAACCAATATCAGAACTAAGGGGTATTGTTCATTCCCTAAATGATATTCCCGTAATAGTGGTTTACCATCCAGCTTATTTATTAAGAACCTTGTTAGAAAAGCGAAAAGCTTGGCAAGACTTACAGTTGGCATTAAAAATATATCAAGAAAAATAATAATGAGTATATGGAAGTTAATAGATAAAGTTAAAGATTTTGTAGTTTATGATGCAGATAAGGAGTTCTATGCGAAAGTTTTTCCTGATTCAGTAGAGAGAAAAGATTTGATGAGAATACGGGGAATGAGGCAAGAAGATTTACCTGAAGTATTGCTTATTGAAGGAAATAATTATAAATTCCCTTGGAGTGAAGGTGTTTTTAATGATTGTCTAAAGTCAGGTAATTATAGTTGCTTGATTTGTGAGGAAATGGATACCATTGTTGGGTTTAGTATTGTCTCAATAATGGCTGGAGAAGCTCATATTATGAATATATGTGTTGCTCCTGATGTTCATAAACAAGGGATAGGAAGTAAGTTATTAGAGTATATGATTAAGCTTGCTACCAAGAAGGCAGAAACTATCTTTTTAGAAGTGAGACCATCTAATAAGGCGGCAATATCACTTTATGAAAAAAGAGGTTTTAATGAAATCGGTATTCGAAAAGGCTATTACCCAGCTGAGAATGGGTATAGGGAAGACGCTGTTATGTTGGCTCTGGAGTTGATAAGTATATTTTAGCTTAGGAAAGCTGATGGTAAATGAACATCAGCAGGTTGTGGATTATGTCGGGTAACGCTTATCTGACCTACCCTACGTGCAGAGGCAACTGGAAGCTTATTTCAGTAAATGTTTAAAGTTATTTAAACAATTTTAAATTAATAAATTAAGTTTTTGTCGGTTTTGTAGAGCGGACTAAAGTCCGCTCTACAACTTAGGCAACTCGCAATAAATAACCCACCCATCTTGCTGGTCTTTTTATTGTGCGTTACCTTATAGTTTTAATAAGCTTCCAAATATTAGAATAAATAGAGTGACCTACTTATTTTCAGCTGCCTGAGTTCCTAGTACGGCTGTGAAGCCAAAATCCTGTGTCATACTTTTGGGTATTATTAAACTTTCGCTTCTAAGGCAGCATAAACCCACGAATAGTAAAGAATAAAAATGCAGCAAGTAGGCCTGATAAAGGGACAGTAACTATCCATGCCGTTGCAATTTTATATAAATGAGAGCGCTTAACCAGGTCTTTTTTATAAGCTTTATTGAGGCTTTTTCGTTCCTTTTTTGTTAAGAGTGATGTGCTTTTTGTGGCTTTAAGCTCTGATAAAATTTTAGCTTTAGCTTCGATTGAAGCCTCCTGATAATGTTTTAAAAGTTGCTCAACCTTTTCAGGGGCAGCATTATTATGATGCTCTCTAATGGCATTTATTCTTTTGGCATTACTATTTTTTAAGTATTCTCGTAAAAAACCAACCCCAAAAATGGCACCAACAGCGATATGGGTTGAGCTAACAGGAAGCCCTAACTGGCTAGCAATAATAACAGTGATAGCCGCTGACATAGCAACACAGAAAGCACGCATTTTGTCAAGCTCGGTAATTTCACTTCCTACGGTACGGATAAGTTTTGGCCCATATAAAGCAAGGCCAATGGATATACCTAATGCACCCACTAGCATTACCCATAAAGGAATACTTGCTTTGGCTGAAATTCCTGAGTGTATTACGGCATCATTAATGGCAGCGAGAGGACCAATAGCATTAGCAACATCATTTGCACCATGAGCAAAACTGAGGAGTGCGGCAGAAAAAATCAAAGGCAGGGTAAATAAAGTATTAACACTGGCTTTTGAATTTTCCAGTTTATTTGCCGTCTTTTTAAGTAAAGGCGTGGTGATGAAAAACATGCAAATAGCAATAGCCAGTCCAATACCTCCAGCAGTTAAAATATCAAATTTCCATATATGTTTTAGGCCTTTCATTATTAGGTAAGTAGAAAAAGCCCAAACCATTAATGCAATCAGTAAAGGAACGACACGTTTGGCTGCTACTATTTTATCTGCTTTATAAGTAATGGTTCTTTTAATTAAATAAAGGAAAGAAGCCGCTATAACACCGCCAAAGATGGGAGAAATAACCCAACTTGCAGCAATTTTACCAAACACAGGCCAGTTAGCTACCCCAAAACCACCCGCAGCAATACCCGCACCCAACACGCCACCGACAATTGAGTGCGTTGTTGATACGGGAGCATTTAAAGCGGTTGCAATGTTAAGCCAAATTGCAGCTGCTAATAAAGCAGCCATCATTAACCAAATAAAAGTATCTGTATCTGTGATAGTTGCAGGGTCAATAATGCCTTTTTTTATGGTGCTAACCACATCTCCACCAGCAATTAATGCGCCTGCAGACTCAAATACAGCCGCGATAATAATGGCCCCAAATAAGGAAACAGCTTGAGAGCCAACAGCTGGACCGACATTATTGGCAACATCGTTTGCGCCTATATTGAGTGCCATATAGGCACCAAAAGCAGCGGCTGTAATTAAAATATGATTCCCTGACTCTGGCATTATAAAAGCAGAGACAAAATAAGCGACGATTAAGATAAAAGTAAATGCGAAGAGAGCTTTAAACAAGTCTTGATTTAAAAGGGAAGGGTTTTGTATATTTTTGCTATTCATTATACTGTTCCAAGCATATTTATAATGTTGCTAATTATGTCAAACATTACAAATTTGTTACAGTTATATTACATTTATATTACCAAGCTATTTATAGATGAAAGATTAAGAAACAGAGGTACGGTGGATAAACTTTTTATAAAGGGTATTTGCTTGTTGTAATTATGCTTGGGTGTGATTAAAAGTAAATATGAACTATATTACTGTAGACCGGACTTCAGTCCGCAATTCTCGCCGAATATAGCGGACTGAAGCCCGCTTTATAGGTATTATCTATTCTATACTTCACTTTTAATCTCACCCATTATGTTTGCCTTACTTGCAATTACAACCGTTTTCCTATATTTTAGTGGATTGTACAAAGGCTAGGGGTGCTGGTAAAACCAGCTGAGAAAAACCCTTTGA
>JAJRUF010000127.1 GCA_024277935.1 Gammaproteobacteria bacterium
AGCCGTTTTTTATCGGCATTAAAATCAACCGATTTGATGAACCATGGGGCATTAATATGGAGAGCTTGTTGAAATAATTCTGTTATCATAAAAAAATGGTGAGGGTAGCTTATAGGTTCAGTAGATTATAATTTACCCACTTGATCTTCAAAAGATACATAAAATAAATTATTTGCCTGATGATATTGGGATGGAGGCGATTGATGTGATGAAGTAAGGTTTTGTTATAAATACGAGAAAATTAAGGCATATTGAAGGCTGAAATGGGGTGGGCATTTTAGTCAATATAGAGCGAAACTCCCTCCCTAATATAAAGCGGAACGTAACAGCTGGACGGTAAAGTTAAGGTGACTGAAGTAAAGTGCTAAGGTGTTGGCTCAGGGATAATATTCCTGATAATATAAGACGCATGGGCGATTTCTTTGAATTAGGGTTTTGGGAACACTAATTATTGATGATTTCGCCCTTTTTTTTTCGGTTTATTTTGGGGGGTGGGGGATATTAAACCCTAAAAGACTATGGAATATTTTAGCTTGTTAATCCTTATATAAGCAGGAACGTACACTCACCCTTTTGAATAGGGCTTATACCGCGATGTCAATGCTATGAAAGTGTAAATGTGAAGCTTTAGGAACGCGCATGGAATAACTTGAGCAATTGGCCAGGGTTTTTGTTCATATTCAACTAACACAAGGATGTGTGTAGCTAGTAGAACAACGCAGGAGCAGTTGTCGAGGTGCGAAAACAGGCGCATAGCAAGCTACGCAACTGTTTTTGTAACGCAGAAGATGGGCAAAAAGATTAGAAAAGCTTTAGCGATTCTTATGCTTTAGTACTAGCGAGTTGCTCAAGTTATTTTGTGCACGTTCCTTAAGGTAACCAGCAATAAATTCCTACCCAGATTGGGTAAAAAAGTGGGGGATATTTATTGCTGGTTGCCTAAGGTTAAAGTGGTAGTTACTGGTTATTTTTCGGTGTAAAAGAGTATGGCATTAATGGCGTGTGGATCAAATTTAAAGCATCTGAATTCGTATAATAAGTGCATAGCCTCTACAATTGAAAAGTTGTGGTTTGTCAAGAAGCTTGGAAGTTATATAAAAAATATAATAATAAGCTGTGCCGAGATAATTCTAAGTATCATCACTAAAGGGTAAACCGTTGCATAAGCAATTGAAACGGCAGATGAACTACTTAAACCAGTAGCAAACGCCAGGGCAGGTGGATCGGTCATGCTCCCAGCTAATAACCCACAAACTGATAGGTAGTTTATTTTATAGATACCTTTAGCTACAAATGCCACAATAACCAAGGGTAAAAAGGTAATTAACATTGCACAAGCCATCCAGTAGAAACCATCCCCATTAACCAGTGTATTAACAAATTGATCACCTGAATGTAGTCCGACACAGGCCAAGAACAGTACGATCCCAATATCTTTTAAAATAATATTTGAACTTTTTGGCAGGTGCCAGGTCATTGTCCCCCAGTTTCCTATTCGACTAAGAAGAATAGCAACAATCAGTGGGCCATCGGCAAGCCCTAGTTTTATAGCTGAAGGAATGCCTGGAATAAAAAAAGGCCAGCTACCTAAGACAATACCTAAGGTAATACCAATAAAAATAGGTACAATTTGAGGGTGGTTTAGTTTTTCTAGTGAGTTACCGAGAACTAATTTAATTTTATTTAATGACTCCTCTGTCCCTACAACGTGTAACTCATCACCAAAGTGTATGTGTACTGAACCGTTAGGTGTTAGCTCAACATCTGGCCGTTTTATTCTAGGGATCGTTACACCATAAAATGTTCGTAGCTCTCCCACTGTTTTTCCTATGGCTTCTTTGTTGGTGACTACAAAGCACTTACTCAACAAAAAGTTTGAGGAGATGTCTTTTAAGTTAAATTCAGATTCATGACCTATCAGCACTTTTAATTCATCAAGTTTGGTTTTTTCACCCACTAAACGAATACTATCTCCCAGTTTTAATTGAGTTAAATTATTAACAACTTTAACCTCTCCATCATGCAGAATACGCGTGGCAACAACGTCCATTGATTCAAAAAAATGAATTTCATCAATTGTTAAGCCATCTAAATTAGTATTTTCAATTTTTAAATCAACCCAAATAGGTTGATTGGCATTATCTTTTTGTGATTTTGTAAAAGAGGTTTCTGCTGATGTAATATTTACTTTGAAAAATAATTTAGTCAGCAACATACTTAAAATAATACCGATGATACCAAAAGGGTAGGCGACCGCATATCCAAGCCCAGGTTGTTTTAGAGTATCATCATCTATTCTAGGCAAACTACCGAGTATTTCTTGTGCAGCGGCTAGTGAAGGGGTGTTGGTGGTTGCCCCAGAAAATAAGCCAACAGCAACAGGAATTTCAATGCCTCCAAAGTGGCTGAGTAATATGGTAATAACTGCGCCTAATATGACAATACTGGCAGCTAGAAGATTAAGTTTTATGCCATTTTGCAAGAAAGAGTTTACAAAACCTGGCCCAACTTGGAGACCAATGGCATAAACGAATAGAATAAGACCAAATTCACGCAAAAAATGCAAGATATGCCCATCTATAGACATGCCAAAGTGCCCAAAAGCTAAACCTGAAAATAAAACCCCTGCTATACCTAATTTGATTTTAAAAATAGGTATTTCACCGATCGCTAAGCCAAAAGAAATAACCAGGCTGATGACTAATAAAGTATGTGCTACCGAATCACCGGTTAGCAGCTTGATAAACCAATCCATTAATTATTATAGGTGTATTTAAAAAGTTTAATAATAGCAGGTTTATGGGATTTTTTTATGAGCAGTGAATTAGGCTGCTCTCGGCCATCAATTAGAGAGCAATAAAATCAAATGCTTACGGTTTTATTTTTGAAGAAGATCATTAAAAAGGCCAAACAATAGGAATTATCCATAAAGCCATAAATGCCACAATAAAGCTAAGTGGGAGGCCTAATTTTATATAATCTATAAAACGATAGCCGCCAGGACCCAATACCATAAGATTGGTTTGATAGCCGATAGGCGTAATAAAGCTTGCTGATGCTGCAATCATTACTGCAACAGCAAAGGGGGTAATACTTACACTTAAACTATTGGCTGCACTGATAGCAATAGGAAACATAATAATAGCCGCTGCATTATTGGTAATAGTTTCAGTTAATAACACGGTAGACAAATAAATCAACACTAACATCAGCCAGGTATCTCCTCCTGCGAGTAATAAGGCGTGTTCCGAAATAAGGTCAGCTAATCCGACTTTTTGTACGGCAGTACCTAAACCAAATGCACTGGCAATCACCAATAAAACTTGATAGTCAATACTACGGCGAGCATCTTCAATATTTAAACAGCCGGTGAGAAGCATGGCTATTGCAGCAAGCAGTACGGTTTGAAGAATATCTATTATGCCAGTTGCCATTATTATGATCATTAGCAACATAATGGTTAAAGCCCAAGGAGCACGGCTATGCCTAATAGTGCTGGAATTTTGTAGTTTACTGATTAATAAAAAATCACGACTGTTACGAAATTTAAATAAAAAACCTTTTTCTGCTTCTAATAGTAAGGTGTCGCCTGCCTGTAATTGAATATCGCCAATTTTCCCTTTAATTCTTTGACCATTTCTAGCAATAGACAGAATAACTGCATTGTAACGATGCCTAAACCTGGCTTCGCGAATATTTTGTCTGATGACTGGGCTTTCAGCTGAAATAACGGCCTCAAATAATCGACGCTCATGCTCTAAACCTTGCAGTTTAAAAATTTGATCAGAGGCAAGGACTAATCCTCTAATCCGTCGTAGCTCAATAACTGAT
>JAJRUF010000128.1 GCA_024277935.1 Gammaproteobacteria bacterium
ATTGCCTCAGCAATTGGTGTCATGAATTATTTGGATATGGCTTCTCACAATGGCATTCTTGTAAAAGATGGTCACACTTTTGAGCTACTGGAAGGTGTAGATACCGTTGTTTTTGACAAGACAGGTACATTAACAGAAGAACAGCCTTATGTTGCAGAAATACATGTTTTTGGTGATTCTAGCAAAGAACAAGTATTACGATATGCAGCAGCAGCAGAGACAAAGCAAAGCCACCCAATTGCTAAAGCTATTCTTCAACATGCTGAAATGGAAAAATTGGATTTACCTGAGATTGAAAAAGCTGAATATAAGTTGGGTTACGGTCTTACAGTAAAAATTGAAGGCAAAGTGATTCGAGTAGGTAGTATTCGTTTTCTTGAGGAAGAGGGGATCAATATTTCTGTTGATGCTCGTAATGCACATACCCACTGCCAAGAGAACGGCTCTCCAATGATCGCTGTTGCGATAGACTCTGAAGCAGTTGGGGCGATAGAAATGGCCGCAGCAGTTCGCCCTGGCACAAAAGAATTAATTAGCGAGTTAATCAATGAATGCGGCATTAAATCCACCTACGTTATTTCTGGTGATCATGATGCCCCTACTCGAAAGTTAGCAGAAGAACTTGGTATTGATCATTATTTTGCTGAGGTACTTCCTGAGCAAAAAGCAGAGAAAATTAAGCAGCTTCAGGCAGAAGGGCGGTCTGTTTGTTATGTCGGTGATGGAATTAATGACTCAATTGCCTTACAAGAAGCAGATGTTTCTATTTCAATAAAGGGAGCATCTACTGTTGCGACTGATGCAGCTCAAATTGTGTTAATGGGTAAAACCCTTAATCAATTGCCTTATCTGTTTGGTATGGGGCAACAGTTTAATGGTCACATGAAAAAAGTGGTGGCAACAGTTGTTACTCCGTGTGCTATATCCGCTGGGGGAGCTATCATATTTTTTAATCTTGGCTTAATCCAATCATTCATTTTTCCTCAAATTGGTTTACTGGCAGGTATTGCAGTAGCAATGCGTCCTATTGCAAAGCGTTGCAAGCCAAAGAAAATAAGTAAACAATAGAATGGCAAGACTTCTATTCTCTGAATGGTTAGGCACTTTCTTTTTAGTAACAGTTGTTATCGGCTCTGGTATCATGGCTGATCGTTTGGCAGACGGCAATATAGCGTTAGCTTTATTGGGAAATACACTGGCAACGGGTGCTATTCTCGTTGTTTTAATTTTAGTATTTGCTTCAATATCAGGGGCGCATTTTAATCCTGCTGTCACACTTGTCTTTTTAATCCGTAAAGAAATTACAAAAGCAATCGCTCTATATTATGTTTTGGCTCAAGTTTCTGGGGGCATTGCTGGTGTATTGATAGCACATATTATGTTCGACTTGCCTTTGATAGAAGTTTCAAGCACAAGCCGCACAGGTATCTCCCAATGGGTTGCTGAATTTATAGCAACATTTGGGTTAATCACGACAATATTAGGATGCATAAAGTCACGACCAGATGCAACCGCTTATGCTGTTGGGTTATTTATTACAGCGGGATACTGGTTCACATCATCTACTTCTTTTGCAAATCCAGCGGTAACTATTGCCCGAACACTCACTAATACGTTCACTGGTATTGCTCCTTTAGATGCAATACCATTTATTTTTGTGCAAATTTTTTCTGCAACGGTTGCTGTATTTGTTCTAGGCTGGTTATTTGATGATGAGAAGAATAGGGTAACACGCAATAAATAACTCACCACTCTTACTTGCCTTTTTCTTGTGATAATTTAATGCCATTTTTTAACTCGGCTTCAAATACAGCTTTTTCTTTATCTGGATCAAAGTCATCTAAAGTACCCCCTTTTTCAAAATGACTTTGGAATACTTTTCCAACGGCATAGGTTGAGGCGCTTCCAATTACTGCCATACCAGTGCTACCGAATAAAATATTAATACCAGGAATTAACTTAATGACCATTGGTATCGCTGCTCGCGATGCATAACCTCCAGATAAGGTTGTTAATAAATCTTTTGCAAGGCTGCGTGAAAATTCAACATTATATACCTTGGCTAGATGTGATAACATTTTACGCTGCACCGTCATAATGCCTAGTGCATCGACAACAGGTACAGGTATATAGCCAAAGACACCTGAACTAAATGCATAGCGTTTGATTAGCTTATCAGCCTTCTGAGATGGGTTGTTTTCAGTTAGAGATTTAATCTGTTCATTGTTAGATGTCATTAATCACATTCCACTCTTGTCTATTCTCCGTTAATTTTCGTTGATATTTTATATTCAGCCACTCTTTCGGTGGTACTAAATTTTTGCAACACTATATTCTTTATTTCATATATAGACTATTCGCCATATTTAATATAACCTTAATATAGACCTCGCTACTATCCAAGTTTTTCTATGATTAAGAATACTGCACTACATCTACTAACAGGAAAATTAATAACCACTTCTCTGTTACCTGGTTCTTTATTTATGGTTAGTGGAGTACTTATTTGGAGTATTTGGCAAAAACAGAAGCATTTACAAAATGACACAGCTGAATTAAGGAGTGAAGTTAAAAAGATAAAAGAGCAGATGGATAAACTTGATGCTTCTATAGAAACAAATCAGAAGCAAAAGGCTCCTGACTCTTCACTATTACAAGAAGATCACTCGATAAAAGAGAGTGATGAAAAAAAGATGGGACTGTTTGAATACTTGATTAATGACAACGTTAAATTACGACAACAAGCCTATGGAAACTCAGATTAGAGCATTCTTTAACTTTCTTAAAAAATTGATATAAATATGGCAACATCAAAAATTTTTCATATCGGAATTGACTTGGGAACAAGTCAGTCTTCTATCGTAACCTCAACAGGTAGTCGAGTATCCACAAAAACCTGTGTAGGATACCCTAAAGATGTAATTTCTCAGAAACGTCTAAATAAAGAACATTTACTAGGAGAAGAAGCCTTGAAAAATCGGCTTGCTTTGGATCTAGTTTGGCCCTTGGCTGAAGGCGTTATTTGTTCTGATAAAAAGTCGAAAGAAGCAACCCAGCTTGTTCTTCAGGATCTTATCACTAGTACTCTCCCAAAACTTGGAGATACTGATAAAGTTTATGCTGCCATTGGCGTTCCTGCTCTTGCAAGCGTACAAGATAAAAAAACTATTATTGATATTACAAAAGACTTTATTGATAAAATTATCATAGTTAGCGAGCCTTTTGCTGTTGCTTATGGAATTGATCGGTTTGATGAATGCCTTATAGTTGACATTGGGGCAGGCACAACAGATTTATGTCGTATGTATGGTTCTATACCAACAGAGGATGACCAGCGGACATTAACAGAAGCGGGGAATTTTCTTGATAATGAGATCATGAACGCGATATGGGAAAAGTTTCCTGATGTTCAATTAACACCTCAGATCATCCAGTGGATTAAAGAAAAATATGGCTATGTTTCTGATAATAGTGATCCAGCGATTGTAACCTTGACGAAAGAAGGCAAACCTGACTCTTATGATATTACAGGTATATTACATGAAAGCTGCCTCAAGCTTTCTAATGCCATAAGCAAAGCAGTACAATCGTTAGTATCTGATTTTGACCCTGATTTTCAAGAAATACTACGCAATAACATCATTGTAGCTGGTGGAGGATCGCGTTTGATGGGGATAGACAAAGCCATTGAGAAAAGCCTTGATAATTACGGGGGTGGCAAAGCAATTTGTGTTCAAGACGTTGAGTTTTGTGGAGCCAATGGATGTTTAAAGATGTGTCAGGAGATGCCCGAATCTTATTGGGATAAGATTTAACTATAATACCCACCCCCCCCTGTTTTTATATATTTTTTGTTGGAGTGCGAGGTTAAATTTGCTTTTTCATTGAGGTTTTTATCCACCATAAGGCAAGCCCCATAATAGTTAGAACCCCTAGAATCCACCAAAAATAACTTACTTTACTTCGTCTTATACGAATTCCATCTGGTAAAATATCTTGATGGTATACTTGGTAAATTGGATGCAAATCCTTAGTGTTTTCAGGGGTGGTGTATAAGTATAAGTGACCGTTAGCGGGAATAAATATCATAGATTGCAGAGTATCCATGCCTAGTA
>JAJRUF010000129.1 GCA_024277935.1 Gammaproteobacteria bacterium
ATCATGCAATATCTCTCGTTCATTAAACTGTAAAAATGCATCCAGCTTTTCACGCCAGTTACGCATAAACAAGGCTTGACGGCGTTCGGCTTGAGATTCGGCATAATCCAAATACATAACGACCAAACGGTTAAGCTGTGTTAGCTCTTCCTGATTCAGATAGTTTTTAGCAATACCAACATCCCGTTTACGCACTTTATCACCCTGCCAACTGGTTAAACCCATATTACCTTTTTGGCTATCGGCTCGCTGTGCAATAATTTCAGCAGCCGTTAAACGACTAATGGCCCAATGTAGTTTATTTTGCACGATCTTAAAAAACTGCTGAGTTTCTTCAGCCTTAGGGTCATAATCAACTGCCAAGGCATAAATATCGCGTATTTTGTGATAAAAACGTTTTTCGCTACTGCGAATATCACGTATTCGCTCCAGCAATTCATCAAAATAATCAGTGCCTAAATTTTTATCAGGATCTTTTAGCCGCTCATCATCCATAGCAAACCCTTTGACCAGATACTCATCCAGCAAACGGGTTGCCCATTGACGAAAACGGGTTGCTTGAGTCGATCTAACGCGATAACCCAAAGCTAAAATCATCGAAAGATTATAGTGCTTTAGCTGGCGTTTCACCTCACGCTTGCCTTCCCGTCGAACTTGTAAGTAATCCTTACAAGTTGCCGTTACTTCCAATTCAGCTTCTTCATAAATGGCTTTAATATGCAGGGTAATATTTTGTGGCGTGGTTTGAAACAACTCCGCAATTTGTGCTTGAGTTAACCAAAGCGTATTGCCTGATAAGCGTACCTGAATACGTGACGGTTGCCCTTCAAGCTGGTAAATAATGAATTGAGAAGTATTTTCTGCAGGCATTAAATATCTTCCTTTTGATCTGCTGGAAGTGAGAACTGTCTTACGTCTATTTTTCCTGTAACTGCGGCGGTGATAAGTGAAGTTCTATACTCTCCAAGATGCCTAATAACTTTATTTGCAGCCATTATCATTACATCTATTTGATCAATCTTTTTATCAACAAATTCTATAATTCTGTGTTGCTCATCATATTGAGGTAGGGAAATTGCTAAATCTTTAAATTTTGATTGGTCAATCGTCGTCATAGTTACTGTGTTTGCCATCGAAACAAAATAACTTCGAGCAGATTTAGAGTTCAAATATAGGTTTAAATATCGTGGGTGAACTATCTGTAAATCAGGTCTACCACGCACTAAGTGACATTCAAAAACCATATCTTCCTCTTGATCAATTACAGTTGCAGACTTGCCAATTCCTTCAAGTTTTAAAGAAGATCGTACTAAAAAAAAATCACCAGATTTAGCAGAAAATTTTTCTTTTTCAAATTCATCACATTCAAGTCTATCTAATAATGACTCATTTATAATATCGTTATGCACATAGACATCAAAGACATTAACAACACGAAAACCTTTACCCCAAGCCTCCGCTTTTTTGAAGATACCATTCGTTAGTTTTTGTTTAAGAAGAAAACGTAATTTAACTACTTCCCAATGCTCAGGCACATCCCCCAACCAATCCACACCAGAGGGTTTCATTTTGGCATTTTTATCAATACCTTTGGTGACTGCTTGGGTAATAACGGCAATGCGTTGCTCATTAAGCCTTTCAATTAAGGCTTTTTTCTTTTCAATTAATTGATCAATTTGTTGCGTTTTATAATCTAGGAAATTGGCTATTTTTTGTTGTTCTTCAATAGCTGTTGGATATATCACAGGTAAACATACTAGGTCACTAGCATTAATTGCTGGATAACTCACTCCAACAGAATGTGCAACTACAGAATCTACAAAACCTTGGCTTTGTAGATAATAAGATAAGTATACTTTGTCAAGTTCTTCCTTAGGTCTAATAACTGCAAAACCTGTTGAAACAATCATATTATCAGGCGGGTCTTTGATTGTTGCTATAGATTTTAAATATGTTCTAATCGTAGATACAATTGTATCTCCGTCTTTGACAATACGCCTCGCTCTTGAAGGAGCCTCTTCAAAAGTCATAGACTCTATATTAGTTATGCCTTTTACTAAGTCTACGCTTGATATATCTATGTATTCAATTTCGTAATCAGGGTCTGTTTTATCTGACAGTGTTTCATCATTGTGACTAGCAATAAATTTTAACCTCTTCTCACTCCACTTTACTGGTAAACCAAGAGAGTGGGCATATTGGCTATCTTGATATTCAGGATAAGCTGGATATTCCATCAAACCACCTCCGCCAGCATTGCCATGATCTCCTGTTCCAGTGCTTTAATATCAGTTTCAATTTCAGCTAAATCACGAGGAGGTTCATACTGATAAAAATGGCGGTTAAAGGGAATTTCATAACCTAACTTGGTTTTAGAATGATCAATCCACGCATCAGGCCGATAAGGTAACACTTCTTTTTTTAAATAATCCTCACACGTCTGCTGTACCAATTTCAACAGTTCAGTTTTATCCACTTTCCCTTTATTTTGACCTTTATTCTCATAGTCTAGTGGTATGGGTAGCTCAATATCTAAGGGTAGTGGTACATTTTCGGTATCTCGTAGATCACCGTCTGCTTCGGGATTTCCTTTTGTATCGGTGCAAATGTCAGCCTCTGGGTCTCTCTTGCCCAGTGAATCAGGTGCAAGCAATGCTTTTTTAAGTGAAGCTTCCCATTTAATAGGGCTGGCATTAAAGGCATCTTTTAGAAGCGTTTCAAATTCATCTCGGTTTTTGATTAGTTCATCATTTGCAAAGTTTGCTTTTTGTCCTTCTAAGACTTTAATAATAGCCTGTTGTTTCTCTTTACCTGCTTCTATTTCTTTTTCTATGGTGG
>JAJRUF010000130.1 GCA_024277935.1 Gammaproteobacteria bacterium
GCAAGCTCTCTATTACCTTCCAAGGCAGCAGAAATCATTTGATGTACTAATTTGGGTGCCACATTTCCAGAGACAGTAATTGACCCATTGCCACCTAGCAAACAAAACTCGCAACTACTTGCATCATCACCCGTATAAATAGCAAAATCAGCACCACATAAATCACGAATTAATTTAACTCTCTCCAATTCACCTGTCGCCTCTTTAACACCCACAATATTATTTATTATTGATAGCCGCCCAATGGTTTCAGGTAACATATCACATGCTGTACGCCCCGGGACATTGTATAAAATTTGAGGGATGTCTACGGCTTCGGCAATCGCTTTATAATGTAGATAAAGACCTTCCTGAGTAGGTTTGTTGTAATAAGGTGTGACTAATAAACAGGCATCAGCACCCGCATCTTTTGCCGCTTGAGTGAGTGAAATAGCTTCAGTGGTAGAGTTTGCCCCCGTACCGGCAATAACTGGAATTCTACCGGCAACATAATCGACCACAGTTTTTACAACATCACAATGCTCTACTTCATCAAGGGTGGCAGACTCACCTGTTGTCCCCATAGCCACAATTGAATCTGACCCTTGTTCAATATGAAACTCCACTAGCTTTTTAAGACTATCCTTATCAATCGTGCCTTTACTATCCATTGGTGTGACTAAAGCTACGATACTACCTTGAATCATGCAGATCTCTCATCCAGAATTAATAAAAATGGAGAACATTATAACAGTATATTGAATTAAGAAATAAAGTTTGCAGGCTTCAATGTTAATTTGTAACTATTTTTTCAGCATGTTAATTCAACTAAAGTCACATCATCAAATTGTTTAGCTTTACCCCTAAATTCATTAACAGTCGTCAATAAATAATCTATATCTTTACTATCAATCAACATTTCATCAATAGTCTGCTCAAACCTTTCTTGTCCAAACTCTTGTTCATCGCTATTTATTATTTCTGTAATGCCATCAGAATACGCATAAACTTTATCACCGCCTTCAGCATCTATCGTTATTACATCATTAAAATCTTGTTTAATAATACCTAAAGCCAAGGTGTTCGATGAAACCCTGTGAACTAATGAGTGATTACGATAGACCAAAATATCTGACATACCACAATTCCATAAAGACAAAACACGATGATTAGCACTTAGCTCAATAAAAATAGCACCTAAAAATAAACCTGTTGGCATTTTAGCAAGTAATTGCAGGTTTATTTCCTTAGCAATCACTGACAGTTCAATACCTTTTGCGGCCATCGTATAAAAAACATCATAAACAATAGGCCCACCCACTGCAGCCATTAAGCCATGTCCTGTAAAATCTCCCATTAAAATATAATGTTTTCTATCTGGTGTAAAAGCGGATAAAACAATATCTCCTGAAATTTTTTCTACCGGTTTATCCAACAGCCTCAGTTGCGATTTCTCAAAAGGTTTAGACAAACGCATTTTTAAAATAATATTTTCAATCACTTGTTTTTCATACGTTAAAATATCCTGAGTCTTTTTTAATTCACCTTGCAACTCAAGCATACGCTGCCCTGCCTTTATACGCGCCTGTAATTCAGCATTAGCAAAAGGTTTAACAATATAATCATTAGCACCCGCCTCTAGTCCAGCAACAACATCATCAGTTTCGCTACGTGAAGTTAACAAAACAATATAAGGAGGATTGTTGGTCTCTATTTTGCGAATGCGTTGACATAACTCTAAACCATTCAACCTAGGCATTTACCAGTCGATTAACAATAATAGTGGGGCATCCGTTTTTTGTAATGCTTGCCAGGCTACTTCACCATCTTCCACTGCAACTGACTCATACCCCCATTTTTTTACGATTGCTGCCAAAATAGTACGAGAGGTTAAATCGTCATCTGCTACCAGTAATTTCATACCAAAGCTTCCATCATTGTCGTTTTTAATAACTCAAAAGCACATTCAAGTTCTGCTAAATCTTGTTCAACCATCGTTATATCACCTAGCTTTCCAGCCTGCTCCATTTTATAGGCTAATGCGGCTAAAGCCATTGCCCCAACATTTGACGAAGCCCCTTTTATTTTATGTGCCTGAGCTGCCAGTTGTTCTGTATTTTGATCATGTATAAAGGCCTTTAACTGTTCAATTTGAAGTGGCATATCCGCTAAATAAGCATCAATTATTGTTTGTATTAATGCCTTATCATCCATTAATCGCTCACTTATTGCAGGATAATCAAAAACTAATTCTCCCTCCTCTTCCGTTTCACCTTTAACTTCTACTTCAAAAACAGAATCCCTTGCCTGCACTATTTTATGTGCCAACCATTTCTCTAGTATTTGACGCAATTTAACAGCTGAAACAGGTTTAGCAATAAAATCATCCATACCGGAGGCAAGACATTTTTCTTTATCTCCCTGCATTGCATTTGCCGTCATAGCAACAACAGGAATAGTATGATTAAGCACCGGCGACTGGCTATCCCTAATGTTTTTGGTTGCAGTATAGCCATCCATAACAGGCATTTGACAATCCATAAACACTAAATCAAACGCTTGTCTTTGTAATAAATCTAACGCTTCCTGACCATTATTTGCCAATGTAACTGCAACCCCAAATTTTGCCAGCATCCCTTTAGCAACAGCTTGGTTAATACTATTATCATCTACCACCAGGATACTTACTGAAAATTTTATTTGCTGTTCTTTCGCTGTATAGCGTGTAATTAACTCATTAGAATCTAAAGTATTTTCTACATTCGATAATTGCATTAAAGCATTATACAATTCAGACTGGTGTATCGGTTTGCTCAAGTAAGCAGAAAAACCTTGCTTATGCATTTTTTCAGCATCGCCGCGTTTCCCTTGTGAGGTTAACAGGGCTAAACGTATATCTGAAAATTTAGCCTCACTCTGTATGATTTCTGCTAATTTAGCGCCATCCATTCCAGGCATTTGCATATCTATTAAAGCCATACTATAAGGCTTGTTTTTTGCAACGGCATCATACATAACCTGCAATGCCTCTGAGCCATTCGAAACTAGATTATATGGCACTTTCCAAGCTGTTAAAAATTGCCCCAAGACTTCTTGGTTAGTCTCATTATCATCAACAACCAAAATATTTTCATCCGCTAAAGTATGGTATTTTATAGCTGAAGTTTTGCCTTCTGCCTGCTCTAATACTAATGTAAACCAAAAAGTGGAACCTTTTCCTAGCTCACTCTCTATACCAATTTCACCACCCATTAATTCAACAAGCTGTTTTGAAATAGCTAAACCCAAGCCTGTTCCTCCAAATTTTCGTGTCGTTGAACCATCAGCCTGACTAAATTTTTTAAACAGTTTATCTTGCTGTTCGATACTAAGCCCTATTCCCGTATCTTTTACTGAAAAACGTAATACTTTCTGCCCTCTGGCCGGTTCAATAAAGTCGTAACTTACAGCAACTTCCCCTTGCTCAGTAAACTTAATGGCATTACCAATCAAGTTAGTTAAAATTTGACGTATTCGACCCGGATCCCCTTTAAACCATTGAGGCAACAAAGGGTTTACTGAACATGTAAACTCTAAGTTTTTTTCTATTGCTCGAATAATTAAGGTATCAGCTACATCCTCCAATAATGTTCCCAGGTCAAATTCCAATATTTCTAAATCTAATTTCCCCGCTTCAATTTTAGAAAAATCAAGAATATCATTAATAATAGTCAATAAAGATTCCGCACTGCGTTTTATTGTTAAGGCTCTGTTTTGTTGCTCTGGATCAAGCGGATGATCCAATAATAATTCCGTCATACCTATAACACCATTCATAGGTGTACGAATTTCATGACTCATATTAGCCAAAAATTCGCTTTTTGCTTGATTGGCAGCTTCAGCATTTTCTTTTGCTTTATATAAAGCTATTTCAACTTGCTTACGCCTAGTCGTTTCTGTTCTTAATGCAATATAGCCAAATAACTTATTTTTCTTGTTAAGCCTAGGAACAAGGGTGCTTTCTACCCAATAAAGACGACCATCCTTTGCTTTATTACATATTTCACCGTGCCATACCTTACCCTTTGCAAGGGTCTTATACATCTGCTTAAAAAACTCGCGATCATGCCTTCCTGAGTTAAGTAAGCGATGATCCTGCCCAATCAGCTCATCTTGTGAATATCCACTTATTTCACAGAACTTATCATTAATTAAAGTTATCTTACCTTTCACATCTGTGACACTAATAATGGCATGTTGATCAAGCGCAAATTTTTGTTCAGTTAGTTCAGCTAAAGCACCTTGAGCTGTTTGATTGCTTTGTTTTAATGATTCCCATTGCTTTTGCCTAACTTCAAGCATAGTATTAAATGAGTCCGCCAGCACACCAATTTCATTATCAGTACTGACAGTGACTGGCTGGTTTATATCTCCTCGCTCTACCGCTTGAACCGCTCTCATCAGCTTAGCAATTGGCCTGGTCATTCTGCGTGCTTGAAATACAGCAAATATAGCGGCTAACAAACCTGTGATAACAACCAGTAATACCACCACTTTCTTTAACCAAAAAACAGTTTGAAGTGCTTCACTCTTATTAATTTCGCTAATAAGCACCCAATTAACACCCTGTATATGTACTGCACTATGCACGCCTATTACTTGCTCCTTATCAGGCCCTAAGTATTCAACCACCTCCTCATGCATATTTAAGCTTTTTTTTCCTAATAACCCAAATAAGCCATGTTCTTGTTTCCACAATTTAAACTGTCTCGTGTTTATTTTTCTATTTAAAATCTCATTTCTTTTACTGATAGCCGTGCGTAATAGACCATCAGCACCCACTATATAATGCGTAAGCGAAGTAGGCTTTTTAGCAACTCTCAGCTCCTCTAGACTTCTATCAAGTATTGTCCAGAACCCTCCCTTTTGATCCAGTACATAACGAATCATTGCTTGCTCTGGTTTTTTACCTCCACGAATGGTAGAAAAAACCACATCCATTTTTAACTGCACAGCCAAAACACCTTCTGATTCACCATGTATATTAAAAATAGGACAAACGATAAACCCAGCTAAACCATGACTGCCCTGAGGATAAACCTCCACATCACTAAACAGTGCCACTTGGTTTTTTAAGCTTGCTTTTACAGTTTTAGCAAAACGGGTGTTTTTTAGCCCGCCTGAAAATAAGTTTCCTCCTAAGATTGACTGGTCATCAACCGAATAAAGCACATTACCCTTGTGATCAAGCAAAAAAAGATTAGAGATATAAGCATAATGCTGTTTCATAGAGATTAACCTTTCTTTTCTATCAGAGAAGGTCTGTAATCTATTTTCACTTATTAGAAAATCAGGCAGAGACAGGTTACTTTGCTTTACGCCGTCTATTAATGATTGTAGTAACTGAGAAGTATTTGAATCAGAAGCCAGATAAGTTGCATCAATAAATCGAAAACCAAACCAGTTATGAATAAATCGGCTATCCATTTCTGCAGTACTTTCCAAGTTCTTTACTGCTGCCCTGTAGAGCCCGTCCGATGCTGTTTGATAACTAATATAAGCAACCAGAGTCATGGGTATCAATGCGAGTAATAAAAACCAGCTAAGTAAAGTCTTACTTATAGAGTTTTTAAACTGTACTTGCCGACTAGCACTTCTAGCTTGTTTAACTTTCTTCATTAATTATAAATCTCTTGACTTGAGAGTATTAGATGACTATGGATAATCATATTTCCTACAGAAGTATAGTCGTTTTTTTATTTTTATTTATTTCGTGGATAACACTATCTTAATGAGTTTCGAATGTATATGGCATAATAGACGTATTTTTACCGTCAATTGAAAGTCAATCAACCCTATGAGCATATCTATAAAAAACCCATCTGAAATAACCAAAATGCGTATTGCCGGCAAACTTGCCGCAGAAGTTTTAGAAATGATTGCTCCACATGTTATTCCAGGCATTAGTACGGATGAACTTGATCAAATTTGCCATGATTATATTGTCAATCAGCAACAAGCCATTCCTGCCCCACTAAATTACCGAGGCTTTCCTAAATCCATTTGCACTTCTATTAACCAGACAATTTGTCACGGCATTCCTTCTGCTAAAAAGCTAAAAAAAGGCGATATTATTAATATTGATATTACCGTTATTAAAGAGGGGTATCATGGAGATACCAGTCAAATGTTTGCTGTAGGAGCCATCGCACAACATGCTCAACGTTTAATGGATATTACCAGGGAAAGCCTATTTTTAGGGATTGAACAAGTCAAACCAGGTGCAACATTTGGAGATATTGGGCATGCCATACAAAAGCATGCAGAATCTAACCGTTATTCAATTGTTCGCGAATTTTGTGGACACGGTATTGGTAAAAACTTTCATGAAGACCCGCATGTTATGCACTTTGGTAAACAAGGTGAAGGAGAAGTTTTAGAGGCTGGGATGATTTTTACTATAGAACCCATGCTTAATATCGGAAAAAGGTATATGAAAGTACTAAAAGATGGCTGGACGGCAGTAACTAAAGACCGTAGCTTATCTGCGCAATGGGAGCATACCATTTTAGTGACACCAGAAGGCTATGAAATATTAACCTTACGTCAGGAAGAAATATGAAACAAGTCTTTAACTTAAACCCTGATGACATCTTTAAGCAAGAAAAACCGCACACAGCACTTAAAGAAATTATTGCAGAGCGAAACAAACAACAGTCTCAGGCATTTAACCCCTTAAAAAATGTTGAGGATTTATTGATTGCAAATTCAGCGTTTATTGATGATGTTTTAATATTAAGCTGGAACCACTTTCTTAAACAGCATTCAAGTCAGCTTTGTTTGTTAGCTACAGGGGGCTATGCTCGTAATGAACTATTCCCTAATTCTGATATTGATATTTTAATTTTACTTGAAAGCACTGAAACACACGATTTTCAAGATAGCCTATCCTCATTTTCTAATTTTTTATGGGATATTGGCTTAAAGCCAGGTCAAAGTGTTCGTACTATTCCTGATTGTTTCCAGGCTGCTAAAGATGATCAAACCATTATGACCAACCTGCTTGAAATTAGGTTAATTAGTGGTAATCCTAATTTATTTTCCAAGCTTTCAAAACAAGTATCAGAAGCTAAGCTATGGTCTTCTGCTGATTATTTTGCTGCAAAAATGCAGGAACAGAACCAACGGCATGCTAAATATCATGACACAGAATATAATCTAGAACCCAATATAAAAGAAGGCCCAGGAGGCTTACGTGATTTACAAAATATTGCCTGGGTATTTAAACATCACTATAAATCGTCATCTCTAAAAGAACTGATAAAATACGGTTTATTCTCAGCAACTGAATACCAAGAACTTACTGCCTGCCGAGATATTTTATGGCGTATACGTTATGCATTACATACCTTAACAAAAAGTAGTAAAGAGCAACTTGCCTTTGATCATCAACGTGAATTAGCAACACAATTTAATTTTGTGGATACTGATAATAACCCTGATGTAGAGCAGTTTATGCAACTTTACTTTAGAACAGTCACCGAATTATCACGTATCAATGAAATTTTATTACAACTTTTTAGTGAACAACTCCTTGATACCCAGGCCATTAAACAGTTATCACCAACAAACGATCATTTTTACTCTATAAACAACTATATTGAAGTAAAAGATTCTGAAACCTTTAATAAACATCCATTAGCTTTACTTGAAATTTTTACTTTACTACAACACCAAAAATCATTAGTTGGCGTAAGAGCCAGTACGATAAGATTAATACGAAAAAACTTGCATTTAATTGATGATGACTTTCGTAATAACCCCAAAGCAATCAACCTTTTTCTCGCTATCTTAAAAGCACCAAGAGGTATCACTCATCAACTAAGGCGGATGAACCGCTATGGTATGCTAGCAATTTATTTACCTAGCTTTGCCAATATCGTGGGTCGTATGCAATATGATTTGTTTCATACTTATACCGTTGATGCTCATACTCTTTTTGTGCTGAGAAACCTTAGGCGACTATCACTTGAAAAACACCAAGATGAACTTCCTTTCTGTAACAGTGTTTTTCTTCGTATTAAAAAACCTGAACTGTTATATATAACTGCCTTATTTCACGATATAGCTAAAGGTATGGGAGGGAACCATTCCATTTTAGGTGAAGGAATTGCTCAACAATTTTGCACTCAACATAAACTATCTAAACATGACAGTAAATTAATTACCTGGCTGGTACGTAACCACTTGGTTATGTCAATGACAGCACAAAGAAAAGATATCAGCGATCCAGATGTTATCCATAAATTTGCTTTACTCGTTGGCAACACTGAAAACCTCGATCATTTATATTTATTTACAGTGGCAGATATTAGAGCAACCAACCCTAGTTTATGGAACTCCTGGAAAGACTCCCTATTACTTGAACTCTACACTCTTACTCACAGTGCCTTACGTAGAGGACTACAAAACCCTATGGAGAGGAGCGAACGTTTACAGGAGAACAAACAAGAAGCCAGAGATGACCTTATTGGGCGAGGTATTTCTGAGGACACTATTCAAAAAACCTGGAATAAAATTAATGATGATTATTTCCTTCGCTATTCGGCAGATGAAATTACATGGCACACTATAGCCATTGCAGCATCAGAAAAAGAAGACTTACCTTTGGTAATACTACGCCCCCAAAACCAACGAGGGAGTGTTGAGATTTTTGTTTACACCAAAAATGAAAATAAGATTTTTTCTCTTAGTGCCAAGACACTGGATTCTTTAGGCCTTACTATTCTTGATGCCAGAATTATTACTATTAACCTAACGCCAACAGATCAATATGTGCTGAATAGTTTTCAAGTTCTTGAACAATCGGGTGAACCCATAACCAATTTAGATAGAGAATTACACATTTGTAAATCTTTAAATAATAATTTAAAAAATCTATCTGTTGCTGAGAATATCAATATCCATAGACAATCAAGACAAGCACGACATTTTCCAATTAATACAAAAATTAATTTTCATAAAGACCCACTAGGTAGATACACAGTTATAGAAATAATAACAACGGATTGTTCAGGGCTTCTAGCCACTATAGGGCAAGCATTTATTGATTTAAATATTCAATTACATGATGCCAAAATCAATACTATAGGAAGTAGAGTTGAGGATATGTTTTATATTACAGATATTAATTTAAAACCCATTACCAAAGAATCAGAGCTTAAGAAAATACAAGACAAACTTTTTTCTGTATTAAAACAGGACTAAATTTAAAACAACTAGCAGATACAAGAACAATTTAACTATCATTGGAAGCTATTGCTGATTCAATAAATTTTATCAAGGTTTCTTGCATCGCTGTATCAAGTGACATGTAACGCATCCCAATTTTACATTGGTCTTTTGATAAACGTCGGGAAAATGCAATATGACACCGTGCACTTATCTTTTTTGCCAAACCGCCTTCAAAAGGTAATTCCAGCCATATAAAAATCTCCACAGGTTTCCCATTACTAACAAAACTGCCTCCAGGAGTAATCAGGTCTCTTTGTAAAGTATTGCATTGAATACAAACCCCTTCACTCGATGCATCCACTGCAATAACATCCATATACACCCCGTCCCCGTTCTCAACAACCGCTGAGAGCTGCTTTTCTATTCTAGGATAAAATCTTTTTTCCATAACAACCTCTTCTAAACTAAAAGTCATTTCTTATTACTTTATCCTAAATTGTTAATATTACAAGGGGTTTTTAAAATTATCTTAGTGATTGACCTCTTGCTAATTTAGGTAAATTGCCTTCAAGACCAATAGCCATACGAGTTACTTTATTCTTTAAAGGTGAAATACGCTCTGCTAAACCCAAACCTAAATTTCTAAAAAACTTAACAGGTAAAATATTATTACTAAAAACTCGGTAAAAAGTATCCATCACCGTCATCATGCGTAAATTTTCATTTCTACGCATTTTTTCATATCGTCTTAAAACAGAAATATCACCTATATTTTCTCCTTTTTGACTGGCTTCAACTAATACCTCGGCTAATGCCGCTGCATCTAACAATCCTATATTAACCCCCTGCCCAGCTAGTGGATTAATCATATGTGCGGCATCCCCAACCAAAGCAACACCGGCTTTAACATAGTGTTGAGCATGCTGACGTTTTAATGGAAAGCTTGCCACCGCTAACACCTTATTAATTTTCCCCAAACAATCTGGAAAAGTAGCCGTTAGTTCAGCAATTAAAGCCTCACTCGACAAAGTTTTAAGTCTTCTTACTTCATCAGCTGAGTTATACCAAACAAGAGAAGCAAAATTCCCAGTGAGCGGTAAAAAAGCTTGAGGTCCACTTGGAACAAACCGTTGCCAGGTAATATCTTGTTGTTCATAATCAGTTTCAACATAGATAACCATAGCGTGCTGCTGATAGTCCCAACTGGTCACTCCTAAACCAACCGTTTGTCTAACTCTTGACCCTCCACCATCAGCAGCAACCAACATATTAGTTTGTAATTGACTACCATCTGATAAATCAACTATTGTTTG
The DNA here is from genome assembly GCA_024277935.1 of Gammaproteobacteria bacterium. GTDB lineage: Bacteria > Pseudomonadota > Gammaproteobacteria > Methylococcales > Methylomonadaceae > QPIN01. Next base: position 10,506 of record JAJRUF010000130.1, read on the forward strand.
CCCAGAAGCAGCGTAATTAATTTTATCAATTGTCATAGGTGCAATTAATTCAACATTATCAAATTTAGCCAGCTGGCCTAACAAAGCCAATTGAGTCACACGGTTTTCAACAATATATCCTAATTCAGGCAAGGCAATATCATCACTATTAAATTCAGTATCTCCAGCCGTTTCCCAAACTCGCATTCTTCTAAACGGACAAAAGCGGCGATTTAATACGCCACTCCAAGCACCCACTGTTTGTAGTATTTTTTTAGACGCTAAACTTAACGCTGAAACACGTATATCATGAGCTTGCTCAACAGAAAATTCATCAGGTAAAGTTTGCTCTACTACGGCAACTTTAAGGCGACTACCTCCTAACCCACAGGCCACTGCAGCACCAACCATTCCACCCCCAACAACTACCACATCAAATTCTTTCATATTTACCATTTACAATATTAAGACTGTTTTATTATTCTCCCTTTATTACTTGATACTAAATTACTGCATATTTAACTATACAAGCACTTTAAATTTTAAAAAAATGAATTTCACACCTGCTGAAATGACATAAAAAAAACAGCATGGTATAATTGTATAGTTTCACTGAATCAAATTTTAGCAGCCGATTGAAGCTTAGAGGGAAATTAACCGATGACTCTAACATGCAATTAATAAAAAAACCATATCGCCTGCAAGACATTACATTAGACATAAGGACCGGGATGGCAATGAATATAAACTCCCTTAAAAATCATACAGCTCAGATGCTTTACGATGAAAATTTATCACAAGATAGTTGTGGCGTTGGCTTTATAACCCATAAAGCAAGCAAGCAATCTCATGATTTATTGATAAAATCTCACGAGGCACTCTGCACTATCCCTCACCGTGGAGGTATGAGTGCAGAAGGGATTGGTGATGGTGCGGGAGTAAACATTGACCTATCCCTTAACTTTTTCCGCAAAGTAACAGCGACAAAAGACTTAGAGCTTGGACAATTTGGTGTCGCTAACTTCTTTTTTCCTGAAGATCATGTCAAATATGATGCATCAGCCACACAATTAGTCGAGAATCATTTAAAAGATTTCGATCTGCCCGTTATTTGCTGGAGAAACATACCTGTTGACAACTCGGTACTCAACAAAGCCTCAATAGCGGCCCAACTCCCCATTAAACAACTTATTTTTGGTCGCCCAGCGGCCTTAAAAGATGCCAGCCATGAAGAGTTTGAAAAGCACATTCAAGTTGCCTTATTAACTATTGAGGCCGAAGGCTTTACCCGACATGAGTTAGAGGGCTTTTACCCTTTATCAATGAGTTCACGCACTCAAGTCTATAAAGGCCGGCTTAATTCTTTTGAAGTTATCCCTTATTTTACTGATTTATATGATAAAGATCATGAAATCAGTACTTTATTTTTTCACACTCGTTTTTCTACCAACACAGCACCTGCAACCATGATGGCTCAGCCATTTCGTTATATGGCTCATAATGGTGAGTTAAATACGGATAAGAAAAACAGGCTGAGTGAAAATGCAATTGCCCGTCAAAATAACAAAGAGCTTATTTTCCCCAACGGGCAATCAGACTCAGGGCGTTTGGATCAAACCTTAACTCGCCGCATTAATGAAGATGATTTAGACATTGTTACTGCTATTTTAGCAATGATGCCACCTGCGTGGGAAAATGATACTTCATTATCTGATGAAGTCCGTGCCATGCTGGAGTATTTCAGCTTATACGAAGAAAAAAATGATGGCCCTGCTGCTATTATTTTTAATGACGGTATTCGTGTGGGCGCTCGCCTTGACCGCTTAGGCCTTAGACCTTTACGTTCCGTTGAAACAGCAGAGTACTTGGCGGTAATGTCAGAAGCAGGGCAAATTGATTTCCCTGCTAAAGAGGTCTTAAAACGCGGCAGAATTGAAGCAGGTGGTATGCTGTATTTTGATCACAGCACAGGTAAAGCCTATAACAGCCACCAAGTAATGGAGCGACTAGCAAAACAAAAAAACTATAAAGCCTTATTAGTTAAAAATGCTGTCCATATTTCAGATTTTGCTAAAGTTGAATTATCTGAACTCTCTAACGAACACCCATTAAATATTGACCAAAGGCATACAGCCTACTCACTTAACCAAGAAAGCTTTAAATTCTTGCTCGACCCCATTTTAAGTAACGGCATGGAAAAAGTTTCTGCAATGGGTTACGGCATTACCCCTAATGCTTTATCAAAAGCTGAAGGTGGCATGTCGCGATACTTTAGCCAACGATTCGCTCAAGTTACCAATCCACCGCTTGATTCCTTACGTGAGAGCGATGGTATGACTTTACGCGTTGCATTAGGCGCTAAACCAACATTTTCTGCACATGATAGCCGCCAATTAGTTATTGATTCACCTATCTTACAACGCACACAATTAGAACAAATTCGCAGACAATCAGATGTCAGCCATTACACGCTAGACATGCTTTACACACCTGATTATGACAGCGTGTTAAATAACGAACGAACACTACAACTAGCACTTAAAGATGTTTGCCAACAAGTTGAAAATAAAGCCAAAGAAAATACCGGCATTATTATTTTAAGTGACCAGAATATTAGTCAGAATAAAGCAGCCATTCCTGCTTTATTAATGATTTCAGCCGCTAACCAACACTTAACTGATTTAGGATTACGCTTTAACTCATCTATTATTTTAGAAACTGGGCAAGCTGCCAGCCCTCATGATATTGCAACCATATTAGGCTTTGGTGCTTCTGCTATCTGCCCTCTTAGTGTCCATAACCGTGTTATCACTCATTATGATGACGAGCAATCTCAACAAAAAGCATTAGATAGTTTTCAATTAGGCATTAAAAAGTCATTAATGAAAACAATGGGGAAATTTGGTTTATGTACCGCTGAAAGTTATATAGGCGGTGAGTTTTTTGAATCAAATTACCTAGATACTGATGAACCCAAACTAAAGTCTTATTTTCCAAACATTCACTCTTCGGTAGGCGGAGTACAGTTTGCAGACATTGCTGCTAGTGCAACAGAATGGCACCATAAATCACTTTCCATCAATGAAGAAAAAGATATTCCATTTCTGGGTTTATTTAAAGAGCGCTTAGAAGGTGCAGGCCATACCTTTGGTAATACAGCGGTTAGAGAATATATCAACATGACAGATGAGGATATTTTATATATCCCTCAACATGAAAAAGCCCGCTCTGCTAGTGATATAGCTTATTTAGACTTTGGCTACAAAAAACGCACAGCAAAGCAAATTGATGACTTTGGCATCACACCGGCTTATCGCAGTTTTACTAAAGGCTTATACCAGGAGCGTAGCAACAGACCTGCCGCACTTAGGGATATTGTCCACTTCCCTGCTGATATTCGTGCCGCCAATAGTTGCGAGGAGTTTGATTTAATTTTAAATCAACAAAACCTAAAAGGTAATAATAATTATCTTATTGTCGGTTTAAAAGTCAAAAAGACCAATGCTGAGCACTTTGAAGTCACTTTTACCGAAAACTCTTCCTCACAACGCTTAGAAGCATTGGCATCCCATTTTAAAAAACGATTTGCCCATGAAAAATACACTTTAACGGTCAATGCTGACAGCATAACTATTGTTACCAAGGTTTGTAATAAATTGTGTTTATTTAACAATTATCTAAACACCATTGAAACAGCGCGTACACCTATTGCATTATCAGAAATACAGCCAGCCCATGAAATTACAGCGGCACTAGCAACAGGTGCAATGAGTCATGGTGCCTTACTATCTGAGGCTCACGAAGCCGTTGCCCAAGGGACTAATATTGCCGGTGCAATGAGCAACTCGGGGGAAGGCGGCGAACATTCAAGTCGTTTTAATACCTTGAAATCCAGCAAAATAAAACAATTTGCTTCAGGACGTTTCGGTGTATGGGCAGGCTATCTTGCTGATCCAAATATTGAAGAAATTGAGATTAAAATCGCGCAAGGGGCTAAACCAGGTGAAGGTGGACAATTACCCGCTGCAAAAGTATCGGTTGAAATAGCTTCTTTACGGGGTGGCACACCCAAAGTTGAATTGGTCAGCCCTCCCCCACATCATGATACCTATTCTATTGAAGATTTAGGCCAGTTAATTCATGATGCTAAAGCCGCACGCGTTAAAGTGGTTGTTAAACTTGTTTCATCAGAGGGTATCGGAACCATTGCTGTAGGGGTTGCTAAAGCAGGTGCTGATGTTATAAATGTTGCAGGAAATTCTGGAGGCACTGGAGCTGCCGCTGTCACCAGCTTAAAAAACACCGGTCGCTCACCAGAAATTGGTATCGCTGAAGTACATCAAGCCTTAGCCGCTAATGGTTTACGCGACAAAGTAGTTATTCGCTGTAGTGCGGCTCATCAAAGTGGTGTTGATGTGGTTAAATCAGCTATTTTAGGGGGTGACTCATTTGAATTTGGTACCACTGCATTAATGATGCTTCGTTGTGTCATGGCTAAAAACTGCAATGTGCGCTGCCCTGCTGGTTTAACAACGGCACATGAAGAGTTTAAAGGTGACCCTCGCGTACTCGCTCAGTATTTTATGAATCTTGCCCACGAAGTAAGAGAAATATTAGCCAGCTTAGGGTACAGCAGTCTTGCCGAGATTCGTGGACAAGCTGATTTATTACATTTAATTGACCACCCTACTATGGTAGGTCAACTTGATTTCACCCGCTTGTTAGCTCAAGTTGAAGAAATTAAAATTGCAAAACCAATCTATTTAGAAGCTGACTTTAGTATTGATGACCAATCTATTGATAATATCAAGGCTAATATTATTAATGGTCAGCCCATTATTATTGAAGGGCCCGAACTAAAACTTAATAACCGTCATAAAACAGTCGGTGGACAAACAGCCATTGATATTGAGCGTTTTCTTGCTTACGAAGTAAGTCAACAACAAGCAAATGATTCAAAACTTATTTATACCAACCAGCATGACCGCCGATATTTAGCATCTGATAGTGTCACTATCCGTACGACAGGATCAGCAGGACAAAGTTATGCTGCCTTTAATAATGATGGTATGCGTATGGAGCATTACGGAACCTGTAATGATGGTGTGGGTAAATCTGCTTGTGGCGGTACTATTATTATTAGCTCTCCTGGCGGCGGATCAAAAGCCTCAGGGGAAAATGTTTTAATTGGTAACTTTGCATTATTTGGAGCAACAGGCGGTAAAGCTTTTATTAATGGCGAAGCTGGTGACCGCTTCGGTGTTCGCAACTCAGGTGCAATGGCTGTTGTTGAGGGTGTAGGTGACTTTGCTTGCGAATATATGATTAATGGTGCTGTGCTAAACCTAGGTGCTTTTGGTAAAGGTTTTTGTACCGGTATGTCGGGAGGCAATGCATACCAATATGATCCTGAAAATCGCTTAGCAGACTTGCATGATGTTAGCTCTGTTGAAATCCGTAGCTTAGCTGAAGAGACTGAAACATCCAAGGCCCATGAACAATTTATTTTAGCAATGCTCGAACAGCATATTGAATATACTGATTCCATTATTGGTAAAAAAATTCTAGCTAACTGGAGTAGTGAGCGTAAACACTTTAAATTCGCCATTCCATTGTGGTTGTACAAAACTCAAACAGCTGAATACTTAAGTCAATCTTCAGACCGCAAAGCGATGGTTGAAGAGTTATCAATTGCTTATGCTCAAGAACAAATTAGCATCGTTAAAACAGGCTATCAAAAAAATGAAGCCTTGTTTGCTGGAGCGATTCCTGATTATGGAAAAACAGATACTACATTAACTTTTAAATTACTTAATAGCTTTTCTGTTATTGATAAAGCACAAACAATAGCTAAAGACCAGCTATTAAAATCAGGGCAAGTCGAGATAACTGAACAGCAAATTAGTCAACAAGCTGAAAAATTAATTATTGAACGTCCTCGCAAAATTCAAGATGCATTAGTTAAAATCTATAGAGAAGCTTATGCCAATTATTCTGACGAACAACTAGCTGCACTATTAGCCGACAAACGTTTAAAAGATTATAAAACCGCCATGATTCTACGCGACGTACAAAGTATTTACTCTATTGGTTCAACAGCCTGGATTATTGAACAACAAAATGCCAATAGAAATGCATTGGCTGATATTACAGGTATTGAGGAATATATTGCTGGATTGACCAGCCTGGATATTATTCAAACCATGTTAGACGAAGTATAAACAAATCAAGTTATAGACAGGTTTATGTAGGTTGGGCAAAACAACAAATATCAAATTGCCCAACGAAAGAGCAAAAAACACAGTTACTAAAATATGAAAACACCAAATATTCCACAAAATGCACCCTATAGTGACACTCAACGCGCTTGGATAGGTGGTTTTTTTGCAGGTATGCATAGCCATATATTGCAAAATTCAGGATCAGGCAGTCAAGCAGACGCACGTATTATTAATATTTTATACGGTAGCCAAACAGGTAATGCTGAATCTGTTGCTACTGATGTAGCCAATGCAGCTAAAACACATGGCCTACTTCCCCTTGTAAAAAGCATGGATGAGATAGAAATAGAGGCTTTAGCAAAAATGGAATATCTTCTTATTATCACCAGCACCTATGGCGAAGGCGAAATGCCTGATAACGCCCAATTACTTTGGGATGCCATTAATACAGACAGTGCATCAAAAATGGAAAATACAAAATTTTCTATTTTAGCTTTAGGTGATACCAGTTATGACTTGTTCTGCCAGGCAGGGATAGACTGGGATAATCGTCTTGAGCAACTTGGAGCTCAAAGACTTTATGACCGCGCAGATTGTGATGTTGAATTTGATGAAACTGCCACAAGCTGGATTAGTCAGGTTATACCTATGATGGCAGAAGGAGCAACAACAGTTTCAGTTGATGTTAATGAAAGCAGTAAGACAAGTAAACCGAAATACAACCGTAAAAACCCGTTTTCCAGCAAAATCATCAGCAACCGTTTATTAACTTCGGAAAAATCTTCTAAAGAAACGCGGCACTATGAATTTTCTCTTAAGGGTTCCGGCTTATCTTATGAAGCCGGTGATGCATTAAATGTTATTCCACAAAACTGCCCTGAATTAGTTGCAGATATTGTTACAGCAATATCATGTACCGGTACCGAAGATGAACCCGTTAATGGCGAAGCAATAACATTATCAGAAGCTCTGCGCACCCGTTTTGAAATAAAACTACCCAGCAAAGAATTACTGCAAGAAATTGCCAGACGTTCTGGCAACCAGGAATTAAATGCTTTACTTGAAAGTGATGATAAAAATGCTTTATCAAAGTACTTATGGGGGCGTGATATTTTAGACTTATTACTTCAATTTCCTAGCGTACAGTTCTCAGCTGCCGAGTTTCTTGGCTTATTAAAACCTTTACAACACCGTGCCTACTCTATTTCTTCAAGTGGAAAAATGTATCCTGATAGCGTCCACTTAACTGTTGCCAGCGTTAGATACCAAGCCCATAACCGCAACCATAAAGGTGTTTGCTCAACTTACATGGCTGATTTGGTTGACGAAAGCTCAGAAGTTAAAATTTTCTTTTCACCCAATAAAAGCTTTAGAGTCCCTGAAGACGATAGTTTACCCATGATTATGGTAGGCCCAGGTACTGGTATTGCACCCTTTAGAGCATTCCTGCAAGAACGTGAATTTAGGCAAGCAACAGGAAAAAACTGGTTATTATTTGGTGACCGTAATGCGGCTACTGATTATATCTATCAAGATGAAATTGAAGCAATGCAGAAAAAAGGCATACTTACACGTTTAGACTTGGCTTTTTCAAGAGATCAGCAAGAAAAGATTTACGTACAAGACCGAATGATTGAAAACGGTGCCGAAATGTTCTCTTGGCTAGAACAAGGAGGTTCATTTTTCGTCTGTGGTGATGCGACCTATATGGCTAAGGATGTTGATAAAGCCCTGCATACGCTTATTGAAAAACATGGCAATAAAACAACTGACCAAGCCGTTGACTATGTTAATCAACTTAAAAAAGAAAAACGTTATGTTCGTGATGTTTACTAAGGGGGGCTGAAGAAATAAAGTTGCCTAACATAAAAATTTAATTTCAATAAATTTACCTAATACAGCCAGTTCAACTAAGTAAAACTGGCTTTCCCATTATGAGCCTAAAATTTGTAATTATCCCTGTTACCCCCTATCAACAAAACTGCTCTTTATTAATTTGTAAAAATACCCATAAAGCGGCTATCGTTGATCCTGGAGGAGATATTGATACTATTTTAAAGGTTATAAAAACTGAACAAGCGATACCCGAAGTTATCTTAGTAACACATGGGCATCTGGATCATGTTGGTGGTGTTGTTGAATTAGCCAAAAAACTTTCCTTACCTATTGAAGGCCCAAATCAAGAAGATAAATTTTGGCTGGATGCGCTTCCCTCTCAATTACAATCTTTTGGCTTTCCTCACAGTGATAGCTTTACTCCAAATAAATGGTTAAATAATGGAGATATTGTTAGCTTTGGCGACCAATCGCTTAAAGTAATACACTGCCCAGGACATACACCAGGTCATATTGTATTCTTCCATCAACAATCAAAGTTAGCTATTGTCGGTGATGTGCTTTTTAATGGTTCAATAGGCCGAACAGACTTTCCCAAAGGTGATTTTGATACACTAATTAACTCAATCAAAAATAACTTATGGCCTTTGGGGAAAGATGTAAAATTTATTTCCGGGCATGGTCCAATGTCAACCTTTGGTCAAGAAATGCAAACTAACCCATATGTTTCTATTAAAAATAGTGAGTCAATCTAATAGTTATTGAGAGCGTAACAACTGTGAGCTTTAAACAGCAACACAAGAAGGAATGTAGTTTTAAATATGAGAGGGTGAGTCTTAGCCCCTTTTGAGATAATATATAGTATTTTTATATTTGACTGGAATGTCTAAAGACTGGGATATACAAGAGACTCAACATAGTTATCTGATTTTAAAGAAGCACAATATATTGTGGCAACAGGTTCTAGTATCTGCCACAAGAAAAAAACAAAAATTTGGTAGCTTGCCTTTTTACTCACTAAGAGAATAACCACGGATTAAAGAGGCGGAGTGATCGCAACGAATCGTTGCAATGTGCACTTCATGAAGTTCAACCCATCCAGATCAGACGCTTTCAATTAACGGAAGAGCATCCGTTGTGGCGAGAACTAACTTAACACCTACCGCTGATGGTAAATAGCCCTAAATTGATTGAAAAAATAGCACCTTGATCTTACATTAGAATTGTTGCCCTTTTTTGCTTATTCAATCGTTTGTTTTAGCATTCTTTTCTTAAGTTCTGCCCATAAACTTAATCTCCCGGAGCTGCCTACTTTTTTGCCACCGCCTCTAGATTTTGCTAACCATAGCCCTGAACCATTAAAACTATAAACGGGTAACAAATCAGCCCGCATAGAAGCCTTTTTTATCATTGGATTAATATTGTCTAAAACAAGTGGTATAGATTTTGGTGTTGGAAAATAAGTTAAAACCATATGCGCCTGATTTAATTTTAAAGCTTTAACATAGGTTATTCGCATTTTTTTATCGGCAACACCCATTTCAATTAAGGTAAAGTACTTAGCGATGGAATAATCTTCACAGTCACCCGCACCTTGAAATAAAAATTCCATGGGAGTTGCCCAATAATCTTTTTTTCCCCAGACCCAAATATCATCAACAAAATTTATGCTTTGATTAAAAAAGTCATTTACTCTTCTCAGCTTTTGTTGTTCTGTTAGCGTTTTTGCTGTCTGCATTAGTTTTTGCCATTGCTCTACTCTGGTAGCCGCCTCAGACCCGTATTTTATCGTTATTTTATTTAATAGTTCTGGACTTATATCAAATGCCGCAATAACTGTACATACACTGAAATAGCATACCAATAGAATACCACTGGCTTTTATAACAATTTTTTGTCTAGCTGTTTGCGTAAAAAATAAGGCCACTTTTAGTAACTACCGGCTTGCACCTGTGATTCCAACTTTTTTCAGGCAGACAAAATCATCTTCGGAATCAATATTTTCAGCTAAAATAGTTATATTTAATAACTCACCAACACCTTTCATTGCCTCTACAAATTGTTTTTTCTCTGTATCATTAGCAACGCCCTGCCCTAAATCTCTTGCCAGGCGAATAAAATCAGGTTTTAACTGTTTTATAGATTCTGCTGATAAAGATTGTGTTTCAAAGCGTTTAATCATGATTCTTAAGTTTAGTTGCTGCGCAAACTCTATAAACTCTTTATAAGAAGTTAAATCTTTTGCTACCGCATAGGCAGAAAGGTTAAAAACCAATTGCTGGGAAAGCACTTGGTTTTGCTTAACTAAACGGACTAACCATGCATGAAAATCAGTGTTTTTTATTGTTCTGGTTGCTACATTTACGGCGACTAAATGATTAATATTTTTTATTTCAATATAATCAATAACTTTTAATATAACCCCCTTATCCAGCTCTATTATCTTCTCAAACTTCTCGGCAATAGAAATAAAAGTCCCTATTGACAGCCTGTTTCCCTTGTTATCTACTGCTTGAGTAAAAGCCTCTTGCATTAATACCTGCTGATTCTGAAAGTTTTCTATTGTATTTATAAGTTGAATATTATATTTTTGTTTATCGATTATATTGAAGACTAAAGCTTTCCATTCCGCAATACCTATAGCAGTGTCATTACCTGCTCTGACATAGTAACTATTAGTACCAATTAAACGGGCTTGTTCATAAGCCTCTTTAGCAGCTAATAAAATATTTTCGGTCGTATCAACCGGATTAAAAGGGACAACACCTATATGAGCAATATCAGGCATATTATATTTACCTCCTAAGGCTGTAAATACTGTCGTCAATTTTTTGGCAAACAGTTCTACTCGCGGTAAATTTATATGATTAATTAATATAACAAACTCCGAACCAACAAACCGGTAGACTGAAGTTTCACCATACTCATCTTGTACCGCCTGCTTTTTTAATATTTGAGAAAAATCTTTTAAAAAAGTATCAATAGCATCTGCTCCAAACTCTTTTACCAGAGCCGTTAAACCATCAATTTTTATCATCATGATATAAGCTTCAACATCACTCGCGGTCAAAAATAACTGTTTCATTTCTGTCTGGAAACTACTTTTCTTTTTTAACCCTGTTAGTTCATCTAATTGAAGCTTCTTACCTGCACTTTCTATCTTATGGTTTAAATTCCTTATCGCAGTTTCAATTTTATTGCACATCATATTCATTGCTAATGTGACATTTTTAACTTCTGTCGTCCAAGGTAGTTGTTCTATTGTTTCAAATTTACCATCCGCTAAGTTCATGGCCATTTTTTCAATTGTCTTTAACGGTGACAAAGTTACTCGTAAAACAAATAGTAATAAGACTATTGCAAAAGCAAAGCTTATCAATGAATAATTAAAACTACTCTTTGCTTGCTCATACAGTTTAAGATATCCATTCCCTGGGTTAAGTGTGACATAAATGACTCCACTCATATTCCAACCAGAATTTATTTCACTTTTTGCACTCGCTGTTTTCATCGGTATCATTTTGATAAACCAATTGGGTACGCCTTCAAGCTCTACTTTATTAGATAAAGTAACCAGCACCTGTTGATCGACACTGAGTAGTTTAATTTCCTGATAATACCCCATATCAAAAATAGCATTCATCATCGTTTCGATAACAGGATCAGCCTCATTCACCATATAGGGGCTAAGCGATAAACCCAATGAAGTTGCTGTATCTTGAGCATGTATTTCTGCTTCATTTTCTAAATAAGATTTAATGTTATTTACACTTGATACAAAATTAATGCTAAATATCATTAAAAACAGTGCTGAAATAAGTAATAATAGTTGCTTGGATAGAGACATATTCAAGATACCCTTATTGATTCATCATATGATGAGCTAACTGATCTAAAGAGTCTAATAAAGATTTTTTCAAATTTTCATCTATTTCTAGTTCTGCCATTGCCTTATTCATACAAATCATCCATTGATCACTTTCTGATTGTCCTATCGCAAAAGGTAAATGCCGTCTTCTTAACATTGGGTGTCCAAATTCCTGAATAAATAAATCAGGCCCACCTAACCAGCCAGACAAGAATTTAAACAGTTTACTTTTTGCATTTTCCAGGCTTTCAGCATGAATTTTTCTGATACCTTGTGTTTCTGGCAGGCTATCCATATAAAAATAAAACCTATCTACCAGTTTTAAAATAGTAGCTTCCCCACCCATTAATTCATACGGTGTAGTGATTGTATTTTCTGTCATCTTCTTTATTTATTACGGTTTTTGAAAAACGCTTACAAAACAAATGAAACTCTTGTAAGATTGCAATGTCATATCTGGCATCAGCATCAGCTTACTTAGGAACGTGCATGAAACAACTTACCGATTTCTAACTTGTCTTTTTGCTCCAGGTGCAATGATCTCATTTGTTGCGTAGCTTGCTATGCGCCTCATGAAATCATTGCACCTGAAACAAAAATCCTACGTTATAATTTCGGGAAGTTATTCCATACACGTTCCTTAGGTGATTTTTTAATAATAGCCTATAATTAAATTCAATTTTTTAGACAACTAGCCAAAAATAACAACTGATATAAAAGTATATACTTTTCATCAGCTTTTATTACAGCTTAGTTATAGTATTAATTAACAAAAGGAAAAACACTATGAGATTACAAACTGCGACTACACGCCCACAGGCGAGTATTTTATCCACCAATAAAATGCTAAGAAATACTTACCTGTTATTATCCATGACATTACTTTTTAGTGCTGCAACAGCTGCCTTGGCAATGGTTTTTAACTTTCCCCCCCTAGGTATGATTATGACTATGGTTGGTTATTTTGGCTTGTTATTTTTGACCAGTAAATTTAGCAATAGTTCTTTAGGCTTGGTTTTTGTTTTTGCTTTAACTGGCTTTATGGGGTTGACACTAGGACCTATTTTAAATATGTACCTTAATGCTTTTAGTAATGGTAACGAGTTGATTATTACTGCATTAGGCGGGACAGGCGTTATATTTCTTGGACTCTCAGGATATGCTTTAACAACACGTAAAGATTTCAGCTTTTTGGGTGGTTTCTTAATGGTAGGCATTTTAGTTGCCTTTTTAGCCGGTATTGGTGCAATGTTCTTTGCCATCCCTGCACTTTCACTTGCAGTATCAGCAATGTTCATTTTATTGATGTCTGCATTGATTTTGTATCAAACAAGTGCAATTATTCACGGCGGTGAAACAAATTACATTATGGCGACAGTATCGCTATATATTTCAATCTACAATTTGTTCTTAAGCTTATTGCAACTGTTAGCTGCATTTAGCGGTGATGATTAATATTAAATAAGAATTGCCTGGTTGTTAAATCAATCAGGCAATTTTATTTTTTAAACTAATTTTCTTCACCATGCAACCTTATCAATAACACGGCTTCATCCTGACTTAATCCACATTGTTTAGTGAGCTCTTCAACATCAGCTCCCTTTCGAATACGTTGAATAGCATCTTGATAGGGTTGCTCTGTCTGCAGTTCATACGGTTTAAAATCAGCCACTTTATCCACAATTTCTTTTAGTTGCTCTCGGCTATCAATCAACCTATTGTCCACGGAAACAGCTGCTGAGCATAAACCTGCAATATCCTTATTATTGCGCTCTACCTCTTTACTAAGAATAGTAAGCTGTTGCTCAAGTTTTTTATTTTCAATAATTAACCAAATAAGCGCTACAGCTAAACAAGTCGTTATTATAATAAAGATAATTAATAAAGCTTCATTCATCAAACAATTTCATCAATATGTTGTTGCTCTTGATCACCTAAACCATCATCTTTACTATTCTTTTTCTGTTGTGATTGTTTTTGACTTGCTGGTTTCCGGCCATCTCGAATAATTTTTTTTATTTTCGGAATAGGATGGGTAGTGATTATTGGTGCTATTTCAATCATATCTGCTCCCATATTTTAAAATAAAACCTCTTAACAAACTACGCTTATAAGTTGCATGCACTGTCTCCACAGAATCGTGTTGAGTGCACTTAGCTATTACCAGTAATCTGGAAAGTTAAAAAGTTATCATTAAAACATATCCAACTCTTGTTTTTCTTCATCACTCAGAAACTTATTCAAATCCACTAAAATAAGCAACTCATTATCACGGCTGGTTACACCTTGAATATATTTTGAAGTTTCATCATTACCCACATTAGGTGCAGTCTCTATTTCTGATGCTCTTAACTCAACGACTTCAGCAACACTATCGACTAAAATACCAATAATATGCTCTTCAGTTTCAATAATAACAACTCTTGAAGAGTCGTCCGTCTCTTTAGACATTAAACCAAACCGGTTCCGGGTGTCTATAACGGTAACAACATTACCTCTCAAATTAATAATACCTAGTACATAAGAGGGAGCACCAGGTACTGGGGCAATTTCAGTAATCCTTAAAACTTCTTGAACTTGCATGACATTAATGCCGTATTTTTCGTCACCTAGACGAAAGGTAACCCACTGCATAATAGGGTCATTTTGTTTATTATCTTCACTCATTATTACTCACCACGAATTAAATATATCACTAAGCTTAGTTGAAATCTGGAGTTTAACTTGTCTTTCTATGAGGTACTAAATGATTGACATCAATAACGGCTGTTAATTCTTCAATCACTGTACCAATTAACCAAGGTTTTTTCTGCCGCAAGGTGCGCCACCGTACTTTATCCGGCTCCAGTTTGCCTATTGATAGTATTTCATCACAGGCTAACCCCCATTTACCATCAGCAGTAATTAAGATACGCTGGAAAGGTTTTTTTTTCAGGTTCCTCTGTTGCCCTATTGTCTTACCAAAAATAAGCTGCCCTGTATCCAAAACACCAATTCTTTGTTCGTGTGTATCTAATAAGCCCATAAACCATGATGGTTGCCCAGGAATTTTCGTAGGATCCTTATCGATACAAATTGTTCTTAATAGCTCCGTCAGTGGTGTCGCTAGAGTTAATTTGTCTACTTTAAAAAATAAAGCCTGAAATTCATTTCTAGCCCAGTCGGGCATAACCGCTAAAGGTTTAAGTACTTTAGTAACTTCACTCTCTTTATTAACAAGCTTAACAGCTACCTTGGCTTTAACTTGAGAGCTGGTTTTAAGCTGTTTAACTTTTTGCGGTTTAATATCAAGCTTGATTTCTTGCTTATCAAGCTCAGCATTACTAGGAATTTCATTAAGTAATGTACTTAAATAACTATCTAAAGCTATTTCTTGTTGAACAACTTGCTGCCCCATTTTTTCTGATTGCATCAACTCACTGCCATTTTATTGTCTACCTGCTTATTTTCCTGCAATAATAGTTCCAATAATGCTGTATATGCTTCAACAGATTTAGATTTTGGCGCATAAAGAGGGATAGGAACACCTTCTATACTTGCATCTCTTATTCTTGTATCAATTGGAATAACTGAATTCCAAATATTATCAGGATAGCTTTGCCTTAGTGTAATTAAACTGTCTCTAGCCGCTTTAGTTCTCTTATCGAACATAGTTGGAACGATAGTATATTTAGGCTGATTTTTACGCGATTTAAAAACCATTTGTACAGTATGAATCATTCTCTCCAAGCCTTTTAAAGCTAAATATTCAGATATTGAAGGAATAATAATATGCTGACAAGCTGCCAAGGCATTAATCATTAATATACCCAACATCGGGGGACTATCTATGATGACATAATCATATTCATTGGATACTTTTTTCAAAGCACTACTAATAACCAGACCCATCCCACCTAATGCTGCAACCTGCCTGTCAAGCGTCGCAATAGCGGTTGATGCAGGTAAAATAGATAAGCCATCAAATTCAGTAGGCTGTATATATACTTTAGGGTTAATGTTGGTTTTTTTTTGCCCTGTATCATGAAATAAATTATAAACACTCAACTCTATTTCATCTGGGTTTAATTTAAAATAACTGGTTAATGAACCATGCGGGTCTAAATCTACCACTAATGTTCTAAACCCCCAAGAAGACAAAAGACCTGCAAGAGAAACAACCGTTGTTGTTTTTCCTACGCCTCCTTTTTGATTTGATACCGTCCATACTTTCATTATCAGCCTACACAGTTAATTTTTCATTATCATTGCTTTTAGGGAGTTTGGTGGAATAAAGTTACCCATATTTCTTCAGACTCCCTTACTGCAACGAATCAGTAGAGCTTTTAATATTTAACAGCTCGGCTCTTTGTTGATCATTCATGCCATACCTAGCAAAAGCTTGGGACATTAGCACCAAAACCACTCGCCGGTTTTTAAAACGCCCCTCCACAGTATTGTTATCGGCAACAGGGTGAAATTCTCCATAGCCAATTGCAGATAATCGTTGTGGACTGATTTTATCACTCTGTAACTCTCTCACAACCGTGGTAGCTCTTGCCGATGACAAATCCCAGTTTGATGGAAATTCAACTGTATCAATGGGTACATTATCGGTGTGCCCTTCAACATTGACAGCATTAGGAATAACTCTTATCACTTCTGCTACTTTTTTAAGCACTGGAATGGCTTTTTTTGATAATTCAGTTTCACCACTTAAAAAAAGTAGTTCGCTATTCATTTCAAGCTCAATCCAAAAATCATTTTTTTTAACCTCAATCAAATCATTTTCAATATAAGGCTGTAATACATCTTCAAACTGTTCTGATATAAGCTGTAATTCCCGTCTTTCTTTTAAAATCTCTTCACTTAATTCTATTTTCTTTTGTAGCTCTTCCGTGCTAGGATTTTCTAATATAATGGGTTTAATCGTCGTTAATTTTTCTTCTACCTCTATAGGGTCTTTAATTTTTTGAACCTTATGTCCTCCTAAAAAAGCCCCTTCTAAAGCATCAGATAACATTTCATACTTTTTATTATTAACTGAAGAAATAGAATACATCACTACAAAAAAGGCAAAAAGTAAGGTAACAAAATCTGCATAAGAAATGAGCCAGCGTTCATGGTTATCACTGCGATCAAGAGGGTTTCTTCTTCTCCGCTTTCGAGCCATTAGTTAATACCAAAAAAAACAGTTATTATACTCATGAAATATAACCTAATAACTTTAATTCTATATTGCGTGGATTCTCACCTTCCGCTATCGCTGTAATTCCTTCAAGCATCATTTCCTTTGATTGTATTAAGGCATAAGCTTCCAGTTTTAATTTATTTGATATAGGTAAAAATAACAAATTGGCAAAACCGACCCCATAAATGGTTGCGACAAAGGCTGTTGCAATACCCGCTCCCAACAGTTCAGGGTTTGCCAAATTCTGCATCACTTGTATAAGGCCGACTACCGCTCCAATAATACCTAATGTCGGTGAATAACCACCCATCGCTTCATAAACCTTAGCCGCTTGCATTTCGTTATGCTCAATAGTATTAAGTTCAACCTCTAAGCAATCTCTAATAACCTCAGGCTCATTACCATCTACCAATAGTTGCAACCCTTTTTGTGCAAAGGCATCATGCTCTCTATCCACGACTGCTTCCAGCCCTAACAAACCTTCTTTTCGCGCTAAAGCACTCCAACGCCCAATTTTATCTACCTGCTCATTCAATAACAGTTTTCGAGGCCTGAAAACCAGCAACAACACCTTAACACTATGAAAAATTATTTTAGTGGGGAAGTGTAGAAATATTGCTCCCACAGTGCCACCAAACACCACTATTAACGCAGGAGTATTGATTAATACCGATGCATCCCCTCCTTCTAAAAAATTTGCCCCTACAATAGCCAGAAAACCTAGAATAAGGCCTAATATACTTAAAATATCCATTATCTCAATTTGTTAAATTCATTAGCAATCTCATTAAGACTATAAACCTTATCAGCAAGGTTCGCATCGACAATAGCTTTCGGCATTCCATAAATAGTACAGCTTGCTTCATCCTGAGCCCAAACAGGAAAGCCTTTTTGTTTCAGTTTTTCAGCACCCTTCTTACCATCTGCTCCCATCCCAGTTAAAACAACAGTTAGTACATTTGCAGAATAAACTTGAGCAACAGATGATAAAGTTAAATCAGCACATGGGCTATATATTTCATTCTCTTGTTTTACCATTATTCGAACTGTTTTTTTTGCTGACTTTAGAGTAACTTCCATTTGCATACCTCCTGGAGCTAATAAAGCTTCACCTGGTTTTAGCAAATCCCCATCAACCGCCTCTTTAACCTTTACCTGACACAACTGATTTAATCTTTCTGCAAAACTTTTGGTAAAGTTATGCGGCATATGCTGAACAATCAGGATAGGAAATAAACAGTTTGCAGGAAGTTGAGTCATTACCTTTTGTATGGCCACCGGACCACCCGTTGAGGCAACTACCACTAATAACTCAATATCCCTAATTACTGTCCGCACCAATGAGGGGTTTCGATTTTTTGGTATTTGAGGACGAGAATCAGTAGTCGTAAAAGTAGTAGTTGTTGTTTTTGCTATAGCAGAAACAGTTTTTTGTTTAATTCTGTTTGCCTGTAGAGCAACAGTACGTACTCTACGTCTAATCATTCTTTTGGCAACCTCCCTATTACCATCTATTTCATCTAATTTCTTAGGTAAAAAGTCTATTGCACCCGCACTTAAGGCATCTAAGGTTGCTTTAGCTCCTGTATGAGTCGCAGCTGAAAACATTAAAATAGCCGTTGGGCATTCAGCCATAATTGCTTTGACGGCAGAAATACCATCCATAACAGGCATTTCAATATCCATAGTAATGACATCTGGCTCTAATTGAGCAGCCATTAATAATGCCTGTTTTCCATTTAGAGCACTACCTACCACTTTAAAAATAGAATCTTCTTCTAGAATTTCAGCAATTCTTTTACAAATAAACCTAGAATCATCAACAATGAGCACCCGAATTGTCATATAAATATTTATTCCATAATAACTTTATTCTATCTATAGGTATAAAAAATCCATATACCTACCTAACTTATCACAGGTTAATTTGACTTAATCAATTGCAAGGCGGACTTTAGCTCACAATAACTCAAAAATACTGATTCAATAGCAGGCTGAAGCCTGCTCTACAGTTAAAAACTGTAGTTTATTAATACCCATAAAACTTAATATCTTTTACACCGTTAATTTATCGTGCATACTTATTCATTAGCCCTGGTACATCGAGGATTAATGCAATTTTTCCATCTCCAGTAATAGTCGCACCTGCGAGACCATCTAAGCCTTGTAACTTTGCACCTAGTGGTTTAATAACCACCTCTTCTTGACCAATAAGTTGGTCAACCACAAAGCCAATATGTCGCCCACCTGCATTAACAACGACAACATGACCTGTTACCTGTTTATCCAATACATAAGAAGGATCATGTACCAGCCATTCACTAAGAAAGAAAACAGGTAAGGCTTTTTCCCTGACCATAATAACTAATTGACCATCAACAACATTGGTTTTACTTAAATCTAAATCTAATATTTCAAGCACACTCGCCAAAGGTAAAGCGAATGCCTGTCCACCTAATATAACCATTAAAGTTGGCATAATAGCCAATGTAAGAGGCACTTTAATAATAATAGTACTTCCGACCCCTTCAACAGAGTCGACTTCAACCATTCCATTTAATTGCGTAATACGCGTCTTAACAACGTCCATCCCAACTCCACGTCCTGACACATCGGAGATTTCAGTTTTAGTTGAAAAACCAGGCATAAAGATTAGGTTATAACACTCCCTATTATCAAGCCGAGCAGCTGTCTCTTCATCCATTAAGCCTTTTTCAACAACTATTTTCCTCAGGTGGTCTGCATTCATCCCTTTACCATCATCTTTAATTGATAGCATAATATGGTCACCTTCCTGAGATGCTGTCAGCACAACAGTACCCTCTCTGGACTTTCCGCTGGCTTCTCTATCATCAGGAGATTCAATACCGTGATCAACTGCATTTCTTATCAAATGCACTAAGGGGTCAGCAAGTGCTTCAACCAGATTTTTATCTAAATCAGTCTCCTCACCTATTAATTCCAATTTAATTTCTTTTTTTAAGCTTCTTGATAAATCTCTAACAACTCTTGGAAACCTGCCAAATACTTTTTTAATCGGCTGCATTCGCGTTTTCATAACCGCTAATTGTAAATCAGCAGTCACTACATCTAAATTAGCAACCGCTTTTGCCAAGTGCTCACTTGAATCATCTTCTGTGGTTGCTTTAAGTGTCTGAAACCGGTTTCTCACTAAAACCAGTTCTCCAACCATATTCATAATATCATCAAGCACAACCGTATCAACTCTAACCGTTGTTTCTCCTTTTGGAGCGGCTTGCTTAGCGACTACTTTTGGCTTTACTGCTGTTTTTTCTACAATGGACGTTTCGGCTTCTGGCTTTTTTGCAGGCTCTTTTTTAGCAACATCTGTCGGTTTTTCTTCTTCAACTATTTCAGTTTTTGTGGGTATTGCTTCTACAGGCTTTGAACGGGCAACATCACCTTTAAACTTTCCTTTACCATGTAACTCGTCCAACAAATTATCAAACTCTGCTTCTGAAATATCACCAGAGTCAACAGCCTCTACCTTTTTTTCATCTTTTTGCAGACTAGTCGCTGAAAATTTTCCTTTGCCATGTAACTCATCTAACAAATTATCAAACTCTGCTTCAGAAATATCACCGGAATCGACCTGCTGAGTATGTTCTTCAGTTTCAGCCTCTGTTGAATTATTTTGCAGTGCTGGTGCTGAAAATTGCCCTTTTCCATGCAAGTCATCTAACAAACTATCAAATTCCTGCTCTGTGATTTCATCACTCTCTGATTCAGAACTATTATCAAATGTATCATCCAACATAGCAGAGAACTCTTGCTCTACCTCATCTGTAACTTCAGGCTTTTCAACAACAACTTCTGGTTCTTTATGAGTTTCTTCAGCTAATGCGGCTCGGGTGAACCCTTGCAATTTAGTCAGTAAAAGTTCATCTGCTTTTTCTGGATCATTTCCTGATTTCACCTGCTCAAACATTAAGTTTACAACATCAACAACTTCCAGAACGACATCCATTAACTCAGAAGAAACTTTACGTTCACCCTCTCTTAAAACATCAAAAACATCTTCAGCTTTATGGCAGACTGCGACTAATGGGTCTAAAGCTAAAAACCCTGCCCCCCCCTTGATGGTGTGAAAACCTCGGAAGATTGCATTTAATAATTCAAAATCTTCAGGTGATTGTTCAAGCTCAACCAATTGCTCACCCAGCAATTCAAGAATCTCACCTGCTTCTACCAAAAAATCTTGTAAAATTTCATCTTCTAGATCAACGGCCATAACTTTTCCTTAGAATCCTAGACTCGACAACAAATCATCAACATCATCTTGGTTAGATGCTACATCACCAGCTTTGTCATCCATACCTGGCACTACAGGCCCTGGTAAATCAGGTGTTTTTCTTTTATTTCCACCTGTTTTAGCACCGCCAGCAAGCTTAATAAGCTCGATCATATTAACTTCTAGCTCTTGAACCAGATCAATCACCCGTTTAATAATTTGCCCTGTTATGTCTTGAAAGCCCTGGGCCATCAAAATATCATTAAGTCCATTTTGAACTTGAAGCAAAGAAGCTTTTGACTCATTAAAATGCTTAGTTATCTCTGCACTCATACTCTTAAACTCTTCAAAAGGCATTTCCCTATCCAAAAAACGTTCCCATTTTTTAGATAGTTCTTCGGCTTGTTCATTAAGTGTTTTTGAAACGGGTAATAAGCTTTCGACTGCGTTTAATGTTTGGTTTGCCGCTTGTTCTGTCATGGTAATAACATACTGCAAACGCTCTTTGGCATCAGGTATCTCATTTTCCGTCATCGCAGTAATTTTTGAATCTAATGAAAAGCCAGTCATGGAATCATGAAGCTGACGAGTCAACTGCCCAACCTGTTGAAAAAGCTGGTTTTCTTTATCCCCTACAATATTATCTAATATTTTATCTGCTTCAAGCTCATCTCCTTGTTCTAATGCAATAACCAAATCCTTAGCTAGTGCTAAACGAAAATTATTCGTCATTTGTATATTCTCCTGGATTGGTTTAACCATCAATGCGTTCAAAGATTTTTTCTATTTTCTCTTTCAACGTGGCAGCAGTAAAAGGCTTAATAACATACCCATTTACCCCGGCCTGAGCAGCCATAATAATCTGCTCTCTTTTTGCTTCGGCTGTCACCATTAAAACGGGAAGATTAACTAACTCCGGGTTCGCTCGAACGGCTTTTAATAAATCAATGCCAGTCATTCCAGGCATATTCCAATCAGTCACTAAAAAGTCTATCCCTCCAGCTTCCAGTATGGGTAAAGCAGTTTTTCCATCGTCCGCCTCAACCGTATTGGTAAACCCAAGATCCCTTAATAGATTTTTTACTATTCGTCTCATTGTTGAAAAATCATCAACAACTAGAATTTTCATATTTTTATCCAAGGAAAATCTCCAACCTATTCATTTTTAATCATTATATTATATCGACCCAAATAAATAATACTTGAACCTACTTTTAGAACCTTCAAAAACAGATTAGCATAGTGCTTATACCTTAGGGAGTCTGAAGAAATAAAGTCACCCACCTTGCTTGTCTCTTTGTTTCTGACTAAACGCTCTCAATCGTTGCGTAGCCTGCTATGCGCCTGTTGAGAGCGTTTAGTCAGAAACAAAAATCTTCGCAATATAAATAACTTTATTCCATCAAACTCCCTTAAAGCACCATTAAATCAGTACATACTATATACCATAGATGTAATATCCCATTTTTTCAATACAGGGCGCTATAATTTATACTATTTTCGATAAAAAGAATTTGATCAGCAGAAAAAAGAAGTTTTATTGCTAGAAGGCTGTCCGAGAATAGAGAACAATCATGAGCCAGCCTGATATTTTAAAACTCACTATTGATTGAGACACCGCAAGGTTGGGTTGCACAATGGAGTCGCTAAACCAACCTACACAACTATAGTAAAAGATTTTCAGCCCCACACTATTTATGCTGCTTATCAGCCCATTCGCCAAGCCTTGACCTAAGCCTGAGCATAGCCTGGCTACTTATTTGGCTAACCCGAGATTCGCTGACATTTAACACGGCTCCTATCTCTCTTAAATTGAATTCTTCATCATAATAAAGAGCAACAACAAGCCTTTCTCTTTCTGGCAATGACATTATCGCATTACTTAATGCTTGCTGAAAATCGTCCTCTTCAAGCATATCGCTAGGTGAATCGTACAATTTTTCTGCATCGCTAAAAATAGAATCTCCCGTTTCTGATAGTTCTTCAACACTTAAAGTTTTACAACCCACTGAATCTTGTAGCATTTGATTATAATCATCCAGGTCAACACCTAGCTGCTCTGCAATATCAATATCTTTCGCTTCTGCACCGATTCTATTTTCAACTTCCCTAATAGCTTCAGAAACCATTCTTGCTTTTTTATGTACAGACCGAGGTGTCCAGTCAGATCTACGTACCTCATCTAGCATTGAACCTCTAATTCTAATCCCCGCATAAGTATCAAAACTGGCCCCTTGAGTGGCATCATAATTTTTTACTGCTTCTAGTAGGCCTAACATTCCTGCTTGAATCAAATCATCAACTAATACGGTGTCAGGCAAACGGCCCAATAAGTAAAAAGCAATTCGCTTAACCAAAGGTACATGCTGAATAACCAAATCATCAGTCGTTCCTACATGCATCGTGGTGGCGTACATTGCCGCTCCATTCATGCGGCATCCTCCTGGGTACTATATTCGATCATTCTTTCAACAAAAAACTCTAAATAACCACCTGCTTGAATTTTGATCGGCCAACTATCTATATTACGGGCCAAATTTCTTATTGCCAATGCTGCTTTACTCCGAGGAAAAGCTTCTAATACGGGTGTTTGTTTTTGCACTGATTTACGCAAGTATTCGTCAAAAGGAACAGCCCCCGTATAATTAAGTGTCACATCTAAATATTTTCCAGTCACCATACATAACTTGTTGAATAATTGCTGGCCCTGCTGAACAGATTGAACCATATTTGCTATAATGTGAAACTTGTTTAGACCATAATCCCTATTTAGTAATTTAATGTATGCATAAGCATCAGTCAATGAGGTGGGCTCATCACAAACCACCACAATGATTTCCTGACTGGCTCTGGCAAAATTAACCACACTAGAAGAAATACCTGCCGCTGTATCTACAATCAACACATCAAGGCTTTGATCAATTTCACTAAAGGCTCTGATAACACCTGCTTGTTCAATATTAGAAAGCTCTGACATTTGCTGAACGCCTGATGATGCCGGAATTACTTTTAAACCAGCCGGCCCTGTCAACATAATATCTTGTAATGATTTTTCACCTTGCAGCACATGAGATAAATTGTAGAGGGGTGAAAGTCCTAACAAAATATCAACATTTGCCAGCCCCATATCAGCATCAAGCAAAGCAACTCTGCGCCCCATTTGTGACAGAGCCACCCCCAAATTAACGGATAAATTAGTCTTACCAACCCCTCCTTTACCACTGGTTACAGCTATAACACGGACAGGTTTTGGTTTTATTTGTCTCATTTTTCGTATCCCAGACGCTTGATCATATGACTTATGCATAACCTTCTGCCACCCAGTCATCATTACTTAGTTCGTTATTATAATCCTTTTCTTCAGCCAACTCAGAAACACATTGTTCAATTAAAGTATAAGCATCCGGAAAATATATATCTTCGGGTACTTGCTGCCCATTGGTCATAAAAGAAATAGGTAGCTGTTGTTCAATACTTGCAGACAGTGCCGACCCTTGTACAACTGTTTCATCTAGTTTAGTCAAAATACTGGACTCTGGCTCAAATACTTTAAAAGCATTGATAATTTCATTCATAGCCTTGTATTGTGTCGCTGCCGACATCACTAAGTATGTTTTGATTGGCACATCTTTTTGTTGCAGTGTTTGAATCTGTTCAGCCAGACGCATATCACGTTGACTCATTCCGGCAGTATCTATCAAAATCAGTTGTTTATCATTAAAGCTATTAATATGAGCATGTAATTCATCAGCATTAGCCGCAACACGGACAGGTACATCTAATAAACGACCATAGGTTGCCAACTGCTCATGTGCACCGATTCTATAATTATCAGTAGTAATTAAAGCAACTTTATTAGCACCGTGTTTTAAAATAAATTGTGCGGCCAGCTTTGCAATCGTTGTGGTTTTCCCCACCCCAGTGGGCCCAACCAGAGCAATGATACCCCCATTTTCTAATAAGTTATCATCACTGACAGGTAGAACTTTAGCCAACATCTCTTTTGCCTTATCAAAAGCAAGCCCCTCATCCTTATGGCTATCTAAACGGTTAGCAACTTTAGTCGATAATTTTTTTGAAAATCCCATATCAGATAATTTGTGTAATAAATCTGTCCGTACAGGGTTATATTGCGAGCTACGATGCCATGAAACTTCTGATAATTTAGCATCTAAAACTGATTTTAATGCTTTTATTTCATTGCGCATTTCCTGCATAAATTGCTCAGGTATTGCCGCTGATTGTTGTTTTATTTCCTCTCGGACAACATTACTAAACTGTTGAGTTACTCTTGCTGGCTGCTTATGTATAGGCACTTGTTTTTTTATCGTCGATGAGCTTTTATTACTGGCAATATTTAATTTCTCAGCATACCCAATATATTGATCGATATTACGTTGCAAAGGCCTTTTAGGGATAACGCCATCCGCACCTACTTTGCGAGAGCTACTAACAACATGTAATTTATTTCTTTCTGTTTCAAAGTCAGTTAATTCAATATTTTTCTTTGCCTTACCCTTAAAATCTGAACTATCTGATTGTGAGTTTAGTTTATTATGAATAGCTTGCTCATCAAAATCTTTAGCTGCGACAATTTCAACGCCTTCATCAACTGATCTATTCGACATAATAACAGCATCAGGCCCCAGTTCTTGCTTAACCATACGCATAGCTTGGCGAATATCCTTTGCAACAAAACGTTTAATCTTCATCAGTAGTTTCCTATTTTCTTATTTTATGCGCTATTCTCACGCTGCCCAACCGTTGAAACCACCTGGATCTGACGATCTTCAGGAATTTCGTTATAGGCCAAGACATGTAACCCAGAAATTGAATGACGGACAAATCGAGCTAACCAGGGACGCACAAAAGAAGAAACTAATAACACCGCAACCTGTCCTTCCATTTCCATTTTCAGAGTACTCTCTTCTAATGATTTTTGCATTTGTTCAACTAATCCAGGTTCAACACCTGCACCACTATCGCCTGCCGTTTGCAAAGATTGATGCAACAACTGTTCCAACTCTGGCTCTAAAGTAATAACAGGGAGGTTTTCTTCTACTCCATTGATTTCATGGACAATTGATCGCCCTAATGCAGCACGAACAGCCGACGTTAAGATGTCAGGATCTTGACTTTTAACACCATACTCCGCCAAAGTTTCGGCAATCGTTCTAATATCTCTAATTGAAACACCTTCCCTCAATAGGTTTTGCAGTACTTTTACAATCACACCTAGGGCTAATGTTTTGGGTACTAAATCCTCAACTAATTTTGGTGCTGATTTAGCCAAATTATCCATAATATTTTGCGCTTCTTCATACCCAAATAATTCATGTGCATTATTTTGTAAAATATGACTTAAATGCGTGGCAACAACAGTCCCAGGGTCTACCACGGTATAGCCTAAAGTTTGCGCCTGGTCTTTTTGACTACTTTCTATCCAAACAGCTTCAAGTCCAAAAGCAGGATCTTGAGTTGCTTCGCCTTGCAAAGAACCGAAAACCTGCCCGGGATTAATTGCCATTTCCAACTCAGGCCTAATTTCGGCCTCCCCAACAGCGACCCCCATCAATGAAATTTTGTAGCTTGTGGGTGATAAATCTAAATTATCCCTAATATGTACAGAAGGAATTAAAAAACCCAGCTCTTGAGATAATTTTTTTCTTACCCCTTTGATTCTAGTCATTAATTGCCCCCCCTGATTTTTATCAACCAGGGGAATCAACCGATAACCTACTTCAAGTCCAATAACATCAACAGGCATAACATCATCCCAACCTAACTCCTTTACTTCTGCTGAGCTTGCTTGTTGTTGGGGGACTTGTGCTACTTTTTGCAATATCTCATCTTGTTCTTTAGTGTGTCGCTTATCAATTAAGTACGCGCCTCCTAATAAAGCCAAGGCCAGAAAAATAAAAACCAGGTTTGGCATACCCGGAATAATACCCAGCAAACCAATAATCGCAGCCGTCATAATTAATGCTTTGGGGTCATTAAATAATTGAAGATTAACTTGCTGCCCCACATTCTGGGTGCTTCCACGTACACTTGTTACCACAATGGCTGAAGCAGTCGATAACAGTAATGAAGGAATTTGTGCAACCAGGCCATCACCAATCGTTAATAGTACATAAACTCTACCTGCATCAGCAAAGCTCATATCATGTTGTCCCACACCAATGGCTAAACCACCAATAATATTTACGAATAATATGATAATTCCAGCAATAGCATCACCCCGAACAAACTTACTGGCACCATCCATTGAGCCATAAAAATCAGCTTCAGCGGCAACTTCTGCACGCCGTTCTCTGGCTTGATCCTGGTCAATTAAGCC
>JAJRUF010000131.1 GCA_024277935.1 Gammaproteobacteria bacterium
TTTACTACCGCTAATAGAATGGTTGAAGCCATTAATCAGTTATTGGGTCCACAAACAGCAAAAGCTATAGATGCTACCTCAATAAAAGTCAGTGCGCCACTCGACCAATCACAACGAGTTAGTTTTGCATCATTAATCGAAAATATCCAGATAACACCTGATGATGCCCCAGCAAGGGTTATTATTAATTCTCGGTCAGGCACAGTGGTGATCAATGGCAAAGTGCGTGTTCAGCCTACCGCAGTTTCACATGGTAGTTTGACAGTCACTATCAGTGAAAACCCAGTAGCGAGCCAGCCTAATGCTTTAGCCAGTGGCAATACAACTGTTGTTCCTCAGTCACAAGTTAAGGTTGAAGAAGGGGGGATAGGTAAAGATGGTAACCATATGTTTGTATTTAACCCTGGCGTTACCTTGGATGAGATTGTTAAATCAGTCAATAAAGTAGGTGCTGGGCCAAGTGATTTGGTCGCTATTTTAGAGGCACTTAAGGCAGCCGGAGCTTTAAGGGCTGAGCTTATCGTGATATAGGTCATGTTATGTTAAATGTTGAAAATGCTGATGTTTATACTGATTTTAATAGTTTGGCTAAATTAAAAAATGAGGCCAAACAAAAATCACCTGATGCCATCAAACAGGTGGCAAAGCAGTTTGAATCGGTATTTGTGGGAATGATGCTAAAAAGTATGCGGCAGGCGAAGTTAGCTGACGGAATTTTAGATAATGACCAAAGTGATTTTTACCGAGATATGTATGACCAACAGCTGTCGCTGCATTTAGCCGGTGAAAATGGTATAGGTCTGGCTGCAGTGATTGAAAGGCAGTTAAACCCAGATCAATCTGTTGCCGTTACCAGAGAACAAAATATTGCCGATTATGCAAGGCGAAACTCAGTGCGGAAAGCGGCAAAAAATAGCCAGGATAAAATAAGCATTAAACCCATGCTGGATAGTTTAACAAGAAAAAGTATTAATTCTGCAGAAGAGTTTATCAGTCAGTTACGCCCTTATGCCGAGCAAGCGGCTAAAAAATTAGGTGTTGATGCCAATATATTATTATCTCAAGCTGCGTTAGAAACGGGGTGGGGTAAGTCGGTGATTAAAGCTAAGGATGGCAGTAGTAGTTATAATTTATTTAATATTAAAGCAGATAAATCATGGCATGGTGCTCGCACAAGTGCTGAGACGGTGGAGTATAAACAAGGTATTGCTAAACCAGAATCAGCTGGCTTTAGGTCTTATGGGTCATATCAAGAAAGCTTTAATGATTATGTTGATTTTATTAAAACTAACCCTCGCTATAACAATGCCATAAAAATGGTGGGAAAAGCGGAACGATATATGCATGAGTTACAACAAGCAGGTTATGCAACAGATCCCAAATATGCGGATAAAGTGCTGAAAATTTTTAACAGTAAAGACGTTCAGCAATATTCAGATATTTTGGTTCAAAAATAACATTTAGTATATAAGGAGAAACAGCAATGGCAAGTGGTATGTTAGGTACAGCGATTACGGGGCTTAAGGCTTTCCAGCGCTCCCTGGAAACGACAAGCCAAAATATTTCTAATGTTAATACCGATGGCTATAGTCGGCAACGTGTCGAGCTTGCTACCAAAAAAGAGCAAATGATTGGCGTTGGCTATTTGGGAACAGGGGTTAATGTTACTAATATAACCCGTAGTTATGATCAATTTATTACCACACAGTTACGTTCAAGCACGGCGGCTTTTGGTGATGTGGATAAGTATAGCCAATTGGCTTCACAAGTTGATGATATTTTAGCTGATCCTTCAGTAGGTATGGAACCCG
Organism: Gammaproteobacteria bacterium; assembly: GCA_024277935.1. GTDB lineage: Bacteria > Pseudomonadota > Gammaproteobacteria > Methylococcales > Methylomonadaceae > QPIN01. The sequence continues at coordinate 1,812 of JAJRUF010000131.1, forward strand.
CCATTAAAAATTTTTTTAATGCAGTGAATGAGGCAACAAATGATCCTTCATCAATTCCGGCTAGGCAGGTGTTGTTGTCTGAGACTGATATTTTAACCAGTCGTTTTGATACCATGAATGCTAGATTTACTCAGATACGTAAGCAAATTAATACGGGCATGGTAGTTGTTACCGATGAAATTACGGCTTTATCTAAATCAATAGCAGACATTAACCTTCAAATTGCAGCTTCACAAGGGCAAGCCAGTGGAAATCAGCAACCTAATGGTTTGTTAGATAAACGAGATAATTTATTAAATCAATTAGCAGAGCGTGTTGATATTTCAGTTGTACCGAGTAATAGCAATATGGTGAATGTTTTTATGGGGCAAGGGCAGGTATTAGTGCTTGATGGTATTGCAAACGAAGTAATAACTAAACCAACAATTTTTGACCCTTCCAAACTAGATGTTGTGCTAAAAACACCCTCAGGAACAGAAGGTATTATCAGTAATCAAATTACAGGCGGTTCGCTAGCAGGAACAGTACGCTTTAGAAATGAGATACTTGACCCCGCTCAACAAAGGTTAGGTGCGGTGGCAGCCAGTATTGCAATGGAATTTAATAATATTCATGAAACGGGTTTTGACGTGGATGGTAACAAAGGTGAGCTGTTTTTTAAAGGGCAAGGCATGGGGACAACCGTGATTCCAGTTTCCGCCAATACTACCAATGCTACAAGTTCATCCATTACCGTTATGTTTGATAAAAACAATATAAAGAACATTGATTACAGTGACTATAAATTAGAAGTGGGTGCAGGACCTACCTATCAATTAACGCGTGAAGCTGATAATACAAGTATTACTTTAACAAATAATACAGCTACAGGGGTGTTATCACCCCCTGTCACAGTGCCTGCTACTGAGTTGCCAGGTATTTCGATTACTATCTCTCCTGCTGGAGGGTTAACGGTAGGTGATGCGTTTTTAATAAGACCTACCTTTACGGCTGCAAGCACTACTTTACAGAATATTACTGATCCTAGAAAGGTCGCTTTAGCAACTAATAAAGCAACGGATAGTAATGGTGCTGTATACAATGTTACAGGTCCAATGCCTGGTGATAATAGAAATGGTTTGTTATTGGCAGGTTTAGAGAATAAACAAGGCATGCTTGGGGGAACTGCTTCATTTCAAGGTGGCTATGGTTTAGTTGTTTCTGAAGTTGGGGTGTTAACTAACTCTGCAAAAATAGCCACAGCGGCACAAGAAACCTTATTAAATAATGCTAAAGATTCCTGGGGGAATGTTTCTGGTGTTAATTTAGATGAAGAAGCCGCAAATTTAATTAAGTTTCAGCAGTCTTACCAAGCAGCAGCACAAATGATTTCAGTGAGTAGCACATTATTTGACTCTATACTTGGTGCGGTGAACTAGGAGTAGATTATGAGGATCTCAACAAACTGGGCTCAGCAACTAGGCGTTAATGCCATGAATGCCCAGCAAGTAAAAATGTCTAAAACTCAGATGCAACTATCACTAGGCGTTAAAGTTTTGACACCCAGTGATGACCCTGCTGCTGCTGTCAGGATGTTGAGCTTGCAAGAAACTATCGATAAAACCACACAATATAAAGACAATATTGCCAGGGTTCGTTCACGTTTAAGCATTGAAGAAGGTAGTTTAGGGACGGCTGAAAATATTATGTTTAGAGCTAAGGAGTTGACTGTTCAAGCACTAAACTCTACTTTAACAGCTAAAGATAAATTGGCAATTAAAGCGGAAGTTGACCAATTGTTACAACAAATAGTGGGTGTCGCCAATACTAAAAATTCTAATGGAGAGTATATTTTTTCAGGTGATTTAGCAACTACACCGGCTGTAGTCTGGGATGCTAGTGTCGGTTCTTATGTGTATCAAGGAGGTATTAACCAACGTACCTTAGATATAGCAGCTGAACGCAGAGTAGCTGATAGTGATTTAGGTTCGAGTGTTTTTATGGACATAGCCTCTGTAAGCCAGGAAGCCAATGGTACTTTAAATTCGGTAGAAAGTGATAAGAGAAGTGTATTTGATACTTTACAGTCCTTGTCTAAAGCACTAGAAAGTAAATATGAAGTGCCTGAAGCGACACTTACGGGGGACCGTTTTATGCGCTTTGGTGCGGATTATAGTGGAAGCGGTAGTGGTGCTACTTCCTTTAATTTAACGAGTGAAACAGGGGTAGCCGTTTCTGTTACTTTAAACGCAAAATACACTAAGTTAGATGACGTTGTTACAGCTATTAATTCAGTAGGCGCTTTAGCGGCTAACAATATAAAAGCACGGAGTAATGGCAATCAGATTGAATTTATTTCCACCACAATGGGTAGCACATCATCAATAAAAATTGATCAGGTTTCTGGTAATTTTTTAACTGATTTTGGTTTTACTACAGCTGATACAGCAAAAGGTGCTAATTTGGGTGGATCACTTAAAGGTGTGAAAGAGTCAACCTTTTTAGATTATGCATCAAGCCCTGCTTCTTTTGAATTAAATGATGAGAAAGGAAATGCAAAAACTATCATTTTAAATACAGATTATAGTGGTGCTGGAGGGGGAAATGCAGCCATGATTGCAGATATTCAAACCCAAATTGATGCTATAGGGTCGCCTATTAAGGATAAAATTGATGTCACTATCGCAGCAAATATTATTGAATTTAAGTCAGTCAGTACAGGTGGAAGCGCCTCAGTACAAATCAAGCAAGTAAGTGGTGATTTCTTAAAAAACACAGGGTTTGAATCGGGTGGTACGGGAAGGGTTTTCAGTAAAACAGCAAATGATGTTTTAGCTGATATAGATACCGCATTGGATAACTTTTTGACAGTTCGCACTACCATAGGTGCAAGAATGCGAGCTTTGGATGACCAAGAATCACAAAATGATAAATTTGTATTAGATATGCAAACAACTTTATCGGATATTAAAGACCTTGATTTTGCCGAGGCAATAAGCCGATTTAATATACAGCAAACAGCATTGCAGGCAGCACAACAAGCTTATTCTCGCGTACAAAA
>JAJRUF010000132.1 GCA_024277935.1 Gammaproteobacteria bacterium
GCTATATCTTCCTTTTGAGAAGAAAGATGGCTCAGGCAAGAGAAACTATGATGTTCGAGTTATTGACAAGTCAGATTTAATTAAAATTCAGCAGTGTTTACTACATGGTCTGGGTTTAACCAACTTGACAGATTACCTATAGTTTTGTATATTTAACTCGTTCCCGCTCTGCTTAGGCATCGGGCATAAGTCCACTTCGGTGGCCACTATGCGTTGGAGATTGCAATCCTGTATAGCGTCTTTAAGGCTTTGTATATTTATTATACAAAGCCTTTTGCTTTTCTAGTGCCATCAACATCCAAAACATAACGAATAAGGTTAGATTGTGATCGCGAAGCGAGCCACAATCTGAACCGTTTGTTGGACAAGCCCGTTTTTACTATTTGGTTTGAGTTTCGCTATTGAAAATAGTTTTTTACTGAACAGCCCAGTGGATACACCTGACTTCTGTTTTATTAATCTATTTTCAGGAAACCTATGGATTTTCATTGCGATCACCCATAAAACCTCCTTTTTTTCAATGATTCCCCTTCAGGTGGACATCCAATATGACAGGTTAAGTTTACTTCTCCAGGCTCTATCCCGGAAACGAATGATAATTTAAAAACAATGAATGCCATATAAAAACCAAGTCTACTGAAGTACGATTTCAGATGGAAGGATTTTATGTGGAATATGGATAGTAAAAATAGTTAAAATTAGGTATTGACATGGTTATGACAGGAACGTGTACGGAATAATTTCGGGAAGTTATTCCGTACACGTTCCTAATGACATTGAGAATTACCCCATAAATCTAATATCTGTAGAAAAGGGCTCTCTCTATCCCCCTGTTTTCCAGCACTTCACAAAAACAACAATTAAAAACTGGAACATCGAGTATTAACGCGTTTTTGTTTTACTAAAAAGAAGATAACAAGTAAAGCAAAGCTAAATTGCTTAAAAACAACAGCAAGCAGACTCCTTTCCAAAATTTTAATGGATTTCGTTCAAGTAACGGAATATCAGCAGTCTCTTTTAAAAAAACCGAATTAGGGTTGGATAGATCATATAAAAATTCCGATAAGGTTTCATAACGTCCCTGAGGGTTTATAGAACAGCCTTTTTTTAATGCGCCATCAATCCACACGGGAACCATGGTGTTTTTTTGAAAACTAGGCACATATTGCAACTTTGCCAAGTTTATTTTATTTGGCTTTTCAGGCATGTCACCTCCAAATGGCAAAGCTCCATTAATCATTTCATAAGTAATTACAGCTAAGGAATATAAATCTGATTTTACTGAGCCCCTAGCCCCCAGGTGATATTCAGGTGCGGTATAATTTAACGTCCCTAAGATATTATCATCAGCTTGCTCCAAAGGTGTTATTTCAGAAATACCCGCAATTTTAACTGAACCAAAATCTATGATTTTTACTACACCCTGCCTATCAATCATAATATTTTCAGGCTTTAAATCTTGGTGCAACATTTCCATCCGATGAAAAGCACGTACCCCACTCACTATTTGCTTAACAATTAACCTGATTTCTCGGATATAAGGCCTAGGGTGTGAGTCCATCCATTCCCTTAAAGTTTGCCCATCAATAAACTCTGTTGTGTAATAAATACAGCTCTTTACTCTATCTGAAACCAACACCTTAAGCACATTCTTGTGTTCTAGCCTTCTTCCCGCCCACTCTTCATGTAAAAAGTGTTCTATATATTGCGTATCATCTTCATATAAAACTGAGGGAGTTTTTAAAATAACTTGCCTGTTCGTCTTGGTATCAAGAGCACGATAAATTTGTGTCCGTTTACTAGCGTGTAACTCTTCTTCAATTCTATAACTATCAAGCATCATCCCCACATCTAAGAGTGGCGGAAAAGGTAAGTTTGCATATTGACGCAATAACTCACCTTCTTTTGCCAAAGGAATTTCATCGACTCTAATGAGCTGACAACTCAGATTATCATCACTTTTGTTGTCAATCGCATATTGAATAACCTTTTTAGCTATATCATCTAAATCTTCTGATAATTGTAAAAAAGTTTTTAAGGTTTTTTCCGGAATAAAATCATGCACCCCATCAGTGCTCATAAAGAAAATATCGTCCTTTTCAAGCGGAAAAGCTTTGTAGTCAACCTCAAGCCTTGGCTCTATCCCCATCGCACGATTTAAATAGCTTTTCCCCTCAGCCCCCCAAATTCGGTGATCTCGTGACATTTGCTCTAAATTACCGCGACGCAAGCGATAGATTCGAGAGTCACCAATATGAAGCATATGAGCTGTAGTTGATTTAAGTACCAATATACTTAAAGTACTTACCATCCCTTTACTTGATTGGTAGCGTTGCTGACCTTGGCTATACAGCCACGAATTGGTTGCGGATAAAATTTTCTGCCCTGCTTTTTTAACCGACCAGGAATCTGGCGTACTATAGTAATCACTTAAAAATCCAGCAACACAGCAGTGACTCGCTTCATGCCCTGCATCGCTACCACTCATACCATCAGCAATAGCAGCAACAACACCTTTATAAGTTAATTGAGCACCTTCAGGAATGAGAGCCCCCAGGAAATCTTCATTTCTTTCTTTTACACCTTTAGTGCTATAAGAACCCTGTGTTATTTTAAGTGTTGCTTTTGCCATAATGAAAATTATTTATTTAATAGTGAGCTAATCAGTTGATAAGGCTATTTTAACACTTTACCCATTATGGGAATGCAGGACATAGCTCGCTTTTGCACTAAAGAATACAGGTTAAAGCAATAGACTTATAACCCACTAGGAGACTGTCCGAGAATAGAAACCGTAGCGAGGGAAAGCCCTTTTGAGCCAGTTTTTTCGTTCATTTGAGGCGAATAGTTGCGTTATTTAACGAAAATAAACACTGGCAAAAAGAGGGGTTTCGTAGCAGGTTCTCTATTCTCGGATAGCCTCCTAGGCAAGCTAGGGTAGTCTATCAAGCATAACACTTACAAGGTAAGTCAGCATTTGACGATGCTGTGCTCGGGGCAAGGAAGAGTGCCAAAATATTGTATAAGTGACCTATAATAACTATAGTTAGCACAGTATTACAAAGTTTTTTTGGTCAGGTAATTCATATTAAAAATGCAGGTTTACCTTGCTTCTCTTCTTGCGTTTTTTGCCAAGCATTAGCCGTTGAAAATTTTGGGTAGGAAGTAACAGGGTTATCAAATATTGCAAGTGTCAACTGCTTTGATAGTTTAGCGATGTAGTCCTGTTTTACTTTGTGCTGCTGTTAAAACCAGTGGTTGATAAAGGAGTGTTTGTTTAATAAAAACCACC
>JAJRUF010000133.1 GCA_024277935.1 Gammaproteobacteria bacterium
ACACTTTTTAGTGTGAGAAAATAAACATATCATTGTAGGATGCGCTGAGGAACGAAGCGCATCAGCTAAACTTCATTTGATGCGCCTCCTAACGTCGGCACATCCTACAGAAATATCAAGACAAAAGTGTAAACTGAAAGATGCCCTATCGGGCATAAAAAAAGCAGCTCAGAATTAACTGGAACTGCTTAATTATTTATATAAAAAATAAAAACCGGTTTTTAACAAACCACAGTTTATAAACTGTAGAGCGGACTTTAGTCCACTCTACAAAGTTTTATCTTTTATGCTTTTTATCAAACTCAGCGATTAAAGCAACAGGCTTTTTCTTTTTGTTTGACTTGTTCAATACAAAGACCACTGTTTCACCCTTTGGTCCCGCACCAATTTGAGTAAAACGGTATGGTGCCTCTCCCACTGCTAAAAATGACTTCAAATCAGCCCATTGACTAAATACATAGAGGCGACCTTCATCAACGACTTCACCATAAAAGCCATCAGCAATACCTTCTGCCTTTCCATCATACATATCAACACCGCCTAAACCCGAGCGCATTTTTTTATCTTTTTTTGTTAAACCAAAAACAATGGTTTCACCTTTAGGGCCAGCGCCAATACGCGTTAAACGAAAAGAAGTTTCGCCAAGCTGGTTGAAACCATCATAGGTTTTATAATCATCAAAAATATAAATACGGCCATCTTTAGTTACTTGATAATAATCATCCACATTATAGTGAGGCTCTGCTAAAGCAGCTTGGCTCATCATGGTAATTGATAGAACAGATAAAACATAAGAAATTTTCTTAAACACAAACACTCTCCAATACTTTAGTAATATCAAAATTGTCTCATTTTAATATGACAGATTTATGACAACCTATTTCAGCTATATTTGTAGAGCGGACTAAAGCCAGCTCTATAAATAGAGACTGTGGTTTATTGTTTAAAAAAGCTAGAAACTTCTTTCCAAAGAGATTGATAAGCCTCTACTGAACGCGATTTTTTTATATACCCCAATAAAGGCATCCGCTCATACCCCATACGCTCAATATCACTAGCATAGGGAATAATACTTGCTAAAATATCAGGGTGCTTTTCGGCTAATGACTCAATAATATCCCGGTGCATTTTTTTACGTCTATCCGCCATAGAAAAGAAAGGCAATAATTTTATATGTTTTAAATTATTATCTTTAATATATTTTTTTAATTGCTCCAAAGTCCTTAAAGATAAGGGGGTTGGAATAATAGGTGACAGTAAAAAATCAGAAGCTTCAAATATTGCTTCTGATAATAATGAGATATTAGGTGGGCAATCAAGAACAATAATATCGTATTCTTTAGTTAAAGGAGCCAGTAACTTTTTTAAACGTTGCGTTGGCTTTTTTCGCTCATCCAAAACCAAATCCAGATTTCTAAAGGAGAAATCTGCAGGTAATAGATCTAAATTCTCAAAGTCAGTCGCTTTAATTAAACCGTCCAACTCCCTTGCTCCCGCAATTAAATCTTTACTCCCTCCTTTAACTTTGGGCTTAATTCTAAAATAATAACTACTTGCTCCTTGAGGGTCTAAATCCCAAACTAAGGTTTTATAATTATTCTGTGCGGCTAGAAAAGCAATATTAACTGCTGTGGATGTTTTTCCAACTCCACCTTTAATATTATAGGTTGCAATAATTGTCATTAATATTCCCTCTAGGCTTTATTGCTAAATAATTGTTTAAAGAGTCTCATATTCTCTGCATCAGTAAATAATTTAAATTGCTCGGCAAAATGATTCCGTGCATTACACTTCATGGTATCGAGGAATTGTACTAAAACACCCATGGCTAACAGCGTATTAGAAGGTGTTTTTTGACACATCATTTCCTGGCTAAATTCTTTAATACTTATTTCTTGAACTTCATAATCCTGAAAATCACCTAGTACTGCTTGAAAACCTTTTAACACTTTAATACTTTCCTTAATTTCACTTTGCGGATAAAGACTTTGAAAAAACTCCATTAAATAGCGTAATTTTTTACAGGTTTTTCTTAAGTCATGCAATGCTATAGCAGGTGATTTATCGCTAATAGCAGAGCCTTCTTTTAATACACGCTGATAAACTTTCCAAATCCGAATATCGGCCAACTGTTTAATGGCTTGATTGGTCTGACTAGCCCGTACTTTTTTGGCCGAGGGTTCATTTAAATACTGTTCCCAAGCAAACAGTTGCTTAATATATTTTGGACTTTTTAAATGTTCTGCCAATTCCTTTTGAGCCTGTTGCTGCTTTTGCTTTAAAAAAGCATAAAAGGGAGTAAGATCATCACGCAATGTTAAAGGGAGTGCTTGTTGATATTTCTGATAACTTAATAAATAGACATCAAGGTCACGAGTAGGACTGGTAATTTGTCCAAGCCATGCAAAAAAATCAGCATATTGAGCAACAGTTTCAGCAGGCAAAGTATTTTTAATTTGACTTAGCCCTGCACGCGTCCGTCTAACTGCAACACGAAAATCATGCAGAAATTCCGTATCTATATCTTCTATAGTGCCCGCTTCATTAATTTGTATAGCCTGTAACAATTGTTTAAATATCTTTTTTGTTGCTAACTCTGCTCTCATTTCTGGCTTTAACTGAATAGCCAGTTTAGAGCTATAATCTTTGGGCTTTCTACCTTGTTGCTTTAATGCTTCGCTTATCACAGAGCAAGTTGACTGTTTTATAGCGAGTGTATTTTGCAAAATATCTACAATTTTTTTATGTGCTTTCTCATACCCTTTTAATGGAATCAAATGAATACGATTATTTAACAGCTCATAATTATCTATTTGAAGTCGTAATACGGTTTTTTGATCTTTATTTAAAATATTAATACGAGAAACTTCAACGGGTAGTTGACAAAGAGGGAGTAACGCTCTCATTTCCAAAACAGTTGCAATAGATTTTTTAAATCGTCCATCAACAAATTGCTGACTAAATTTAGGGACAGATGCGACCTCCTCAACAGCCATTAGATGACCACTTTTCCTATCAACCAATGAAAGCTGAGAAAGGTTTTGGGAATGATTGAATTCACAAATCATTCCAGCATTATATAACCGCCAGTCAAAGCTATCATAAAATGTTTTTATGCTGTATTCCTGAGTGGTAATTTGCAAGTCGACTTGCTTACCTAACTTGGCAATAAATTTTTTTACTGTCAGATTTGCGGGGAGTTCGAAATATAACGAGTTTTCTGTCATTATTGGTTGATAAAGTTACGAGAAATTAATAAATATTAACATGCATAGCCACAAAGGATTATGACAGAAATATTGCAGTGTCAACTGAAAAGAAAATATCGGCATCTTTCATTTTAACTCTAAAGTAGCTTACACTTTTTAGTGTGAGAAAATAAGCGCACCAGCTAAACTTCATTTGATGCGCCTCCTAACGACCGACGGCACATCCTACAGAAACACCAATACAAAAGTGGAAACTGAAAGATACCAAAATATCTTGTTGAAATTATAAAATATGATTGAAGGGAGGTTAATGATACTCGGAAGTATTAGGCTGGATTCTGGCTTCAAAGTAGCAAACAATATGTACTCTAACATTTGGAAGTGAGGCTAAAGCCTCACTTCCAAAGTTTATTGCTTTAAAAAATTATTAAGCGGCCTTCTTTACTGCCTTTTTTGCAACTTTCTTTGCGGCTTTTTTATTGCTCGCTTTTTTGCTTATAACTGCTTTTGTTGCTTTCTTTATAACGGCTTTAGCATTTTTCTTAGCAACCACTTTTTTAGCAACTGCTTTTTTTGTCGCTTTCTTTGCAATTTTTAGGGCTACCTTTTTCTTAACTACTTTTGACATAATTTTTCTCCATGTAATAAAAATAACTTACTAATAGTAATAAGTTATAGAGAATAATATTGTTTATATTTATAAAAGTCAACATATTAAGGATAAAAGTTATAAAATATAGCGAATATACATAACTAATCTGGAATACATTATGAGTTTTATTGAGTTCAAGAAGCTATTACTTGATGCAGAAATCAGTCTACCCAAGTTTAGTAAATTAATAAAAGTAAGTGATAAAAACTTACAGTCTTATAAGAAAAAGGATGAAGTACCCAATACAATAGCTGTCATTGCACGTTGCTTTGCAGAAATGAATAAATTAGAGGTTGATTATCGTTTACTTATTGAAAACCTGGAACTCACTGCAAAAACAAAAAAAGGAGCAGGTTTTGCTAATAAAGAGAGTCTAAAAAAGTAAAGTTTTTTCACACTCATGTAATAAATAATAATTATTCTAAGGAACGTGTATGGAATAACTTCCCGAAATTATAACGTAGGATTTTTGTTTCAGGTGAAATGATCTCATGAGGCGCATAGCTGGCTACGCAACGAATGAGAGCATTGCACCTGGAGCAAAAAGACAAGTTAGAAATCGGTAAGTTGTTTCATGCACGTTCCTAAACACCCATTATTTGTATAACTTTTAGACACAAAAATATGACCGACCCTGATCAACAGCGAGATGATTTTTTAACCGAATTACATGAATTGTTTTTATTAAAAAAAGGTTTCGGTGCATACGCATATATCTCCACCTCTGAGGCGATGAATTTATTTGAGCAATATTTAGATTCAGATAAACCTCTTGATTTGTTTATTAATCAATATATTAAAACCATTAAGGGCTAAGAGCAAGTTTCCGCAGTTTGTAGAGTGATCTTTAGTCCACCCCCCTACATCCTATAGCCTAATAACCCTGTAAGTCTTTGTTTTGCTATTCTCTGATTGATAGATAAAAGCCGCGAAATTCGCTTCTTACTTTATGCAACCAGCTCTCGTTCAATATAACGTTGCTTTTTCTTGGCTGTTATTTTATCAAGTTCAATCATTACCAAACTATCAATACAGTTATTAAAATCAGGATCAATATTAAAGTCTATAAAATGACAGCCTTTATCAACACATAACTCAACATATTGTTTGTACAAGGTCGGTACTTTTACACCCAATTTTTTTAATTCACTATTTAAAATTTTAAAACTGGTTTTATAATCTTCATTAAACTCTGCTTCAGCAAACTTCTGCGCTTGTTCAGAAATTATAAAGGGCATTTTTGCAACAGCAAGGTTTAAATCGGAACCAAACTGCTGTTTATAAAAGCTGATAATCACTTCTTTTGCTTTTTGAGGGTAAGCATTAGTCATACTGACCGGGCCAAATAAATATTTAATATCAGGCTGTTCTCTCAAGTAAGCCCCAATACCATACCAAAGATAATCAAGACTCCGTTTACCCCAATAACGAGGTTGCACAAAACTACGACCTAATTCAATACTATTAGGTAAATAGCTTTGAAACTCTGCATTCAAATTAAACAGTGTATGTGTATAAAACCCTTCTACGCCTTTACTCTGCATAATTTTATGTCCTTCACCTATCCGGTAAGAACCAACAATTTCAAGATCATACTCATCCCATAACACTAAATGACTATAATAAACATCATATTTATCTAAGTCATAAGCTTCACCCGTACCCTCTTCAACGGTACGAAAGGTTAGTTCTCGTAAACGTGCAATTTCTTGCATTACTGGGCAGTCATCTTGATATTTATATAAAAATATCTTCTTGCCATCTCTGGTTTCTCCTAGCAAACGCGAGAGGTATAAGGCTTTTTTTATGGCTTTACTGTCAACAGGGTGTGCAACAGTTTCAATCGTTTCAAATAAAGGCTTTTTAGCTTTTTTACCTAGGTTTTGTACATGACGGCGAAATTTTTGAGTTAACTGCTTATTGTCTTCCTTTGTATTTTTTATTGCTTGATAAGGAATGGGGGAACCGACTCTAAATTTAAGCTCCTGATCCTTTTTATTAAACATTTCAGACACTAACATAACTGTCCCTAATGGTTTATATAGCGAGGATAAGAGGTAAAATAAAGTAGAATTAGAGGCTTTGATATAAATGGGTAAAATAGGACATTGTGCTTTTTTAGCTAACTTAACAAACCCGGTTTTCCACTTGCCATCACGAACACCTTTAGGTGTAATGCGCGAGACTTCTCCTGCTGGAAAAATAATCACAGCCTCCTCGCTCTCTAAAGCAGCTAACATCGCTTTGTAAGCTTTTTTATGGTTGGCATTTTGAGATAAAATATCAACAGGTAAAAAAACTGACTCTAAAGGTTTCATATAAGAGAGTACCTTATTGGCCACAATACGCACATCTGGCCTAACAGAGCGAATAAGTTTTACTAGTGCTAACCCATCCAAGGTACCAATGGGGTGGTTCGCCACTATTAATAAGCGACCTTCTGATGGGATATTAGAGTATGATTTTGGTGATATTTGATAACTAAATTGAAAATAATTAAGTAATTTATCTAAAAAAGCAAACCCTCGTAGGTGCTGATTCTTAAGAAGAACGCTATTAAAATCTTCTTCATGTAATACTTTTTTGATTATCTTTAATAGTAATTTATTATTTTTGCCGATTTTTAATTTCGGGTATGTTTCTCGAACTATTTTTTCAGCATTTATCATATAAGCATTCACTTAAAATTTTAATTATTGATAACGGTATAAAAGAAATTTTCCCCCCGTGTGAGTGGAAAATATTAATTCCCACCCAAAAGAACACTATTGCTAGGAGGCTGTCCGAGAATAGAAACCGTCGCGAGGGAAAGCCCTTTTGAGTCAGTTTTTTCGTTCATTTGAGGCGAATAGTTGTGCTATTTAACGAAAATGAACGGGAAAAGTGGCCAAAAGGGATTTTTCCGTAGCAGGTTCTCTATTCTCGGACAGCCTCCTAATCATACCCAGCCATATTATGTATTTTTTCTTTCGTTTTACGAGGCCGAACAGGTGTGTGCTCAGTAAAATAATAATCCTCTAACTCATCAAGCCCTCTTTCAATCAATTCTTGAATAAAAAAATCTTTAGATTTTCCCACCTCAGAAGCCAAAAAATTAAGTCTATGTTCTGTTTCTGTCGTTAATTTTATTGAAGTTTCCATTTTGCAAATCAATTTATAAATCATATAAATTCGCTACTTTAATGGCATAAAGTTACAGCTTTATGACAAGCACTACTGTTTCACACTTACCCGAATTGTCATCAATTATTCATCTAATCGTTACCACAATGTCATAAAAAATTGTTATTTTCCTATTTAACCAAAGTGGAGGGCAATATGACAATTCATTATCAAACTGTTTGGATTTCAGATACACATTTAGGTACAAAAGGCTGTAAAGCAGAATATTTACGTGATTTTCTAGATCATGTTGATTGTAATACGCTTTATTTAGTGGGCGATATTATTGATTTGTGGAGCTGGAATGTAAAATCTGGTTTTTATTGGCCAATCTTACACAGCGATATTGTGCAACGCGTGATCAATAAAGCAAAAACAGGTACTCGGGTCATTTATATTCCAGGAAACCATGATGAACAACTAAGAAAACATGCCGGTACATTATTTAACGGAGTTGAAATTGAACTTAATGCTATTCATACAACAAAAGATGGTCGCCGGTTCCTTGTTATGCATGGTGATGAGTTTGACAGCATTGTTTGTCACAACAAAAGTATTGCATATATTGGCGGTGAAGCTTATGAAATTCTTTTAATCCTTAACCGTTGGTTTAATAATATTAGAAACAAATTGGGTTATAAATATTGGTCATTATCAGCTTATTTAAAAACAAAAGTTAAAAATATTGTGCAAGTGATGGATAACTACCAACATGTATTAAGTTTAGAAGCTCAAAAACAGCAAGTAGATGGCATAATTTGTGGACATATTCATCATGCTGATATTAAACAGATGGAATTTAGCAAAACCTACTGTAATACAGGTGATTGGGTAGAAAGTTGTACTGCACTAGTAGAAGACGAAGCAGGCAGCTTATCAATTATTCATTGGCTAGAAGATAGCTACCAATTATTAGATACCCTTCCTCAAGATGCAGTTGTTGAATTAGAACAAACGGCTTAAGAATGCTTAAAAAAACCTTATTAATGTCAACAGGCAGTACACTTTTTTTTATTGGGCTTATTTTATTTCCACTCCCTGTCCCTTTTGGCTTGCCGGTCATGCTTATTGGCCTAAGTATTATGTTTAAAGCCTCTAATAGTTTTAAGCGCAAGGCCATTCGTTTATTCGATAAACACAGATACAGCCGTCAGGCTTGGCAAAAGGTCAAGGGATACCGGAAAAACCAAAAACGCTTTAAAAAATAATAAAGTTATTTTAGTGACCTTTCCTTTTTAATTTTCAGCAAAAAAAACCATTAATTGCAACACCATCAAACCTCTTTGCACGTTATACTAATGGGCCTAAGAAAATAACAATTATTTCACAAAATCATGGCAGAACCTTTATCCAGCAACGCAGTACTTTACGCTATCTTATCTTTAAACAGTGAGATAGCTTTACAAAAAGAATATATTGATAGCTCAGGCCTTTCTGGCGAAGAAAAAGACAATGAAGAAGGGATTCTTGATGATTTAGAACAAGCCTTTATGGAGTTTATAGATTTATATAAAACGCATACCCATAAAGACAAAGCCCTTCCCTCGATTGAAGAATTATTAAATAGCGAGCTTTAATATGCACACTCTTTATGGCATAAGCAATTGTAATACCGTCAAAAAAGCCAAAGACTGGTTACAAGAAAATAATATTGAATTTCAATTTCATGATTATCGAAAACAGGGCTTAACTGTTGAATTACTTGACTCTTTTGAAGCCGCATTAGGCTGGGAAAAGCTACTCAATAAACAAAGTACCAGTTGGCGAAAACTGACTGATGAACAAAAATCTAATATTTCAAAACAAACAGCATTACAATATATGCTGAAAACCCCCACCTTAATCAAACGCCCCCTATTAGATACCGGCGAAAAAATGATTATTGGTTTTAAAGCAGAAAACTATCAAGCAGAAATATGAGCGAAACATTAACTTTATTAAAAAATCTGGTTAGCAGAGAATCAGTGACACCTAAAGATGCAGGCTGCCAAGATGTTGTAGTTGAAAGGCTCAGTAAACTTGGCTTTAAAGAAGAGCGTTTGAATTTTAATGACACTCAAAATATTTGGCTACGAAAAGGTGAAGCTAAACCACTACTCACCTTTCTCGGCCATACAGATGTTGTTCCACCCGGCCCATTAGACCGCTGGGACACCCCACCTTTTGAACCCACTATTAAAGACGGCAAATTATATGCCCGTGGTACTGCTGATATGAAAGGAGGGGTGGCTTGTTTTATTACCGCATTAGAACGTTTTTTAGCAAAACACTCAGACCACCAAGGTTCAATAGCCGTAATGCTGACCAGTGATGAAGAAGGGATTGCTACCAATGGTGTGGTTAAAGTCGTTGAAGTGTTAGAAAATCGGCACGAAAAAATTGACTGGTGTTTAGTCGGCGAGCCTTCAAGTGATAAAAAACTGGGCGACGTTATTCGTGTCGGTCGTCGTGGTTCACTTTGTGCAAAATTAACTGTTCATGGTATGCAAGGTCATGTTGCTTACCCTGAAATTGCCGAAAACCCTATTCATACTTTTGCACCAGCACTTAAAGAATTAACAGAGGAAGTTTGGGATCAAGGTAATAAGTTTTTTCCCCCAACCAGTTTACAAGTATCAAATATTAACGGCGGTACAGGTGCTGAAAATATTATTCCGGGTGAATTAGAAATTCAGTTTAACCTTCGTTTTTGCACTGAGCTTGATGAGCAAACCATTAAACAACGTACTACTGCAATTTTTGATAAATACAACTTTAAATACGATTTACAATGGCGCTTATCTGGCAACCCTTTTTTAACGGAAGGCGGGGCATTAATTGATGCCGCACATGCCGCTATTAAACAAGTAACGGGGTTTGAAACCATAGATGATACAGGTGGCGGCACCTCAGATGGCCGCTTTATTGCCCCCACGGGTGCAGAAGTGATCGAATTAGGCCCTCTAAATGAGTCTATTCATAAAATCAATGAAAATGTTGGTATCAATGACTTAGACATATTATCAGAAATTTACGAAAATATTTTAATTGAGTTATTAGCCAGCAAATAATAAGCACCTTCCTCCCTTCACTAAAGAGAGGGGGAATTTTCTCTGCTATGCCTATTAACTAGCCACAGATCACTGTAGAGTAAATGTAGGGTGTGCTGACGATAGGAAGCGCACCGCTTGTAATTGATGCGCTTCCTATCGTCAGCACATCCTACATATTTTCTTAAATTTAAGACTGGTGAGCTAAGTAAGAGAACATAAAAGCTCTAATATTTTTATCACAGAACTCACCGAGAACACAGAGTTTTGGATTGTTAAACCTCTTTGCTCTCCATAGCTCCATAGAGACAAGGCATGTCTTGTCTCTACAATTCAGATAATAGCCTTATTGTCATCAAATCTTAAAAAAACATTCACACCTCTGTCATATTTCAACCCTAATATCACCTTATAAATTAGAAAAGAATTAAACTGAATTTTAAAATGGGCTATTCAGAAAAAAGAGGTGGTAAAAATGAAACTAATCTATTCGGTACATAAATATGATGTATTTATGTTTACATATTTGATAAATAGCCGTATTTACAAATATCTATCAATCTTATCTCGTTATATTTCTAAAACAGCAGATGGTCCTTTGTATTTACTGTTAGCCGCTTTTCTTTATGGGTATCAGGGGCAAGATAGCTTATTTTTAAAAACCTTATTACTGTCTTTTTTAATTGAAAGACCTATCTATTTTATATTAAAGAATGGTTTTAAACGCAACCGCCCTGCCGTTGCTTTAGAAAATTTTACCAGTCAGATTACCCCCTCTGACCAGTTTAGTTTTCCATCAGGCCATACTTCAGCCGCTTTTATGGTGGCAACGATAACAGGGTATTTTATACCCGTTTTATTGCTACCACTATTAATTTGGTCAACCTTAGTTGGCTTTTCCCGTGTTGTACTTGGGGTTCATTTTCCAACAGACACTCTAATGGGCATGATTCTTGGTGTTAGTGTTGCAATTTATAGCTTAAATCAAATTATTGTATGAAAATATTTTACGGTGTTCAAGGTACAGGCAATGGTCATATCACCCGTGCAAGAGTTATGGCAAAGGAACTGAAATTAGCGGGTATTGATGTCAGTTTTCAATTTACCGGTCGAGAGGCAAATGAATACTTTGATATGGAGGTATTCAATGGTTATCAACACAAGACAGGTTTAACCTTTAATACCAATAAAGGTCAAGTAAGTTATTTAAAAACGGCTATAGAATCCAGCCCTGTACGCTTTGTTAAAGATGTAAAACAACTAGACTTAACGGATTATGACTTAGTGATTAGTGATTTTGAACCCGTGACCGCCTGGGCTGCTAAAAGTCAGAAAAAACAAGTGCTAGGTATTGGGCATCAGTATGCCTTTAATCATCAAATACCGCGAGCCGGAGCTGATCCTTTAGCAAATACAGTTATGCGTTATTTTGCACCTGCTGATATTGGGGTCGGTCTGCACTGGCATCATTTCAATCAACCCATATTACCGCCCATTATAGAAACCCCCGAATTATCATCAACCGTTATAAAAAATAAAATTTTGGTTTATTTACCTTTTGAATCTCAAGAAGCTGTTATTAAATTGTTAAGCCCCTATACAGATTACCAATTTTATATGTATTCCCCAGTTCCTATTGAAAGTAAACACTCGCATATTATTTATAACCCACTTTCAAGAGATGGTTTTCAAAAAGATTTATCTGATTGCGTGGGAATTATAAGTAATGCAGGCTTTGAGCTGGCCAGCGAAGCTTTAAAATTAGGTAAAAAAATCCTGGCCAAGCCTTTACATGCCCAAATGGAACAAATTTCTAATGCAGCCGCATTAAAACAACTCAATTATGGCCAGACTATGATGGATATGGACCCAGCCATCATAAAAAACTGGCTTGAAGATGATAATGCAATAAAAATTAACTACCCCAATGTAGCTAGGCTAATTGTTGATTGGATACAGCAGGGGATGCCGCCTCTGGATAAAGAATATACTAATAAGGTATGGGATAAAGTGGATGTCATAAAGCTAAAGATTTAAACCACACTCATAAGCAGGTATTTAATTAATGAACTAAGTTTTCAGCGGTTGTAGAGCCGGCTTTAGCCCTCAATGACTTAAAACATTGATTTAATAGCGGACTAAAGTCCGCTCTACAAATTATAAAGTGCGGTTTACTCATCATCGTGCAGAATTTACAGTTACTTAAGCTTTATCTTATATACTCCTTTTGCTATTGTAGTTTAAAGCATACAGCTTATAACCATAACAAGTAAAAGGGGAAAGAATGAGTTTTACAGCAACACTGGCAAAAATAGTCATAAAAATGACTCCCAATAAGTTAATTATATGGGTTGCTAATATTGTATTAAAAGATATTGCTGAGTTAACAGGGTTTAACTTTGATATAGAAACACGAAGTGCTTATATACAAATACAACTTGTAGGCGAGTCAGAAACTATTGATGTTTGGCTTAATGGTTTTGGAATTATTTCTACTGAAGAAACTTACCAGTTTATTATTGAAAAAGCTGAGTCAAATCGTCTTTGGTTGGCAAATTTATTAGCTCGTTTTGTAGGCAAAAAATGGAAAATTCCAGTACCAGAAAATTTAGCACCACAATTTAAATTTGTTGCAGAGCTTCTTGCCAAAGAACCGGATCAATCATTAGAAAATTAAGTATTTAGTAGGAGTGACTTTAGCCGCGACATCGTGGCTAAAGCCATTCCTACATAGTAGATAAAACATCTTAACTTAAGTGCAAATGAGGATATTTCTTATCTGTATTTGAATGTTTTTTATATGGTAGATACCCGTATTGCTGATTTTGTCTGTAATAATTGTTTAATAAATTAGACCTTTTCTTGTTTCTATTTATTTCTTCAGACTCCCTAATAACCTTACTATCATTTTGATCGCAAACTTGACGAATTATATCTCTTGTTTGTTCTCCTATCTCCTTGGTTAAGACTTCATAGATAAGAGTATACTAAAAGTCTTGCACTAAAGTGCATAGTTTTAACTAAACGGTTTAGAAAACAAAATGAAAATAGCGTTACTAGCAGGCACTCAATCAGGCTGTGGAAAAACAACGGCTATGTTGGCTTTGCTACAATATTTAAAAACTCAAAAACTGAATATTTGTTCATTTAAAGCTGGGCCAGATTTCCTTGACCCACTTTGGCACCAGTTAATAACAGAGCGAACCAGTTATAACCTTGATACAAGAATGGTGGGATTGGAGCAATCACAACAATTGATAAACAAGCAAAATCAGCAAGTTGATCTCGCTTTAATTGAAGGTGTAATGGGCTTGTTTGATGGACGAACAGGCGTAGGGATGGATGGTTCCAGTGCCGATTTAGCAAAAGGCTTGAATTGCCCCGTTATTCTAGTTGTAAATGCTAAAGGGATGAGTGGCTCGATTGTACCCTTAGTCAGTGGGTATTGTGATTATGCACAGAAAATGGGTGTGACTATTTCCGGTATTATTGCTAATCGAGTAGGGAGTGAGCACCATGCAGACCTGTTAAAAAACTTTTTAACAGATTATGCTATGCCTCCTTTAGTAGCATGGATAGGAAAGGATGCGCCTATCTTAGTAGAACGTCATTTAGGCTTAATAACGCCAGATAATGTTGAAATTCCAGATTTTTCAAGATATTTTAATGTTGATAAACAGGCATTATCGACTGCTTTTTCTGACTGGAATGCAGTCGAAATAATAAAGAAGCAAGCTATTAAACCGTTACGAGGAAAAAAAATTGCTATTGCTAAAGATGCCGCTTGTTGCTTTATTTATCCAGCTAATATCGACTTTTTAATTGAACAAGGCGCAGAACTAGAATATTTTTCTGTCATCGCTGGAGATGCTGTTCCAGACAATGCCAATGCTGTTTGGTTACCAGGAGGGTATCCTGAACTTTATGCTGAGCAATTATCTATTTCGGCAAGCTGGGATTCGCTTAATAAATTTATACAAGCAGGTCAGCCCTTATTAGCAGAGTGTGGTGGCTTAATGCTATTAGGTAAACAGTTAACTGACCATGATGGGGTGGTATGGCCGATGGCTGGAATTTTATCTTATCAGTCTAAAATGCAGAAAAAATTAGCATCATTAGGCTATAGAGAAGATATTAGTGGAATAAGAGGACATGAGTTTCATTATTCAACCAGAGAAAGTGAGGAACAATTCAAAAGCTGTTTTGACTGCTCGCGAGGTGATAAAGGCATACGTTATAAAAATTTACGGGCATCGTATATTCATTGGTATTTTGCAAGCAAACCTGAAGTAATAACTTCTTGGTTTTTAAATTTATAACATTGAGGCAACGGGAAGAAAATAAGGTAAAAGGTAAAATTAAAATGACTAACAATAAAGGAACAAAAGATTGGATTTTAGACCACGCTCTTAGATATATCTATATTAATGAAGTTATTTTTGTAACTTTAGTAATGTTGTGTTTTATTGGTGAATTGGTAGCAGAATTTGCAGACCGAGGAGTTGTTCTGTTTTATTGGCTTTGTATGACACCTGTATTTTTTATCTGCTCTTTAATCAGCGAAAAAGTTAAGTCACTTAAAACTGGGGTTAAAAAACTACATTTGATGCGGATTGAAATTTTATATTGGGGCAGTGCAATGACGGCAGTCATTTTAATATTCTTATTATGGCATGCAGAATCTATTCAAGCGGGAGCGGCTGCAATGAGTATTCATATTATTTTGGCACATACCTTGTTTTTAAGCGGAATTGTACTTGGGGTTCAATATTATCTAGTAGGTATATTTTTATTCGTAACGGCTGCTTTAACTATTTTTATGAGTGGAACATTTGGTATCGACCTGGTTTTGATGTTACCCGTGATAGGCTTAGGTTTTTATTTAGAAAAACAGTATTTATTTCCTACCTTAAAAAGAACACATGATTTTACTCAGGAAATAAGTGACCTAAAAAAAGCTCAGGACAATAAGGATAATCCCTAGCTTGGATATTGAACCCCAAATATAATTCCGTACCCAACTGATTTTTCCTGGTTGGAGAAAAAATTAAGCAAGTAAATTGAAAACATTATAAAATCCAGCTAACAAAGGTAACATAGCCATTTAATTATCATGGGAAAAAAAGGAAAAAAACCACTTGCTCCAGAAGATTCAAGTTTGTTTAGGCAAGCTATAGGTAAGGTTAAAGCAGTAGAAAGCAATACTTTACCGTTATTCCCTGATGAAAAACCTAAACCTTATCCTCAAAATAAAGCCTTAGAATCCATTAAACTTTTTGATTCAGCTGATATAGAGGTTGAAAAACTCTATCAAGAAGATAGTGTCAGCTTTATTGCCCCAGGCTTGCAAAAAAATGTGTTAAAAAAACTGCGTAAAGGGTACTACGGCTTTGATGCAAGTATTGATTTGCATGGTTTAACTAGCAAGGAAGCTAAATATCAATTAACTAAATTTTTACATTTCAGTATTGAAGATGGCTATCGCTGCGTGCATATTATTCATGGTAAAGGTTACGGCTCAATGAATATGCAGCCTGTATTGAAAAATGATATTAATATCTGGTTACGCCAACATAGCAATGTACAGGCATTCTGCTCCACCCCCACTAAAGATGGCGGAACAGGTGCTGTATTCGTACTGCTAAAACTTGCAGATAAATACAGTGAAGAGGAAAGCATGCAATAAAGCTTAAACTTATACATAAGCAGAAACATTAGGGAGATGGAAAAAATTAATTATCCAGAATTAAACGACTCATTCAACACATGACAAACCTTGTGTAGACTGAACGAAAGGTACGCAATGCATACCCTACACCCTACTACAAGGTTTCGTGTTACATGGGTTGTAAAAAAAAATTACCTAGAAAAATCATTGAATCTGGCTTACCAGCTTTTAAAAGACTGGACGATTATTTATTTCCATATCCCTTTGAGCTATAAACTCTTCAGCTGGCATAGGCCGCCCATAATAGTAACCTTGATAATTTTTACAACCTTTTTCTTTTAAAAAATGGGCTTGCTCTTTAGTTTCAACACCTTCAGCAATAACATTCAAGCCTAAATTATTAGCCATATTAATAATGGTTTCCACAATGATGGTATCTCCTGAATCAATATTAATGTCTCGAACAAAACTTTGATCAATTTTTAACTGGTCTAAAGGTAATTGTTTTAAATAAGACAATGATGAATACCCCGTCCCAAAATCATCAATAGAAATCTTAATCCCTAATGCTTTAAGAGCATTCATCTTATTAATCGTATCGTTAATATCATCAGCAACAATACTTTCTGTTAGTTCTATGGTTAATTGATTAGCGGCAATTCTATGTTGAATAATTGCCGCACTCACTTCCTCAACAAAATCTTGTTGTTTAAATTGACGTGAACTGACATTTATCGCAATATGGTCTAAGGTAATACCTAAGCTTTCCCATTCGTGTATTTGTCGGCAGGCTTCATTCATCACCCATTTCCCAACGGGTAAAATCAAACTGCTTTCTTCAGCAATGGGAATAAAATCGGCTGGTGAAATTAACCCTTTTTCAGGGTGTACCCACCGAATTAAAGCTTCCGCACTCACAATATTTCCTAATTCATCAACTTGTGGTTGATAAAATAAATGCAATTGATGGTTACTAATAGCCAACCTTAATTCATTCTCTAATAATAAACGCTTATCTGCTGCTTCTTGCATACTGGAGTGATAAAAACTAATACAGTTTTTGCCTTTTTCTTTTGAAAGGTACATCGCTGTATCAGCCTGTTGCAAAATAGCATCAGCTTCATCACTATCTTCCGGAAAAATAGCCACACCAAGACTACAACTAAAGGTATGCTCAATATTATTAATAACATAAGGTTTATTAAGCAAAACCCTAATTTTCTCAGCTACAAAAATAGCTTTATCAGCGGCAGACTCAGCGGTTTCACCTTGCATGGGAAGCAGCACAACAAACTCATCCCCCCCTAGCCGTGAAGCAGTATCTCCATCTCTTAAAACTGATTTTAAGCGTTGACTGACCTGTACCAGTAATTCATCACCTACATGATGACCTAAGGAATCGTTTAATAATTTAAACCTATCTAAATCTAAAAAAATAATAGCACCAAAATATTGTGTTCTTTTTGCTTCAATAATCTCTTGCTGGATACGATCTAGTAATAAGCGACGGTTAGGTAAGTTAGTTAGTGGATCATAAAAAGCTAAACTTCTAATTTTATCTTCTGAAGCTTTTTTAACGGTAATGTCAGAAAATATACCGACATAATGAGTGACATTATCATTATGATCTTTTACTGCCGTAATGGTAATCCATTCAGGGAAAATTTCTCCATTTTTTCTTCGGTTCCAAATTTCGCCTTCAAATCGCCCTTTTTCATTCAATTGTTTCCATAAATCAGCATAAAAGGCAGCATCTTGATGACCTGATTTAAGAAAGCTCATATGTTGTCCGACAGACTCTTCTTCGCTGTACCCTGTTATTACTGTAAAAGCATGATTTACTTTTAGTACGATTGAGTTTGCATCTGCAATCGTTATACCTTCAAGCGTTTCAAATGTTGTTGCTGCTAAGCGAGTGTCTTCTTCCGCTTTATGTTGAGCACTAATATC
The DNA here is from genome assembly GCA_024277935.1 of Gammaproteobacteria bacterium. GTDB lineage: Bacteria > Pseudomonadota > Gammaproteobacteria > Methylococcales > Methylomonadaceae > QPIN01. The sequence goes on from JAJRUF010000133.1 coordinate 17,671, forward strand.
AATCATCACACCCACTAATTCAGAAGCGACTCCATTGTCTAACACAACATTAACCATATCCTTGATCCAGACTATTTCACCTGTTTTTTTAAGCATACGATATTCAAAATCATACTTTTGGGATACTTTAACTGCATTCAATGTATAGTTACGTGCTTGTTGCCGATCATTAGAGTGAATATGATTAATCCAAAAATCTTTTTCAAACCATTGTTCATTTGAATATCCCAGTAAATTTTCGGCTTCATTACTAACAAAGGTAAATTCCCCCAAGGCTAAATCATACCGCCAGACTATTGCAGACTGAGTTTGAACAAGTTTTCTAAATTGAAACTCACTATCCTGTAACTTCTTGTTTGTACTGGCTAACGCCTGGTTTGTTTTATTTAAAATATAGTTAATTTGTTCCAAATCTTTGGTTTTATTATCAACCGATTTTTTAATAATAAAACTTCTTCCTGATAACGCTAGTAAGAATGCAGAAAACATTGTCATCAGTATAAGCACTGATAACAAAACTACCCATGTTGCCCTACTTTTGCCCGAATAAGGTTTAACAGGTGAGGAATAGATAGCCCATTGTCTATCTGCAATACTTATTTGTTGTGGGAAACTATTTTTTTTACTTGATATATCTTCCTTCTGGTTACTATAAAGCAACTGCGATTTGTCACTTATTGTCTGATCATAAATACTCAAAAAAACTTTGCGCCTATCAAGGTCAGTTAATGTTGTCTTAATAAGGTCTTCCAGATATAAAACACTAGCGACATAACCTGTGGGAGTATGATCTTTAATCACTGGCTCGCCCAGTGAACGATTATTTTTATATACGGGTTGATAAATAACAAACCCTAGGCCTTTGCTTTTACCTTGTATTAATTCAATGCCTGGGGTGATAACAATATCTTTTATTGTTATCGCTTTAGACAAGGTTTCTGCTACATTGCTATCAGACAATATATTCATTCCCAAAGCCTTTTTATTTCTTGCTAAGGGCTCAATATAAGTAATAACAGCATACTTCTTATATTGAGGTACTTTTGTTAAAGGTATTTGTTTATCAAAAATTTTAAAATCATTAAATCCTTCATCCTTAACGTCTTGTACAAACTGTTGTCTTTCTGATTGCCCCACATACTGAACCCAAGCCAAAGCTTGAATATCATTTTCAAGTTTTAATGTACGTTTGGTAAATTCACGAAATTGTAATCGACTAACATATTGAGTATGCTCAAAAAAATTAGCAATCATATAAAGGCTTTCCTGATGCTTATCAATACGATTTTTTAACTTATTGAATAAATCAGTGGTGTAATTTTCAAATTGAACAGTTTTCTGTTTTTGCTCTTGCTCATTAGCATAAGAAAAAATGACCACAACCAAAAAACTAGCAACCAGAAGAGGAATAGCCACAGAATTTAACTTTGCTCCCCACTGCTCTCTCGGCTTTGCAAAAAAAACCAGAGTAATCGGTGCAAAAAGAATGATACCAATAGAATCACCTAGCCACCAAGTAAGCCAGTTAGTAAAAAATTGTTCACCTGAAATATAACCCGCCAGGAATAAGCCACTTACCCCGATACTTGCTCCTACAATACAGCTGAATGCCCCACCAAAACATAAAAGCTTACAAATCTGTTTAGGCGTTTGAAATGAATTAGGCTGTGACGATGATTTTGTAATTAAAAAATACCCAATAAGTGCCTGTAAAACAGCACCAAAACTAATCATTGAAATTAATAAAGCAGAACTTAGAATAGTATGGGTATTGGTAGAATCAAAAACTACCCAGACATTAATAATAAAAGCCCCTATAAATATTCCAGGCCAAACATTACGTCCCCAGATTAAACATGCTGCCAAGGCAATACCCGCAGATGGCCAAATAGATGTTGCATCACTGACTTGATCGGTTAATAAGTCAGCTAAAAGGCCAAAAATAGCATAACTGATAGCAATAAAAAAATTTACAACTACAATTGACTCAGTTTGGTGGTTTTTTAAACTAGCATTTAAAGTAATTCTATTTTTCATAACCACCCAAGTAGATGATTAATAGACCTATCTACAAATAATACTAAATTCATATTCTAACTCTAGTTAATTAAAAAAAACCTCATATACCTCTAGAATTGTAGGGTAATATCACAAAATGTAAAGGGTAATTGCTCTAAAAATATAAGTAATTACTTACAAAATAATCGGGGACTTTATCACCCTTTTAACTTTTTCTTTTCGAAATTTTCTATGTCACCGTTAAGTGTTAAAAAGTTGAAGACACTGTTAAAAAGCCTTCTCCTGCTGAATACCCACACGGATGTGGGTAAGTAGCGAATTAGGCTGATTTCGGCCATCAATAAGGGAGTAATAGTGGTATAGCCAATCATTTCAATATTGCCCAAAGCTGAGATTGTTTCTCTACTGCCAAAACCTTTTGTGTTGCTTGCACCCCTGAAACACTAACGCCATAAACACCTCCACCGGGCGATGCCCAATGTCCGGCAAAGTAAAGCCCTTGAATGGGTGTTTGATTTTGTATTCGTGCGGGTCCTACTTGTGCGGGTGTTACATCCCAGCCGTAAGCTGAGCCTTGATGATTTTGCGTATAACGTTGCATAGTATCAGGAGAGCCCCCTTCTATATATAACAGATGGTTTTTTAAACCTGGAATTAATTTTTCTGCAATATCCAACATTGTCTGCATAATAATAGGTTTTTGTTGTTTCCATTGTTCAGTAGCTTGATAAGGTAACAATGTGGTTAACATCATCACATGCTCGCCTGATGGTGCCAACTCGGGATCAACCAAAGAGGGAACTGTTAAACTTATCCAACTAATATCCCCCCCCTGAGTTCTGGAGTAATTTTTATCATGGTCATAGTCTTGGTAACAAAATGATTCATGCGCTATACCCATTGCTTTTATATCTATATTTGTTGCAATATACACCACAAAAATTGATAAGGAATGTTGCATTTTTTTTGCACGCTGTAAATAACGTGGAGGAAAATATTGCTCACCTACCATGTTATAAACTGTTTGTTTAAAGTCTGCGTTTGAAATCACTGTGTTGGTATTAAATTGTTGACCTTTAACCATGACACCGACTACTCGCCCATCCTCTATAATGATTTTATCGACCTTAGAGCGGTATCTAATCTCTCCCTTATAATCTTCTAACCCTTTAACTAAGGTATTCGCTAATTGCTGAAACCCGCCTTTACAATAATAAGAGCCATCCACCATATAACCCATTAACATAGTACTCCAGTAAACAAAGGAAACTTGAGAGGGGGGTAATCCTAAGTAAGGCCAATGGGTAGAAAATACGGCAAGTAATTTTGGATCAGTTATAAATTTTGTAGCGACTTCAGCCAATGTAGATTTTCTATATTTGTATAAAGCGGGCATTAATTGTTGAACAGCATTGTAATCAGCTTCTGTCATCATCTCCTCAGCTAAAGCAATTTCTTCTGCTAGCTGTAAACAAAGTTCTGTTAGGCTCTTTATTCCTTCTGCTTCTTTGGGAAATTGTTTAGATAATAGTGTAATAAAATCATTTATATTTTGTGGCAGACTCAGTTTTAAGCCTGGGTAATGAGCATCACTAAAAGGGTTAATATTAATAAACTCAATATCATCTAAAACACCTATAGCCTGTAGTGTTTTATAAATAACTTGACCACCATTATAGCCACCTGGCCCACAGCCACTAATCAAATGTACACCTGAATCAAAGTGGTATTTTTTGCGTTTAAAGCCATGCGCATAGCCACCAGGTCTATCATGTGCTTCCAAAACCAACAAGGACTTACCTGCTTTGGCTAATAATGCGGCTGATGTAAGCCCACCAATCCCACTACCAATAACAATAACATCGTATTGCCTCACGGTTTTTCTAGCCCTAATTTTTCCCATAAAATAACAGGAGATTCGTAACACATTTCTTCAGTCGCCATATCAACGGCAACTTGACAGGTATAGCCTCGGGTTAATCGGGTGCCTGATACTTTATCAACGATTTTATAATTAATTTTTAAACGGTTTTCCCATTCACTCATCTCGGCATAAACCATAATTTTCTGCCCAAATTTCGCAGGTCTTGCATAACGAATACGAATATCAATAACAGGCCAAGTGTAGCCGGAATCTCGCATTTGCATATAGTTATAATTAATTTTATCCAGCAATACGCAACGCGCCACTTCAAAATATTTTACATAATGGCCATGCCAAACAATTTCCATTAAATCGACATCAAAAAATGGCACTTCAATTTCAACTTCACAGGCTGCAATAGCTTCACTCATAAAGACTCCAGTGTCTTTCTCGAATTAATTGCAAAACCAACCTTAACTCCTGCTCCATAGCTCTATCCGTTATTAAAGGCTCAACTTTTTCCCTTATTTGAGTGACTGTTATTTGTAAATCAGGGCTTAATAATTGTTGCTTAGCTCTCAGCTCCACACCTTGAACAACAGCCAATAACAGAGCGGATGCAACCTGTTCTGTTAATTCTAGAACTCTAATACAATCTCTTGCAGCAATAGTCCCCATACTGACTTTATCTTGGTTATGACACTCGGTTGAGCGTGAAAAAACACTGGCTGGCATAGTGTTTTTTAAAGCTTCTGCTGTCCAGGCTGATACCGCTATTTGTACGGCCTTAAAGCCATGATTTAGCATTGCCTGCTCTGCCTGTGCTCCTGATAGGTTAGCCGGCAAGCCATGATTAAACTTAGGATCCATCAATTGTGCCATTTGCCTATCCATCAGGTCAGCTAAATTTGCAATCACTATTTTCATGCTATCCATAGCAAAAGCAATATGCCCTCCATAAAAGTGCCCCCCATGCAAAACATGTTCACCTTCTGCATCAATGATTGGATTATCATTAGCACTGTTTAATTCATTCTCAATAAATTGCTTACACCAAGGTAGAGTATCTTCTAGCACGCCAATAATATGAGGTGCACAGCGTAACGAATACCGGTCTTGTAACCGGCTATCATTACGAGGGGCTGCGGCTGATAATTGCAAATCAAGCCGTATTCTCTGGGCTACTTTTATCTGTCCATTATGTGGTTTAACTGAAAATAATTTCTGATCAAAATGGTAGGCATTTCCCTTGAGAGCAACCGAGGCTAAACTGCTAATACGAGTACATAACTGAGATAAATACGCCGCCCGTTGATAAGCTAAACAAGCAACGGCGGTCATGACCGCCGTACCATTCATAATCGCTAAACCTTCTTTAGGTTTTAACACCAAAGGACTTATCTGTAATTGCTTAAAAACATCGGCAGTTGCCTGGACTTTTCCCTGATAAAGCACCTCTCTTTCACCCGCCAAGACCGCAGCTAAATAAGATAAGGGGGTTAAATCGCCACTGGCTCCAACTGAACCCTCTTCTGGGATTAATGGCAAAATATCTTGCTGTATTAATCCTGTTATTTGTTGTAATAATAAATAACGTACTCCAGAAAAACCTTGTGCCAGGCTATTTAACCGCACCAGCATAATCGCGCGTGTTTGTTCGCTAGCAAAATGTTTGCCTAAGCCACACCCATGAAAAGTATAAAGGTGTTTAGGTAGTTCTGCTACATTTTGCAATGGAATGGAGACAGTGCAAGAGTCACCATAACCTGTCGTTACGCCATAGACACAGCCCTCTTCTTGAAGGAGTGTATCTATAAAGTGAGCACCCTTATCAATTCTCCTTATAAACGTTGTTTCATTACTTAAAGCAAGTGTTTGCTTTTGTTCGGCAACGGCACAAATATCTTCAATACTCAATAGTTGACCATCAACTATTACTGTCTGTTTACTCATCGTTTAGTTGCCAAAAATCATAAAAATTAAACCATTGTAAAGGTGCTTTGACACAATAATATTGTAGTCTTTCTGCATATTTTTCAATGCATTGCTGTATTGTGGCTGTTCGTTGTTTTCTTGGAATATTAAAACCATCACTAAAATGATCAAAATAAACAACCTGCTTACTCTGTTCTTTTAAGCAAAATAAAGTGAACACAGGGCATTTTAACAGTAATGCCAAAATAAAAGGGCCTTGTGGAAATAATGCTGGATGTCCTAAAAAATCAGCTTGAGCAACACGACCTTTAGTCCCAACAGGCGTTCGGTCAGCTGCAACAATAACTAACTCCCCGGCTGTTATTTTTTCATCTAATAGCATGGCTGTTGAAGCATTAACGCTAGTCACCTGAATTAAATTGACAGTTTCAGCACCGGCATATTTATTTAATACCTTATTAAATTTCTCAGTATGTTGAGTATGTACTAAGACATTGATAGTAATATTTTTGCGTAGTTTAGCAATCACTCTACAAACTTCTAAATTTCCTAAATGCGAACCTAAAAGAAATACGCCCTGCCCTGCTTCCAGGTGTTTTATAACGGACTCACGCCCATGCGTTTCAACCTCATCCAACGTTAAACTACCACTCCAGGCTGCTAATTTATCAATTAAAGCATTGGCAAAACTAATAAAGTGGTGATAACTTCCAGCCCTTCCTGTTTTAATATCTAAATGCTGGTTAAAATTAGAAACTCTTGCTAAATATTGTTGGCTAGCCTCTCGACCTTTAGTATTTATCAGCCAATAATAGCTTACAACGGGATAAAGAAACACCTGTAAAACTCTACGACCAAAAATCAAGTATATTTTTAACAGCAACCCCATACCCCAGACAATGCCATCCTCTTCAATTTTTGACCAATGACTCACTTTAGTTTCCTTATTAGCAATAATGGCGATCGCATTAACATGCCAAAAAATAATTGGCTATGTTTTTTAGTAATTAAAATATTATCTTGTAACATTTTAAAGTGTGAGACCCCATCTATAGGATATTGTACTGCCGTTGGAATATTAACGACATCCAACCCTTGCCAATACAGGCGTACAACTATCTCCACATCAAAATTCATCGCTTGCCCTAACCTTGTCTTTTTTAATAACTCATTAACGGCAGGCAAAGGATAACAGCGATAACCACAAAGCCCATCTTTAATAGCAAAAGAAAGGGTATGAATCCAAATCCAAAAGTTAGTAATTTTTCGCCCATATAATCTTTTTTTAGGGACAGATTGATCAAAAACAGGTTGCCCTAAAATTAACCGCTCAGGATATTGCTCACTTGCAGCAATAAACCGCTCTATATCCTTTACCTGATGCTGGCCATCTGCATCAATTTGAATAGCATGGCTATACCCTTGCTTAAAGGCTAAATTAAATCCATCAATAACTGCTGCACCTTTACCGCCATTTTCTTTTCTTTCTAGCAAGCTTAACCATTGACTTTCTTGCTCCGCAATTTGTTGTAATACAGCCGAACACTCTGGCGAACTGCCATCATTGACTAGAAAGCAATATAGACCTTTAAGTTTAAGCTGTTCAACCACTCTAGTAATAGCATGATGATGGTTGTAAACGGGGATAATAACGCAAATTTTCACGGACTTTCTCCATAGACCATTCGGCCAGAACTGTGTGAATATGAGCCTGAGGTTATTTCAAAATATAACTTTCCAGTCTCAGCTTTCCAGCTTAAATGAATGTCGACAAGCATATTTGGCTCAATAATTTTTTTGAATTTAACCACTTCCATACGCAAAAAAGGAAGGCTAATATTAAAAAACATTTTAGCCAGTTGTTCAGCCCAAGCTAACTGAGTAACACCAGGAAGTATAGGCTGTTCAGGAAAATGACCGTCAAAATACAGTAAACCAGGCGAAACGCGACATTGTAATACAATATTTTGATCTTGATAATTGCAAGATAGAATTTGAGGGGAATAAAATGGATCTAATGACAATAATTGAATCAGTAATTGTTGATTTATTTTACCTTGAGATGTTAATGGTAAAGTATTTATAAATAACCATTTTTTAGGTAAAACAACCGTCTCAAAGCGGCTCATTAATTGTTTTCTTAGCTGCCTAATAAAATTAGTCCGTCCCTGTTGTTGCAGAAACGCTTCACCCTTGAGTGTTAATACTAAAACGACTGCAACTTTATCTCTTTTAGCTACTATTAATAAGCTATAGCATTGCTCTATCCACTTTACAGCTGTTAATGCAGACTCAAGTTCATCCAAGGATAAGCGTTTTTCTTCAATTTTCACAATCCGATCTAGCCGCCCTAATAATTCAAACTGCTTATTTTTTAATAATTTAAGCTTATCATCCATCTTATATGGTTTTTCCCCTGCTAAATAAGCTGAAGATAAATAATGGTCGCCTAATTGATCTATTGAAATATCAATACCATCAAATGTTGTCCATAAAGCATTTTCAATACTTTGTCGCCAGGCCATCCCACCCGTTTCAGAGCTGCCATATATTTCTAACACTTTATGCTGGCTGTTTAGATAGATTTGTTCTGCAGTTACTATAGGTAGAACACCGCCTGAACTAAACAGTGCTTTAAGCTGGCTTAACTGCCTCCAAGGCGTTAGCTCATCTAGTCGTTTTAACTGAGCAGGGCTTGCAACCCAATAAGCTGAAATATTATCAGCTACTTTTAATAAAGGCTCAGGGCTAAGAAACATTTCGCTATAAAAACATCGTCCCACCACTAATGGCCATAAAACACGAAATAATAAGCCGTAGATATGTTGATGGCTTACCGTCGCTAATACTTGGGCATTACCTAATAACTCTCCCCAACAACTTTCCAACAGATCTATTTCAGTTTGTAATTGCTGTAATGTTTTATGGATTGTTTTTGCCTGACCCGTTGATCCTGAGGTAAAAATAGTAAACCCAGCCTTATTTAAATCTAATGGTTTTAATTTAAATTCATCTACCTTATTTGACTCTATAACTGTTTCAGAACCATTCCAGTCACCCAGTAATACACAACCTTGTAAAGTTAATTGTTTTGCAATTTCCGGTTTATTATTAGCCGCAATCCAGACCTTTTTATCACAATGCAACAAGGCAAATAAACTTACGCAGAAGGGGTAAGCCTGTTCATAATAAAGAGCAAATGTATGTTGTTTTAATTGACAAAAACTAGCCGCTAATTGTTGTACATCGGCATAAAATCGAGCCTGACTAATATAGTCTCCTTGATAAAAAGCGACTTTGTTTTTTGTATTCGGATATCGTGTTTTTTCAAAAAGCAGAGCTAAATTCTTTTGCTTGGGAATCATATTTCAGCAAATTACAGTTAATAATTATAATGGGTAGGATGTGCTGAGGAACGAAGCGCATCTTTTGCAATTGATGCGCTTCGTTCCTCAGCACATCCTACATCAACTTACTTCACTTATTGCTTATTTTATAAACAGCTTCAACTACATCATTAATTGTTCGGGCATTTTTAAAATCTTCAGGCCTTACCGCTTTACCCGTTATCTCTTTCAGCTTTACAATCATATCTACCGCATCAATACTGTCAAAATCTAATTCTTCACTTAATCGAGCTTCCAGAGTTACCAGTTCGGGCTCAATTTCAAACATTTCCAGCATAATGTCTTTTATAAGTAGCAAAATATCTTCACGACTGGTCATACTTTCCTCATTTGTTCAGATTCAATAAATTGAGCCAAGGAAGCGACTGATGCAAAAATATTAACCACATCATCTTTGTCTTGATCAATCCGAACATCATATTTTTTCCTAATGGCTAAGCCTAATTCAAGCGCATCAATAGAGTCTAGCCCAAGCCCTTCATTAAACAATGCTTCTTCACTATTTATATCTTCAATACTCAAATCTTCTAAATCTAAACAATCAATAATTAATTGTTTTAATTCATTTTCCATATTACTCATTGCACTCTCGTTGCTTTTCAAAATAATTCTGTAAATAGCGATTAAACCGCCTAACGGCAATACTTGATGGCTGTATTGCAAGAAAATCATCCAACACAATATCTTCTATTTGTATAGACAAATGGAATTTTTGTTCAGGTATTTGATACCATTTTTACACTTTAGTTAAAGTACTTGGGTCACAGCTTATGGTAACAAGGCTTACCAATGCTTTTGCTTGTAATGCAATATGTGCAGCACTTCTTTGAAATTTATATTTTACCCCAGGTTCTGAGCGCGTACCTTCGGGGAAAATAATCATTGTTCCCCCTGCTTTTAAGCAAGCAACGCTGTCACTAATCATTTTTACAGAATCCCCATTACTAATATACCCTGCATTAACAACAGGGCCTTTGGTAAAAGGGTTATGCCACAACTTTTGTTTTACAATACAATTAGCCGCTGGAATTCTACTGATTAAAAAAACGATGTCAATTAAAGTCGGGTGATTAGCAATAATCAATTGGCCTGGTTTATTAAGCTTTTCCAAGCCTTTAACTTCATAAGTCATAATGCCAATTTTATGCATTAAACCGATAAAGATATAAAAACTATAATGTATCCACCATTGCGCTCTCAGTTCCCCCTGATGTTTATTTTTAGATACCCACCTCAATACAGGGAAAATAAAAACTCTTAAAAAAATACCCCCTAAACCAAAAACACTAAAACTTAAACCTGTCGCAAATAATCGCCAGTAATAGTTGAGTAGTTTGTTCATCTAAATGGAAGCAGATTTAATAATCGGCTAAGTTTAACACATTACAATTGTATTAAAGCTTATTGATACAGTTTAAGGATCACGTACATCTTAAACTTGTTGTTTTTCCCAACACCAACTATGTCTTGGTGTGTGTAATAATAAACTGTCTTGCTGACTGGCTAAAAAATCAACCAATAGAGGTAACTGTACAGGCTGTTCCCCATCATCCCCGGTATTATTCTGATAACTAAAGCACATCGGTATACCTGCGCCTTTTTTAGAAACCGTTAATGCAACGGCACAACTTTCATTTACTGTTAACTGATAAGGTTTATCAGGATAAAAATCGACTAAAGGTTCATCATACAAAACAATTAAAACTTGCTTTTCCCCTTCGTCAAGTAAGCCCATCGCTTCAATAAAAGCCGCAGCAATACCTTCTTCTCCTGGGGCAATCACTGTACTTTGAATCTTATTTTCATACGCCATAGAAAATAACCCTGCGATGGCATTATGTACGGACAAACTAAAGGCTGTAGGTGATATTTCTTCACCTGCCTCAATCACTTCCATCATTTTAAATGATTTAGCGAGTTCACCATGAGTAGAGCTAAAAACAGCAGGAATTTTTGAATGCTCTTCAAGACATGGAATTGCGGCACAAAAAACAATTCTGGCAAGTGGGCTTAAACGCCTTTTTAACATTTTAGGAATTGAAGATAGCAACTCAGCCTGAGAGGTAGCATCACTCGTTAAAGAAGGCCAAACATTCCATTTACCCAATATAAAGTTATGTTGCATAGTGATATAAAAGAATTGATTTTTAATGATAGTAAATTAATAACAAAAATTTAGTTTTTAGCTCCCATTATAAAAGAAGGAAGTTGCACCAGCGAATTGATTGTAAACCAATGGGAAACAACCATTCAATAAATCTAAACAAAAAAATATTTATTTTATTTTTTTCTTAACTCAATTATAAAATAGCTAAGTTGTTCTTGAATAAAGAGTTATTTTTTATGCACAGCACCTGTGGATAACTTTGTGGATAAGCTCTCAATATCCCTCCCAAGCCCTTTGAATCCAGCTAATGAATTAAATTGTCTCTTTTTTATACAAAATAAATTAAATTCTTTTATTTCAGCCAGTTACATTTGTCAACAGTCTGAACAATTAATTTTTTATGCTAAAAAATTGACAAATTAAATATTATATTTTTTTGTGCATAAGTTTTTTAATATACCTTTCAAATCCCTACTTTTACGATGCTTTCAACTTTATTATCACAAGGAGTGAGACTTAAGAGTGCCCAGGAAAATATGGATTTTGGTAAAATTCGCCTGTCTACTGGAATTTCCTACTTAGGGAGTTTGATGGAATAAAGTTACCTATATTGTGAAGAATTTTTGTTTCTGACCAAGCTATCTCAAGAGGCGCATAGCAGGCTACGCAACGATTGAGATCGTTTGGTCAGGAGCAAAAAGGCAAGCAAGATGGATAACTTTATTTCTTCAGACTCCCTTTTACACCTTTTATTCATCATTCCAAAGGCAAACCCCACTGCTTTGCTTTATCGCTTCCAAACGGTTTCTATGGGCATCACGTTCTTCTGTTGTGCAAGAAATCACTTTTAATTTTGCTCTATCAGATGACAAGCGAACATCACCTTGCTTAGCTACATTTTCTGTCTCATTAAAATCCATTAATGAATACTGCCCTCCTGTCATCACCAAATAGACATCGGCTAATATCTCGGCATCTAATAAAGCACCGTGTAATTCTCGGTGACTATTATCAATTCCAAAACGCTTACACAAAGCATCTAAACTTGCTCTGGCCCCAGGGTATTTATTTCGTGCAAAAGGTAAAGTATCAAACACAGTGCTATGCTGTTCTACAGTCGTTTTTTGCCTTTTAGTAATGATAATTCATGGTTTAAAAAACCAACATCGAATGGTGCATTATGAATAACCAGTTCAGCACCTTCCGTAAAAGCTAAATAATCATCAACAATATCTTGAAAGCGAGGCTTATCTTGCAAAAATTCATTTGTGATTCCATGCACTTCAATAGCACCCGCATCAATTTCTCGGTCAGGGTTTAGATACACATGAAAAGTATTTTTAGTTAATCGCCTATCAATTAGTTCAACACAGCCAATCTCAATTATTTTATGCCCTTCACGAGGATTTAGTCCTGTTGTTTCGGTGTCTAATACGACTTGTCTAACTGGAGATTTACTCATAGTTTTTTTACCTGCCAAATAACAAATTTTTTATTAGCTGCAATTTCTTTACAATTCGAAAACAATCTTTTTAGATTAATAGGGTAGCCTAAATGGCGGTTGCCAATAACCCATAAACTCCCACCTTGTCTTAAGACTCTATAAGACTGTTTAAACATGGATATTGCAATTTGGTCACCCACAGTATTTTGTTGATGAAAAGGAGGGTTACAAATGATTAAATCAGCCATCCTTGCTTCAAATTCAGTTAACCCATCTGTAATATAAAATTCAGCTTTTCTATTAGGGTATGCATGGTTAAAATTTTCTTTTGCTGATGCCACTGCCATATATGACTCATCTACAAAATGAATCAAAGTAGCAGGGTGGCTTTCGGCTAACATTAAGCCAACCACTCCATTCCCACAACCAAGGTCGATAATATCGTTTGCTGTTGTATTTTTAGGTAAATGCTCTAATAAGAACCGAGTACCTATATCTAAACTGGCTCTCGAAAATATATTGGCATGATTACAAATACGATATGAAGTATTTTCTAAGGTATAGTAGCTAGGGTATGGATTTTTAAATTTTTGCTGTTCAGCCATAACATCAACAAAAATTAAACGTGCTTTTTTCTTTGCCTGAGAGGGCTTTGTAGGACCAATATATTTTTCCAACATCTTCCAGACATTTGTAGACATTGCTTTCACCATACCGGCAGCCACAATGATAGTATTTTCCGTAATAACCGCTTGTAAATGGATTAATTGATCCTCTAGTAATGCCAGGGTTTTAGGTATTTTTATCAATACCAGATCAAATGTTTGATTAGGCCAGTTTATAGAGCTGTTTAATTGAATTTGACTTTGAGTTATTCCATTTGCTTTAAGGTTTAGTCGAGTTGCTTGTTGAGAGAGCCATGAATCTGAAATAGCAACAAGATTATAGTTATTTAGAACGGTTACTAATGCTCCAAACTTATCATTTAAAATAAGTAGCCTACTCTCTTCAGCCAAACTTTCTTGCTCAGATACATATTGCAATAAATACTCATCAGCAGCATCCCAGGCTCTTAAAGTTTCATTCTTTCTATAAGGTAAGCGTTGTATTTCAAATGTTCCTTGCGGCACATTAAGTAATGTTTCCATAAACTGTTAGTCATTTTTTACTGAGTCGCATTATAACGTAGTAAAATAAGCTTTTTTATCAAGAAAATTATATCATGCATATTCAGTGGTACCCCGGTCATATGCATAAGGCCAACAAAGAAATCAAACAAGTACTTCCACAGATAAACCTTATCATTGAAGTATTAGATGCTCGCATACCTTTTAGCAGTCAAAACCCGTTACTTCAATCCTTACGAGGTGATAAACCCTGTATTAGAGTACTTAGCAAAACTGATTTAGCTGACCCCGAAATAACTTTACTTTGGCAAAATTATCTGGAACGCGAACAAGGCGTTAAAACATTAGCCGTCACTACTCAGCAACCCGAAAAAATTAAACAAATCACCCAACTCTGCCAACGGATGATTCCAGAAAAAGGGAGCAATGATAAAACCATAAAAACCATGATTATGGGAATTCCTAATGTGGGAAAATCGACTATTATTAATATTCTTGCTAATCGTATTATTGCAATTACTGGCAATGAGCCGGCTGTTACTAAACGTCAGCAACGTATAAAACTAGATAATAATATTGTATTATCTGATACTCCCGGTGTACTTTGGCCTAATGTTGAAAACAAAAATAGTAGTTATCGTTTAGCTGTAACAGGGGCTATAAAAGATACGGCTATTGATTATACTGATATTGCTTTTTTTGCTGCTGAATATTTATTAGAATTTTACCCTGAGCAGTTAAAAACACGGTTTCAATTAGATTCATTACCCGATAATGAAACTGAACTGATGGAGGCAATTGGTCGTAAACGTGGTTGCTTACGTGCTGGAAAACAAGTTGATATGGAAAAGACCAGTAAAATACTGGTCTCAGAGTTTCGCGCGGGAACCATTGGCGGTATAAGCTTAGAAAAACCAGAAATAATTGAACAAGAATTAGCTGAGCTGGCAATAATTCAACAACAAAAAGTGGATAAAAAAACGAAGCGTAAAAAGAAATGGAAGGAATCCAGGTAATCGTCCCACCTAAAAATCAGCTATGAAAGTAGAAAGTAGGATGTGCTGACGCTAGGAAGCGCATCAATTGCGAATGAGCTCACCCCACTCCTACAGTGTTTCGTTCCTATTGGTACTCTGTTGGATCTTCAACCAGCGCCTCTTTAAACCCGACCTTTCGCAATCGACAAGCATCACATATCCCACAAGCACGACCGTCTTTATCTGCTGAATAACAAGAAACCGTATGCTGATAGTCAACACCTAAAATAATACCTTGTTTGATAATATCAGCTTTACTTAAATTAATAAGTGGAGCGTGTATTTTAATTTCTTTACCTTCCACGCCTGCTTTTGTTGCTAGATTAGCCAAAGACTGGAAGGCTTCAATAAAAGCGGGCCTACAATCAGGATAACCTGAATAATCAACCGCATTAACACCAATAAAAATATCGTGGGCAACTAAAACTTCAGCCCAACCCAATGCAAAGGATAAAAAAATAGTATTTCTTGCCGGTACATAAGTAACAGGAATACCTTGTTGTGGAGTATTCGGAACAGCAATATGATCATCTGTTAGTGCAGAACCACCAATGGATCCTAAACCTAAATTAATCACTTTATGCATCACAACTTGATAGTGTTGTGCAATTTTTTTTGCAGCATTAAGTTCAGCATTATGACGCTGGCCATAATCAAAACTTAAAGCATAACATTGGTAACCTTGTTTTTTAGCTTGTGCTAAAACAGTAATTGAATCTAATCCTCCTGATAAAAGGATAATAGCTTTCTTTTGCATGTATTATTTTTCACTTCCCTTGGGCATCATCCCAAAGATATTTATGTAATTGAATTTGAAATCGTACAGGTAAATTATCATTAATAATATTTTCAGCCAATAGTGTTGGATTCATTTTACCCATAACGGGGGAGAATAAAATTTCACAGCGACTCGCTAGATCATATTGCTGAATAATGGCTTTAGACCATTGGTAATCCGTATCATCAGCAATAACAAACTTAAGCTGATCTGTAGCCGATAAATATTGAATATTTTGGTAAATATTCTTATCCATCTCACCTGAAGCAGGTGTTTTTATATCCATGACCTTAACGGCTCGGTTATCAACCGAGGAAATATCAATGGCACCACTGGTTTCTAAAGAGACAATATAGCCTTTATCCAAAAGTTGCCTGATCAATTCATGGGAATTAACTTGGGCTAAAGGCTCCCCCCCTGTCACGGTAATATATTTAGCTTTATATTGATCAACTTGGTCAATTATTGCTGGTATCGTCTGTTTTTCTCCGCCCGAAAAAGCATAAGCAGTATCACAATAGCGACACCTAAGTGGGCAGCCTGTTAAGCGGATAAATACTGTTGGCAAACCAACGGTATTACTTTCACCTTGTAAAGAATAAAAAATTTCTGTAATACGTAATAATTTATCCATTAACGTTGCATTTCTACCATTTGCTGTAGCTTTTTGGTTGCTAAATGCGCAGCTGTTGTCTGTGGGTGAGCCGCTGTGATTTGAGTAAAGTAATCTCGCGCTTTCGCCATGTTTTTTTCTTCAAACTCAATATAACCTAATTTTAACAAAGCATCTGGCACTTTTGGACTTCCAGCATATTTCATCACGACTTTAAGAAATGCTGCTTTAGCAGGTTCCATTTCTTGGTTGGCTTTAAAAGCTTCACCTATCCAATATTGTGCATTATCAGCATATTCGCTAGCTGGAAAATCTGCAATTAATGCATTAAAGGCAGAGATTGCTTGGTTATTATGTCCATTTCTTAATAGTTCATAAGCTTCCTGGTAACGCTGTTTATCTGTAATAACAGGCTTTTCTACCATCGTTTTTGCATGACTGACATTTTCCTTCGTTTTAATGACTGAGCTCGTTTGTGCAGCGGTCAAAGAGCTTTCTTCACCTGCAATATTTTGTGCTTGCCCTTTAACTTTTGTTAGCTCTTGTAAACGTAAATCCAGGTCGGAATAAATATTTCCTTGTCGTTTTTTTAAATTAGCAATAGTATGGTTTTGCTCTTCAACAACACCTCTAAGCTGCTGAACTTCTACTTGTAATTGTTCTAAGCGACCTAATATTTCATAAATCACATTTGCAGAAGCTGCTGACCTGCCTAGCCCTGTGCCTTGAGGATAAACAGAGTTATCAACGACCGGTGGTAATACTCTTGAGGCTGCATACACACTGGAACATGAACACAACAGCATAAGCATAATCTTTTTCATTTATTTCACCTGATAAGCAAATTCAACACGACGATTCAGTTGCCAAGAAGCTTCACCTGAACCTTCAGAAGCCGGTTTTTCTTCACCATAACTGACAACATCTAATTGCTGATTAGGTACTCCTTGTGCAGTTAGCAATCTATAAACAGACTTAGCACGCTGCTCACCTAAAGCAATATTATATTCTCTGGAGCCCTGTTCATCAGTATGCCCTTCTAAAATAACTCGCTGTCCTGGGTGTTGCAGTAGATATTGTGCATGCGCTGCAATAACAGGGATAAAATCTTGTTGAACCTGACTACTATCATGCTTAAAATAAATAGTCTGCTTTGATAAAAGGTTCGCAGGGTCGCTAAATTCAGAGCCTAAACTGCTTAATGAATTCATAGCATTAGCCTTTAACTCACTTTCTGTTAAACCCTGTGTTAATAACTGATCCCCAGAAATAGAATTATTATCTAAACCGCTTGTTACCAGTGTTTCTTGCTCATTTTGTAAACCAGACTCTAGCAGATCACCTTTTTTTTCTTCTGAAGTACAAGCTGTTAAGATCACAGTGCTGATTACAAAAGTTAACGCTAATTTATTAAATTTCATTTTTTTAATCTCTTTACTTAAAGTGCTTCAATTTATTAAAGCTTAATGTGACCAAGCGGGTTCACGAACATTTCCTCTATCAAAAGTAAAACTTTGGTGCATTCTACCATCAGCAGAGACAGCAGATAAAATGCTCTTTCCTGCTTTTTTGGCTGCATATAACACCATATCACCATTTGCCGAAAAACTAGGAGATTCATCAAATTTTCCTTCTGTTAATACATTGAGTGTATGAGTTGCCATATCCAATATAGCTATTCTATAATCGCCCTTATTGGCATGAACCATAACCACACTTTTGCCATCAGCGGAAAACTGCCCCCGGGCATTATAATCTCCATCAAAAGTCAAGCGGCTAGACCTTCCCCCTTGAGAGGAAATCAAATATAACTGTGGTTTGCCGCCCCTATTAGAGGTATAAATAATTGATTGTCCATCAGGTGACCATGAAGGCTCAGTATCAATAGCATAGCTTTTTGTCAGCCTCAATAATTGTTTATTCTGTAAATTTAAAATAAAAATATCAGGACTGCCTTCTTTAGATAAAGTTAAAGCTAATTTTGTACCATCAGGTGAGAAAGCAGGCGCGCCATTAATACCTTTATAAGAAACTAATTTAGTTCTTTTACCATCCGCTAGACGCTGTATATAGATTGCCGATTTTTTATGTTCAAATGAAACATAAGCTATTTTTTTTCCATCAGGTGACCAACTGGGTGACATTAAAGGCTCCCATGATGAAGCAATGGCTCTTGGGTTAAATCCATCGGCATCAGCGACTAACAATTTGTATAACTTTCTTTTACCAGGTCCCATTCTTGTTGTTGCAATATAGGCAATACGACGACTAAAATCACCTTTTTTACCGGTTAATTTTTGATAAACCAAATCACTAATATGATGAGCTGTTCGTCTTAATTCATTTTTTTTAACGCTTAGGCGATAACCCAGCAGACCTTCCTGTTTGTTGACATCAAACATTTGGAACTGCACTTCATACTGCCCCAACACTTCATTTACACTACCAACAACTAAATAATCCTGGCCCAAAGCTTGCCAGTTTCTAAAGTTAACTCTATCCCCTGTTGTCGGTTTAGTCAGCATATCACGTTCATTTAAAGCTTTAAATAATCCGCTACGAGTCAAATCAGCACTAATAATGGGTGCTAATTTAATGGCTAACCCTGATGTTGCTGAACCTTGATAAGAAAAAGGTGCAATAGCTAAAGGAATCGCAGACTCAACGCCTTTAGTAATTTCTATGGTTAATTCAGCATGCGCTAAAGGAGAGAGCAGTGAGGCTAAACCAATAAGACACAATCTTGTTAATAAATTAGCAATCATATTTAAATTATCTTGTCAGGGTTAAAATCAAAAGTAAATACTCTAAAATGTTTGCTGAACAAGGCTCTATTTTTAGGTACGGGTAATGGTGAGGCTTTACGCACTGCATTTGCAGCCGATCTATCAAAAATACTATCCCCACTGCTTTTAACAACTTGAACATCCATTACGTCACCAGTAGGTAATAGTTTTACTCTTATCATACATCTTAAACCTTTATTCGATGTAATAGGACGAATCCAACGGCTATTAACGCTTTGTTGAATAGCTGCAGTTATTGAGATCGTCGTTTTCTTATCCTGCGCTATTTGTGCAATTTCTGCTGCCTGTTGTTTTTTCAATTGTGCCGCTTTTTCTTGAACCTCACGCTGTCTTTTTGCAACTTCTTGCTGTTTTTTTACTAATAATTCGTGTTGTCTTTTTTGTTCAGCTTTCATCGCTAGTTCAGCTGCTTTTTGTTTTGCTTTCTTTAACTCATCTAAACGTTTTTGAGCGGCCCGCTTTTGCTTTTTGATTTTTGCCAAGCGAGCAGCTTCTATAACTTTTTGTTTATTTAATTCTTTAAGCCTTTGCTGTTCTTTTAAAGCTAACTTTTTAGCCTTTTTCTCTTCTTGCTGCCTTTTATGTTTAGTTTCTTGTAAAAGTTTTTGCTCTTTTTTCCGCTTATTTTCTAAATCTTTTTGTTGCTTGTTCTGAGCAATACGTTTACTTTCTGCTTGAGCTTTTAATCGATTAGCTTCTTGTTGTATTTTCTCATCATCTAAAATGGATGCCTTAATTATTTCTGGTAAAGGTTTTTGCTTAGTTACTTCTGGCTCATCCGCTATATTAATTCCAAATGCGCCGAATAAAATTAAGTGTAATATTAAAGCAAGCGCAAAGTACAGACCAAATTTTTGAATCATTATCATCTTTTATTGTTCAAACGAACGTGTCATTAAGCCTACACTCGGTACACCTGCATTTTTTAAAGCAGCCATAACACTCACGACTTTGCCATAGGCAACCGTTAGATCACCTCTAATATAAACAGGAGTCCCTGGTTTATTTCTTAACACAGCCGCAACACGATAAAGCAAAGCTTCTGCCGTGACCGGCTCATCGTTTTGTTCACCAATATCAATAAAATATTGCCCTTGTTTATCGACCGAAACAATAATGGGTGTCTGGTCTTTTTGTTCAACAGGCGCGGTATCCGCTTGTGGCAAATCAACATCAACACCTGTTTGGACCAAAGGTGCTGTAATCATAAAAATAATAAGTAAAACTAGAGTCACATCAATATAAGGTACAACATTGATCTCTGACATTGGTTTGCTACGTTTAACTCGGCGCGCCATTAACTATGCGCCTGTCTCTGTAATAACACTACAAATTCATCCACGAACAGTTCATACCGTCCTGCTAATTTATCGAGCCGTGTAGTAAAAAAGTTATAACTAACAACGGCAGGGATAGCGGCAAATAATCCAATAGCTGTTGCAATTAAGGCTTCTGCTATACCGGGAGCAACAAGCGATAAAGTAGCCTGTTTAACATCTCCTAATGCTCTAAACGAATTCATAATTCCCCAGACAGTACCAAATAACCCAACATAAGGACTTGTTGACCCGACCGTTGCCAGAAAAGGTAAGGTTTCTTCCAAACGGTCTAACTCACGAACCATTGCTATATTCATTACCCTTTGTGCACTTTCAACTTGTATAACTGAATTAGCCCCTTTTTGTTGCATTCTGGAAAACTCTTTATAACCATCCAAAAATATTTTTTCTATTCCCTCCGCTTCAAATTCACTGTCCGCTATTTGTTTATATAATACGGTTAAATCCTGGCCAGACCAAAATTCCTGTTCAAACTCATCAGTAACCTGAAAAGCCTGTTTAAATTCTTTACGCTTATAAAAAATAAAAGTCCAGGAAATAACAGAAGCTACCAATAAAATAAACATGACAAATTGCACAACAAAGCTAGCATTTGTAATTAGGTGAAAAACTGAATAATCGTTATTCATAGTAATTGTTGTAATAAATTATCGGGGATAGCTTTCGGCTTCATGCTTACTGCATCTAAACAGGCTATGCGTATATTTCCTTTACACAACACAATGCCATCACGTGTAATCATTTGTGCAAAATTTAAACTCACTTTTTTTGCTTGTATAACCTGGGCTGTTGCTTCAAGAACATCGTTAAAGCGAGCAGGTGTTAAATAATCCAGTTGAACTGCTCTGACCACAAAAATAACCTTTTGTTCAGCAATTAACTTATCTTGCTCAAAACCTTTATCCCGAAGCATTTCAGTTCTGGCTCGTTCAAAAAATTTTAAATAGTTTGCATAAAATACCACGCCACCCGCATCGGTATCTTCATAGTAAACCCTGATGGGCCAATGGAATATTGTCATTTTAACAACCGGTTTTTTTGTAAAATAATGGAGGCAAGTGTCCCATAAATAAAAATTACAGAGAAAACTATTTAAAAAGATCAGAACTTTCTGCTTCTTGCTCTGGTATTTTTAATCCAAAATGCAGATATGCTTTTTGAGTCACTACACGGCCTCTAGGCGTTCGCATTAGAAAACCTTGTTGCAATAAAAAAGGTTCTAGTACATCTTCAATTGTGCCCCGCTCTTCACTAATAACTGCCGCCAAAGTATCTAGCCCTACGGGGCCACCTTCAAAATTATCAATCATTGCTAATAGTAACTTTCTGTCTAAAGAGTCAAAACCATTATTATCAATTTTTAGCATTTTCAAAGCTAGAGCGGCAATATCACTAGAAATAACACCATTTCCTTTTACTTCTGCATAATCTCGCACTCGACGTAGCAATCGATTAGCAATTCTAGGTGTTCCACGCGAACGTCTAGCAATTTCATCTGCACCCGTTGGCTCAATACTAATACCTAATACTTTTGCAGAACGAGTCACTATAGTTGATAATTCTTTGACAGAATAAAACTCTAGCCGTTGAACAATACCAAAGCGGTCTCTTAAAGGTGAGGTAAGCAATCCTGCACGCGTTGTTGCCCCCACTAAAGTAAAGGGTGGTAAGTCTAATTTTATTGACCTTGCTGCCGGTCCTTCACCAATCATAATATCAATCTGATAATCTTCCATAGCGGGGTATAGAATTTCTTCGACCGCTGGACTTAAGCGGTGAATTTCATCAATAAAGAGTACATCATGAGCTTCAAGATTAGTTAATAGTGCAGCTAAATCGCCCGCCTTATCTAAAACCGGCCCTGAAGTTTGACGAATATTAACCCCCATTTCTGTGGCAATAATATTAGACAGTGTCGTTTTGCCTAGCCCGGGCGGCCCAAAAATCAGTACATGATCTAAAGCTTCACTTCGTACGGTGGCCGCTTTAATAAAAATTTCCATCTGTAAACACAATTCTTCCTGGCCTATATAATCCGCTAAACGCTTAGGCCGAATCGCTCTATCTTGACGCTCTTCATCAGTAGAACCCGCTGCTGAAATCAAGCGATCACTTTCAATCATCTTGCCGCTGTTCCTTGTAAGGCAAGTTTTATAATATCTTCACAAGTTTTATGTTCTTGGGCAATATTCTGTACCATCTTACTGGCATCCTGCGGCTTATAACCTAAAGCACATAATGCGCTTATCGCTTCTTGCTTTGGGTTTACCTGTAATTGAGTAGCAACACCTTGGTTTAAATCTGCAGAACCATTGGTATCAGGTAACCTATCCCTCATCTCAATAACCAGCCGTTCAGCTGTTTTCTTGCCTATACCGGGTAAACGTACTAAAGCTTGCACATCATTATCATGAATACAACGATGAAATTCTTCCGAGCTTTGTCCAGAAAGAATAGTCAGTGCTAATTTAGGCCCTACACCATTCACTTTAATTAAGGCTCTAAACATTTTACGGTCAGGTTCGGTGGAAAATGCAAATAGAATATGTGCATCTTCTCTAATCACTAAATGGGTAAAAAGTAACACTTCTGAACCTAAAGCAGGCAAATCATAAAATGTGGTCATCGGTGCTTCCAGCTCATAGCCCACACCCTGTACGTCAAGTACTAATTGAGGCGGTGTTTTAGAATATACTTTACCTTTAATAAACCCTATCATAAACTACCTTGTATGCGTTGTTCCGTTTGTTGATAATGTGAATGACACAAACTAATACCCAATGCATCACCGGCATCTTCTTGTAACTCACCCTGTAAACATAATAATATTTTCACCATATGCTGAACTTGTGACTTATCAGCCCCCCCCTTACCTACTAATGCTTGCTTCACTTGTCTGGCCGCATATTCAGAAACCGGAAGGCCTGCAACCATAGAGGCACATATAGCCGCGCCTCTAGCTTGGCCTAGTTTTAAAGCAGAATCTGCATTTTTATGCATAAAGACTTGTTCAATGGCCATTTCAGTCGGTTGGTATAAAGCAATAACCTCTGTCACACCATCAAATATTTGTTTTAACCGCTCAGGAAATAAATTTGCTTTTACTTTGATGCTACCGCTAGCAATATATCGACTACTCCCTCGGCTAGTTTCTTCAATAATTCCATAACCCGTTATTCTGGAGCCGGGGTCTATACCTAATATTCTTGTCACTGCTTTATATTTGCCGTACCGACATATTAACCAAAACACCCATTATTATACTTCGCCCCTTAATGCCACGATTTACAGCTCTGCAACTTCTGCCATCACTTGTTCTGAAATATCAGCATTTGAATAAACATCTTGTACATCATCTAAATCTTCTAAAACATCAATTAAACGCAGCATTTTCTCGGCATTTTTCACATCTAATTCGGTTTTATTTTCAGCATCCATGGTGACTTCTGCGCTTTCTGGCTCAAAACCTGCGTCGACCATAGCTTGCTTTACTATTAAATAATCTTCAGGGGTTGTTAAAACATCAATAGAACCGTCATCATGGCTTACAAAATCATCAGCGCCTGCTTCCATTGCAGCTTCCATTATAGTATCTTCGTCTACAGCATCAGAGTAACTAATAATTCCTACTTTATTAAACATATAAGAAACTGAACCATCCGTCCCTAAATTCCCCCCTGACTTAGAAAATGCGTGTCTCACTTCAGCAACTGTACGATTTTTATTATCCGTTAAACAATCCACCATAACAGCAGTTCCACCGGGGCCGTACCCTTCGTATCGGACTTCCTCATAAACAATACCATCCATCGTGCCAGTAGCTTTTTTTATAGTGTTATCTATCGTGTCCCTTTTCATATTAGCGCCTAGCGCCTTATCAATGGCAGAACGTAAACTAGGGTTACTTGCAGGGTCTCCACCACTCGCTTTTGCTGCAACAGAAATTTCACGAATAATTTTAGTAAAAATCTTTCCACGCTTAGCATCTTGAGCACCTTTACGATGCTTAATATTAGCCCACTTACTATGTCCTGCCATTTTCCATCTCTCCAATTTTTTTAAAACTATGCACGAAAAATTTCTGTAGAGCGGACTTCAGTCCGCTATAAACGTGCACTGATTATTCATAAAAGGTACACAAAACAACCTGGGAATCAGCCAAGCTATTTTGTGCATATTTCATAGCGGACTGAAGTCCGCTCTACATTGTTATATCAAATGTGGTAAAACAGCCATTAATGATGTTTCTTTAACAAACACATCAGCCTGTTGAACAACGATTTCTCTTTGTATAACACCACCGAAACCAATTACTTTAGCCCCTGCATTTTTTGCTTCTAAGTCTGTTTTACCATCACCAACCATTGCCATCATCAGGTTTTCTGCTTTTATTTGCTTACAAATAATCGCTTTTCCACCATTTTTGGCAAGTGGTGATTGTTGGTCAAACGCTTTATATGACCCATCTTGATTAAACAAAACATCAACTGCATGTACCTTGTCAGCAGATAAACCCAGTTTCTTAGCTAAAGGTAATATTGCCTGACGGATACCACCACTAATAATATGAACTTGTTTTCCCTGAGTTAATAGAGTGCTAAAAACCTGTTCCACACCTTCAACTATTTCGGCAATATACAAATCAGCCAGCCAACTTATTTGTGCTTTGTCAGGTTTAATTAAGGCTAAACGTTTGCCATAAACCTCTTCTAAAGCCAGTTCACCATTCATGGCAGCATTTGTTAATGCTACCAGTTGAGCATATAAACCAGAATCACGTCCTAACTCATCAATACCTTCAATTTTGCTTAAGGTACTGTCACAGTCAAAGCAGATGATGTCAAAACTCATAAATTAATTTGAATAGCGCAATTAACAAATGAAAGATCGGTTACTTTTTCTAAAATATCAGCCGGTAAAGGGCTGGAAACACTAATCACAGCCATTGCTTTATCACTAGCATCAGGTACGCCTACCTGCATTCTTGAAATATTAATATTAGCTTCACCAAGAATAGTACTAATAGCAGAAATCACACCCGGTTTATCATTATGTTCTGTCACTAATAAAGTGCCTTCAGGGACTACTTCAATTTCAAACTGATTAACATTAACAATACGTGGGTCACGGTCACCTAATAATGTACCAACCACTGAAACTGTTTTATCCGCACAAATAGCAACTAATTTAACTAAAGACACATACCCTTCAGACTCTTCAGTTTTAGACTCTACTAAAGAAATACCTTGTTTTTTAGCTATATTCTCAGCATTAACACTATTAACAGGTGTTGACATTTGACCGGCCAGAATACCAACCAGTGCTTCAACTGAAACAGGTCTGACTTCTGCTTCTGCTGCTTCACCAAACAAAGAGACTTCCAAGGTTTTAATCGACTCGCCTGCTAAATCAACCAACATTTTCCCCATTACATTGGCCAGCATCATAAATGGGCGTGATTTTTTCAATGCTTCAGCAGAAATCTTGGTTGACAGGTTTAAAGCATTAATTGCTTCACCCGTTTTTAAATAAGTAACCGCTTGTATTGCAATTTCGACACTCACAGCCACTTGTGCTTCGCGAGTTGAAGCACCAAGGTGTGGTGTAAAGGTTATATTATCTAGTTCAAATAATGGAGAATCTTTAGGTGGCTCCTGTTCATACACATCTAATGCTGCTTTAGCTATTTCGCCATTTTTAAGAGCTTCATATAAAGCCGCTTCATCCACTAAGCCACCACGCGCACAGTTAATTAACATGGCTGTTTTCTTCATCATTTTTAATTGATCAGCACCGATAATTCCGCGTGTTTTTTCAATCATAGGACAATGTAATGTTAAGTAATCAGCTTCTTTAACTAAAGTATCCAGGTCAACTGGTTGAGCCCCATATTGATCAAAAATTTCTTCTGCCACGAAAGGGTCATAGGCAATAACGCGCATACCTAAACCACAAGCACGTTTTGCAGCCAATCGACCAATCGTTCCAAAGCCTAAAATAGCAAAAGTTTTATGATTAATTTCTGCGCCCACTAATTGAGACCGCTCCCATTTACCAGCACGAACCGATGCACTTGCTTCTGGCAGGTTACGACTTAAGGAAAACATATGTGCTATTGCTAACTCAGCCGTTGTTGTCGCATTAGCATCAGGTGTATTCATAACGATAACACCTTGCTCAGTTGCAGCAGGAATATCGACATTATCAACACCAATACCTGCACGCCCCACAACTTTTAGCTTAGTTGCTGCTTGTAAGACCCTTTTTGTCACTTTAGTATCACTACGGATTAACAAGGCATCATAATCACCAATAATCTCACACAACTGATCTTCGTTCATCCCTACTTGAATATGAACCTGAATACCAGATTGTTCATTTAAATAGTTAATACCGTCGTCAGCCAATTTGTCAGAAACAAGAATCTTTTTCATGTTTTATAGAGTAGTTAAAGGTTTGTAAAATAAACCGTATAGTTTATCAGCTTTAGCTAAATTCTAATAATCAAACAAGAAAAAACCAAGCCTTTTTATAGCGTAATTTTATTTACCCCAAGGCATAATAGGTACTGTTGATATACTGTTTGCAGGGGCTCCATCAATAAGTTTTCGGCTAATAGCAACATAAATTAAAGTTTTTCGTTTTTTATCAAATAACCTTGTTACTCGCGTTTGTTTAAAAAACAGAGAAGTATCACTACTAAATGCCGTTTCTTGCTCAGGTAGTTTCTCAGTGATCGTAATGGGACCCACCTGACGACAGGCAATTGACAACTGCGAAGGATCTTCCGCCAGCCCAAAAGCACCTTTTATCCCACCTTTTTTAGCCTGACTAATATGGCAACTAACCCCTTGCACCTTTGGATCATCAAATGCTTGAACACAAACCTTATGATTTGCACCAATTAACTTCCAGGATGTAGTGATACAAGCGATAGTTTCAGCCTGGACATTATTAATAATAATACCAATCCATAATAAATTTAGTAAAATTAGTTTTTTCATTTTAGTTTAAACCGTTAATTTAATAAGTTAGGAACATGCATGAAACAACTTACCGATTTCTAACTTGTCTTTTTGCTTCAGGTGAAATGCTCTCATTCGTTGCGTAGCCAGCTATGCGCCTCATGAGATCATTTCACCTGAAACAAAAATCCTACGTTATAATTTCGGGAAGTTATTCCATACCCGTTCTTGTTGCTTGTATACCAGCTAACCTCGACCCCGATACGATGGTACGCCTTGCTCAGGAACCCAAACACCTTTAGGTATTTCACCTTGAGCAAAAAATACATCAATAGGAATGCCTCCTCGGGGATACCAATAGCCACCAATCCGCAACCATTTTGGGGCAATTTCCTGTATTAATCTACGCCCAATACTTACAGTGCAATCTTCATGAAAAGCACCATGACTCCTAAACGCACCCAAAAAAAGTTTTAATGATTTACTTTCAACTAAATGAGCTGATGGAATGTAATCAATCACTAAATGTGCAAAATCTGGCTGTCCAGTAATAGGGCATAGTGAAGTAAATTCTGGTGCTACAAATCGCACCATATAATCAACTTCAGCTTGAGGGTTTTTTACACTTTCTAATATTGCCTGCTCTGGAGTTTCCGGTAGTTCCGTTTTACCCCCTAGCTGTTGAAGATCTTGATAAATAATGCTATCACTCATTTAATTAACCTATAAAAATGTAAAAATTCTTGTACTGCTGTTAATGCGATAACAAGCTTCCTTATTAATACTAAAGTATTCCTCACTGACCCATAAATCTGCTACTGCCGCTAACTGGTCATCTAAATAAATTAAAGGAATCATACTCCTTTGCCAGGGTGGAATACCTTTTTCTTGATATAAGTTCTTTAGCGTATGATGCCCTTTTCTTCCCGGTAACCTTATTTTCTCAGTACCCTGGCGAAATTTAACCACAACTTTAGCATTGTCCCAGCATTTTTTAGAAATCCCCTGCTCAGAATCAGTAATAAACAAATTTGAACCATTCGCAAGATTTATTCGCCTATTATTATCAGGCCAAGATTGTTCTGTAAGTACTGGGTTAAAATTAATATCTTGTAAACAGAATAATTTATTTCTATAACGCCTAATACTGTACCCTTGCCCCTTAATTTCAGGATTTTTTGATTCCGAAGCATTTATTACTTGATTAAAAATGCTGTCAACAAATTTTTCTGCTGGCATTCTTAATTGATTAACTTTAAACCACTGCCTGATTAGCAAAGTTTGTTTATGTTTATCAAGTTTTAACAATAGATTAATATCAAGTGTTTGAGTTACTTCATCCGCTATTTGCTTATATAAATTTACCGCCAAATCATCTAACTGAAAATGAGCATTAGCACAATGCCTAGCTGAACGCGCTACTGTTCTATCAAGTGCAGGCCATTTTTGCTTTAATTTAGGTATTATTTGATTACGCAAAAAATTACGATCAAAATCATCACGTTTATTACTTGGATCTTCAATCCAAGATAATTGATTTGTTATTGCATAATTATCAATATTTTGCTTAGAAATATCTAATAGTGGCCGATACATATAGCCTTTACCAAAGGCTATATGTATCGGCATTCCAGAAAGACCTTGCACACCAGCCCCTCTAAAAAGCTGCAACAATACTGTTTCCATTTGGTCCTCTCGATGCTGTGCCAGTAAAACCACATCATTCTGACCTAATAGAGCTTTCAGAGCCTGATAACGGGCATCTCTGGCCAACTCTTCTAAACTTTTACGACTAGATTTATCTACCTCTACTTTAATACTCCGGAAGCGTACACCTAAAGTTAAAGCGACCACCTGACAGTGCTCTGCCCATGCATCAGCTTCATCTTGTAAACCATGATTTACATAAACAGCCGTTACTTTGTGCTTTAACTGAGGATTATGGGAAATAAGGTGTAATAAAACATGAGAATCTACTCCACCACTATAAGCAATAAAAATCTTATTAGGGTTTAAGGCTAGTAATGCAGTAAAACATTTTGAGTTTGGCATATTAAACGAAAAAGACCGACAAAAGTCGGCCTTTTTAAAACAAGAAAAAATTACAAGCTACTTGGTTATTTCTTCAGAAAAAGATCCATACCGCATAATACGTTGATAACGCTCATTAACCAGGTCGTCCATACCAATCTTTTTCAACTCATCCAAATGCCTAATTAAAGTTTCTCTTAAGCTTAAAGCTGTTTTCTGATAATCCCGATGTCCACCACCTACTGGCTCACGAACAACCTCATCTAAAAACCCCTGCTCACGTACTCTATCAGATGTTATCCCCATTGCCTCAGCTGCCAGCTTGGATTTATCAGCACTTTTCCATAAAATAGAAGCACACCCTTCAGGTGAAATAACCGCATAAGTACTGTATTCCAACATAATAAGCCTATCGCCTACACCAATCGCTAAAGCACCACCAGATCCACCTTCACCAATCACCACACAAATAACTTGCGTTCTTAGCCTGGACATTTCAAAAAGATTCTTTGCAATAGCTTCACTTTGCCCCCTCTCCTCTGCACCAATTCCAGGATATGCCCCCGGTGTGTCGATAAGACATATAACAGGTAATGAAAACCGTTCTGCCATTTTCATAATTCGAAGAGCTTTTCGATAACCTTCTGGGCGTGGCATACCAAAGTTACGTCGTATCTTTTCTTTAGTATCTCGACCTTTTTGGTGTCCGATAACAATAATAGGTTGCCCTTCTAGTTTAGCTAAGCCACAAACCAAAGCAGGGTCATCAGCATACGCTCGATCACCATGTAATTCATGGAAATCTGTAAACATATACTCAATAAAATCCAGCGTATAAGGGCGCTCTGGGTGACGTGATAATTGAGAAATCTGCCAATCAGATAAATCAGCGAAAATTGAGGCCGTTAAACTCTCACTTTTTTCCTCAAGTTGTTTAAGCGTATCGGAAATATTAATATCATTATCAAACTCCACTTTGCGGAGTTCTTCAATCTTCGCTTCTAACTCAGCGATAGGTTGTTCAAAGTCTAGAAATTTTAGATCCATAAATGCCTGAGAGATAAATTTAATATAATTGACTAATTTTATAGAAAATCTAAAAATAATTCTCAATAATTTATCAAAATTACGATTTTTTACTGATTTTAATAAAACAGGGATAAAGTTTTATCTTTATTACCTAGGTTAAATAGCTATATTTTATAAAACATCCAATTTTCAACCCATCTAAAATAGCTAAACAAATAGGATTAAAACCAGCCCACCCATTTATCAAAAATAATACTGACAAATTTGTCATTCCGTACTAATTCTCTCAAGTTCGATGTAATAGTCCCAACAGCTTAGTTCAGAACTAAGTATTTAATTGTCAGGTAACTATCTTTATTCTAACTTTTGAAAGTGAGGTTTTTGCCTCTCTTTCAAAAATATCTACATGATGATATTAACAATCCACAATCTGTAAGTTGTAGGGCAGGCTTTATTACTTATACTCAGCCGATTGAGCAATACTCTCTAATTTATTTAACACTTCCATACTGGCACTTTCCATCTTTTCTAAAGCAGATAAAGCCGCTGTTTTATTTTCATTGTTCATACACTCTATAGCATTAACACCACTTTGGTGAACCATCTGGTGAGGAGCTTCTAACTCCCTAAAGCCACCTAATGAAGAAAATAAATCTTTACCATCACCTTGGTAGTACCATTTGCCCAAGCGACAATCCAGGTGGCTGGCAAAATCATTCTTGGTTTTAGTTGAAACACCCATAATAACTTTATAAATTTCCATTTTATAAATAAGGTGGTCAAGCTTAACAACCTCAATAAAACTACGTAAAGAACTCCCTGAAATAACCGTTTGCATTTCTGTTGACAGGGCAACCAATTGATCCATTTTACTGGATGCATCACTACCCATCTCACTAAAATTACTTGAATCAGCAGCAACTTCATCCATTTGCTGTTTTGCATTAGACGTTTCAACTCTAATAGTATTAACAAGGCTTTCAATATCTATTGTTGCATCATTAGTTCTTTTTGCCAAAGTCCTCACTTCATCCGCAACGACAGCAAAACCTCTGCCCTGCTCACCTGCTCTAGCAGCTTCAATCGCAGCATTTAACGCCAGTAAATTAGTTTGATCGGAGATATTTTTAATTAAATTAATAATACCCTCAATATCTCCTGCACTTTTATTTAAGCCTTCTACTGTTTTAGCCGTGGCTTGTGTCTCTGATGCCATGCTTGAAAGTGAAGATGATATCGTTGCAACCACTTGATGAGTATCCGTTAAAACAACGGCTGTATTAGATGCATTGTCTCGTTCGGTTGCCATTACAGTGGCTAACGATGCCAGAGAACTTTGCATGGCAATCATTGAACCACCAAATTCTTGAAATAATTGAAACAAGCCTCGATAAAAAGCATCCGAATTATCAGTTGTACTTATTTGCTGCTCTAATTGTTGCTTTTCAAGCCTTATCCCTTCCATTTCACTTTTAAGGTTTTGATTTTCACCTTTTAACTTTGCGATTTCATTTTCTGCATCAATTATTTTTTGTTTATTAAAAAACATTAGATCTCACTTTTTATATTAATTACTTAAGTAGGTAACTATATTTACTCTAACATTTGGAAGTGAGGCTTTAGCCTTGCCTGAACCTTGCTTGCGAGGCTAAAGCCTCACTTCCAAAAATGTTTTAATCAAATTGTTAGGATAATTTTAAACACTTACTTATGCTTAGCTCTAAACTAAACTATGGTCATATTAAATATAGCCTATGTTTTAATTTTTAACATAAAAAAACTATATTTGTTGTTAGGTGGCTAAGCATTCCGTAGAGATAGGACATGCTTTTAAGGTAGCTAAAACTTTTTTCTTTCCTTATCATCTAATTCTTTCAAATGCTGTAACTTTTGAGAAATTTTGATTTCCAAACCTCGTTGAACAGGGTGATAATACTGCCTTCCTGCAAACTCATTAGGAAAGTAATTTTCACCGGCTGCATAAGCTTCAGGTTCATTATGTGCATAACGGTACTGCTTTTTATAGCCTAACGATTTCATAAGTTTAGTCGGTGCATTTCTTAAATGAATAGGCACACCCAAACTAGCACTTTGCCTTACATCACTCATTGCTTGGTTATAAGCCATATAAACCGCATTGCTTTTAGGCGCACAAGCTAAATAAATAACCGCTTGGGCTAATGCCAGTTCACCTTCTGGGCTACCTAAGCGTTCTTGAGCTTCCCAGGCATTAATGGTAATTTCTAAGGCTCTGGGGTCAGCATTTCCAATATCTTCTGATGCCATTCTAACAATTCTTCGTGCCAAATAAGCCAAGTCACAACCTCCATCAATCATTCTACATAACCAGTATAAAGAGGCATCAGGCGAACTCCCCCTAACCGATTTATGTAATGCTGATATTTGGTTATAAAACTCTTCACCTTGCTTATCAAACCGCCTAACGCCACCCGAAAGCACTTCGGTTGCAATTTCTTCAGTAATTTCATGACTAGATTTTGCAGCAGCAAGTTCGACAGCAATTTCTAATAAATTAAGTAACCTCCGCGCATCGCCATCGGCTGTACTCGCAAATTGTTGTTTTAAGTCTTCCGATATTTTAATACCTAAACTAGCAAGACCTTTATCTTTATCCTGCAAAGCTTGGTTTAATACTTCAACCAAGTCATCTTGAGTTAATGCGTTAAGCACATAAACTCTTGCTCTCGATAATAAAGCATTATTAAGTGCAAAAGAGGGATTCTCTGTTGTTGCACCAATAAAATAAAAAGTACCATCTTCAACATGTGGCAAAAAAGCATCTTGCTGGGATTTATTGAAGCGATGAACCTCATCTACAAATAAAACCGTCCGTTTATTATGTTGTAATTGGGTTTTCTTAGCGTCAGCAACAGCAGTTCGAATTTCTTTGACACCGGCTAAAACAGCAGAGATTGATATAAACTCAGCTTCAGAATGCTTTGCTATCATTCTTGCTAAAGTCGTTTTTCCTGTACCTGGGGGTCCCCAAAAAATCATTGAATGTAAGCATCCAGCAACTACGGCTTCATACAACGGTTTTCCAGGCTTTAAAATATGCTTTTGCCCTATATAATCGTCCACTATAACAGGCCTCATTCGGTCTGCTAAAGGCTTACTAAAGTCATCAAACATATTTATTAGCTCATTAATATTTTTTGAAAATCAATTTTCAAAAACATCAACACCTTCAGGTGCTTTAAACTCAAAAATTGATGTTTCTAATACAGGATTCACCTTTACCTTGGTAAAATAAATTCTTGTTAGTTGGCCAAAATTATCGCTTAACTCCATTCCCCCTAAAATGCCATTATCAAGCCCTAAAAGAATATATTTAAAGCTACTATCTTCATTTTTTGGCGACAATTTTACCCACTGCAAACCTTCATCAATACCTTGTTGCTGAAGAATAAAGTTTTCTTCCAGTTCAATCTCACCACTTAGCAATAAAGCAGGAGTTGAACCTAATGAATCATCTATTTTCTTTATTGTTACTTGTTCTAAATCCGCATCATAAAACCAAACTTTTCCATTACTGGAGACAATTTCCTGAATATAAGGTTTTTTATAGCTCCAACGAAATTTCCCAGGACGACTTAAATAAAACTCACCTTCACTGGTTTGCTCTGGGTAGCCCTGTTCATTTAAAACGACTTGTTTGAAATCAGCTGTTAAGGTGGTTGTAGAGGCTAAAAATGACTTTAATTGTTCGATAGGTTTTGGTGCTGCATTAGCCGTTATTGACGCGATTAAAAAGGCAATAAATGTGAATTGTTTTATTATTTTTTGTGGCATATTTATAAATTAGAATAAGGTAAAAAATGGCTAATAAAATTGGAAAAAACAAATAAGCTGTGTTTTGCATTCACTTATCGTTCTAAAATATCTAGCCCAGCATTATCAGAGACCCCTTGCTGACTATCTAGTTCCCCTCGCTGTAATCCTACAAAATCAAACAACTGAGTATCTGCCATCTGTGAGGGTGAAATATTTTGCAAACTTGAAAAAATAGTTTCCAGTCGGCCTGGAAATTGTTTATCCCAACCCGTCAGCATTTTTTTCATTGCTTGACGTTGCAAGTTTTCTTGAGAGCCACATAAATTACAGGGAATAATGGGGAATTCCTTAATTGCGGCATATTGACTAATATCTTTTTCTTTACAGTATGCCAGCGGCCTAATTACAATATTTTGTTTATCGTCACTTAACAACTTGGGTGGCATTGCTTTTAATTTACCCGCATAAAACATATTTAGAAAATAAGTTTCTAAAATATCATCACGATGATGCCCTAGTGCAATCTTACTTATATTATGTTCTTTGGCAAAGGTATATAAAGTACCGCGTCTTAAACGTGAACAAAGACTGCAAGTCGTTTTACCCTCTGGAATAACACGTTTGACAATACTGTAAGTGTCATATTCAATAATATGGAAAGGAACTTCGATAGAAGTTAAATATTCTGGCAGGATGTGCTCTGGAAACCCGGGTTGTTTTTGGTCTAAATTAACGGCAATAATTTCAAAATCAATAGGTGCTGTTTTCTGTAAATGTAACAAAATATCCAGCATAACAAAGGAATCTTTGCCGCCAGATAAGCACACCATTATCTTATCGCCCTGCTCGACCATATTATAATCAGCAATTGCTTCGCCAACATTTCGTCGCAGTCGTTTATGTAATTTATTAAATTCAGTTTTGGATTTTTTTGCTAGAGCGGGCATATTTAAGAGCAGGCGAAAGGAGGATCAAAAAAGAAAAGCTACCATACAAAAGGAAGAGTACTTAAATCACTCTTCCTTTTACCTTGTACCTGCTCTTAAGAATACCGCTGAAAAATTAACGTTGCGTTAGTTCCCCCGAAGCCGAAACTATTAGACATAATGGTATTTAATGTCACATTGTCCTGCCTTTCTCTAACAATAGGAATGCCTTCTGCGCCTGGGTCTAGTTTATTAATATTAGCCGATGCACTTAAAAAGTTTTCTTGCATCATTAATAATGAATAAATTGATTCATTAACACCTGCCGCACCTAAAGCATGGCCTGTTAATGATTTAGTTGAACTGACACTGGGTACATTTTCACCAAATACGGTACGTAATGCTTCTAACTCACGGGTATCACCAACAGGTGTACTTGTTCCATGCGCATTTATATAATCAATTTTCCCATCAACCGTTGCCATTGCCTGTTGCATACAACGAACCGCACCTTCACCCGAAGGTTGCACCATATCATAACCATCGGATGTGGCACCATATCCGACTAATTCGGCAATAATATTGGCACCTCGTGCCTTGGCATGTTCCAGCTCTTCAATCACTAAAACACCGCCACCACCCGCAATAACAAATCCATCACGGGTTTCATCATAAGGCCTTGACGCTGTTTCTGGCGCATCATTATATTTTGAAGATAAAGCGCCCATTGCATCAAACAAAACAGACATTGTCCAATGCAGTTCTTCGCCACCACCGGCAAAAACTACATCCTGTTTGCCTAATTGAATCAACTCCATCGCATGACCTATACAATGCGCACTGGTTGCACAAGCTGAACTAATTGAATAGTTCACACCTTTAATTTTAAAGGGTGTTGCCAAACAAGCTGTATTTGTACTCGACATAGTGCGAGGTACCATATAAGGCCCAACCCGTTTAACCCCTTTTTCTCGTAATATATCGGCAGCAGCAACCACATTTGAGGTTGATGGCCCCCCCGACCCCATCACGATACCCGTACGAAAATTAGAAACTTGGTCTTCAGTTAAACCTGAGTGTTCAACAGCTTGTTGCATCGCAATGTAATTATAGGCTGCACCATCACCCATAAAGCGTTTAACTTTACGGTCAATAAACTCACTTAAATCAATATCAACAGAGCCATGAACATGACTTCTAAAGCCCATTTCTGCATAAACATCTGCATGAACAATACCTGATTTACCTAATTTTAAAGACTCTGTGACTTCATTGCTATTATTTCCAATGCTAGAAACAATACCCAAACCTGTTACAACGACTCTTTTCATGATTAATCCTCTAGAAATCTTGGGTAGACGTAAATAATCCAACCTTTAAATCAGTTGCTTGATAAATTACTTTTCCATCGACTTCCATAGTCGCATCAGCAATACCCATAACCAATTTGCGCATAATGACACGCTTTAAATCTAATTTATAAGTCACTTTTTTAGCAGTAGGTAATACTTGACCGGTAAATTTAACCTCACCACAACCCAATGCTCGGCCTTTACCTGGGCCACCAGCCCAACAAAGCCAAAACCCAATTAATTGCCACATAGCATCGAGGCCTAAACACCCAGGCATTACTGGGTCGCCTTGAAAGTGACAATCAAAAAACCATAAATCTGGTGTTATATCAAGTTCAGCAATTATCTCACCTTTACCATACTTTCCGCCTTCATCAGTTATTTTAATAACTCGATCCATCATTAACATGGGGGGAAGTGGTAATTGTGCATTGTCGGGACCATAAAGCTCCCCTCTGCCAGATTTTAGTAACTCTTCACGCGTAAAACTATGCGGCTTTTCCATCAAATATCTACCTAGTTAATTCTTCTTATAAATACACCTGATTACCCATAAGTTTCAGTTACTATATATTATATAGTTAAAAGAACCAATTCCACCCACTCATCAGCTCCCTCTAAAGAGGCTTTAAAGCAATAAATCGAGTGTTGGCTAAAACTTATCCGTAACCAAATAAATATGTGGCTATTATACCTTGCACATTCCCACTACGGAAATTTTTAGTAACGCAGGTAGGTAAAGCACTCTAAAAACCGACTTTGAATACTAGGGCATGTGCTTTTTTTGAGTTGCAACTAAAGTTGAGGTTTACTGTATAAAGGACTTTGCTTATTTTTGAACGCTTCTTCGGTTCAAAAGGGCATATTCGCTACTTGAATCATCCAGGCATGGAAAGTAGCGACGATTTCTCAATCGTGGCTGCCTCCTTATTCTAACATTTGGAAGTGAGGCTTTAGCCTCGCCTGACTCGTACGAGACTATAGCTCCACTTCCAAAATTTACTATTTCGAAATGTTAAAATAATTTTGACCCTCTACTTAATATCAAACTCCAAAACTTTAGCTATTAATTATCCGAATAGCCTTGTGGATTTTGAGACTGCCACCGCCACGTATCACTCACCATATCCTGAAGATTTTTTTCGGTCTTCCAGCCCAGCTCTTTGAGTGCAAGTGACGGGTCTGCATAATTTTCAGCAACATCCCCTGTACGGCGAGGAACAAATTGATAGTTTATTTTTTTTCCGGTCAAATCTTCAAAACTCTGGATAATTTCTAACACACTATAACCACAACCTGTCCCCAAATTATAAGCTTTACAACCACCAACCCCAGTTAAATCCGCTTCAATTGCATTAAGTGCCTTAAGGTGCCCTTTTACAAGGTCAACAACATGAATATAATCTCTAACGCCCGTCCCATCTTTTGTTGGGTAATCGTTCCCAAATACTGAAAGTTGCTTTAATTTGCCTACAGCCACTTGTGAAACATAAGGTATTAAATTATTAGGGATCCCATTAGGGTCCTCACCTATCATGCCACTTTCATGCGCACCAATTGGGTTAAAATACCGTAACAACTTAATATTCCAAGGTATTGTTGAATTGAGCTGTTTATCGGCTGCAGATAAATCTTTAAGAATATCTTCAACCATAGCTTTTGATTTACCATAAGGATTAGTTGCACCATAAACGGGTAAATCTTCTGAATATTGAACCGTATCAGGCTCTCCATAAACAGTGGCTGAAGAGCTAAAAATCAGGTTTTTAACATTAGCTTTCTCCATCACTTCTGTAAGAATCAAGGATCCATAGACATTATTTTGGTAATATCTTAAAGGTTGCTGGCATGATTCACCGACAGATTTTAGACCAGCAAAATGCATCACAGCATAAATATCATGCTGTAAAAATATTTGTGTTAAACCCTCTTTATTACAAATATCTGTTTCATAAAAAGTGATGCTCTTAGCGGTAATTGTTTCTACTCGATTAAGTGACTCAGCTTTACTATTAGATAAATTATCAATAACGATAACATCATATCCAGCATTTAATAATTCAACACATGCATGGCTACCTATATAACCAGCACCGCCTGTAACTAATATTGTTTTATTGTCCATATTATTTTAAATTAAGTAAAAAAGGAGGTATTAATCTATACTTTGTATGTGTTTGTGACAGCCTTAAAGTATATATTCTTAGAATCTATTTTAGACCACCAAAAGAGAATAAGGCACCGCTTTTGGTATATTTATTTCCAGTAAGCTTCAAAAAATAGTCTAGAGTACGGTATGATGTTAGAAATTGTCAAAATAAAGAACCTTTAATCAAAAGGTCTTATTTTAAAAACCACCTTATTTTATGCTTTCAGCTTACGGTTTTATTATGAAAAAAATATCATCAACACTTATTCTAATAGCTTTATGCCTGAATATTCTTGCTTGTGAAGAGCGGAAAAAGGGGCAATATTTAGAGCACGGAATCGCTCTTTTTGATCAAGGTAAATATAAAGAATCCGAATTAGAAATTAAAAGTGCCATCCAGGAAGACCCTTCTCTGGCAGAACCTTACTATTACTTGGCTTTGCTAGATGAAAAAGGCAAAAAATATAAAGCAATGAAAGCTAATTTGCAGGAAGCAGTTAAATTAAACCCAGAAAAAACCAAAGTAAAATTAAAACTAAGCAAGGTACTGTTATTGTTTAATGACGTAGAAGGTGCATCAAAGGAAATAGAGGATATATTAGCTAAAAACCCTGAACAACTTGACGCTCAAGCCATCAAAGCCTCTATTTTAATTAGGCAGAAAAAAAATGACGAAGCACTGGCACTTGTTGATGATATTTTAAAAAAAGACAGTGAAAATATTGATGCATTATCATTAAAGGTAATGATGCTGATCAAACAAAAATCATTTGATCAAGCATTAGCTATATTATCACCCGCTCTACTAAAGAACAGTGAAAATATCTCACTACATTTATTGAAAATCCAGATAGATTCGCAGAAAAATGATACTAATGCTGTGGTAGCAGACTATGAAAAACTAGTCAAAATGAAACCTGACAATATACAAATTAAATTTACTTTAGCTAAAGTCTATCAAACTGCCAAAAAACCTAAAAAAGCGGAAGAGACTTTAAATCAACTTATCCAAGATCATCCTAAGTTAATTAAACTAAAAATAGTCCTGTTAAATTTTCTTTATTCTGCCAGTGAAGAAAAAGCGATGGCTAAATTTGATAGTTTTATTGCTACAAATAAAGACAATTATAAAAACTTAATAACACTCTCAAAGTGGCTGCTTTTAAGAAACAAGGAAAGCAAAGCTCACGATATTCTTACTTCAGCATTAGCCAATAGCAATATAGAGGATAAGGACAAAGAGCCTTTAAATCTATTTTTAGCAGAGTTAGCTTTTCGCAATAAAAATACAACAAAGGCTTTAAGCTATATAGATAAAATATTAAATAACAACTCTGAAAATAACGATGCCAAAGTCTTGAAGTCTGAAATTCAGATGTCTTTAAATCAACTAAGTGAGGCAAAAAAACTATTAGAAGAGGTACTGTGGCAAAAACCAAAAATGGATTCAGCACTTTCTCTATTAGGAAGAATTAATCAAATTCAGGGTGACTTGGATAAAGCGGCTATTAATTATGAAAGTGCTTTAAAAATCAACCCCATAAACTTGCAGGCTTTAAATTTTATCGTTAATAAAGAAGTCAGTGAGAACCACTCCCAATATGCCATTGAGATTTTACAAAGAGCGTTAAGCTTATTACCTAACAACCTTAAAATTTTAACCCAATTAGTTGAATTAAATTTTAATGCTGATAATTATGATCTAGCTGATAAATATATCACTAAAATTGGATTACAAAAAAACGGTGTATTCTTAGCTGACTATTTAACGGCAACGTCACTTCAACGACAAAAGAAATACCAGGAAGCCATTATTGCTTACAAAAATTTATTAGCTAAAGCACCTTGGTTAAAAGATGCTTTAACAGGTATGGCTGATTGTTATTTACAATTAAAGCAACCCTCAAAAATGATGACTTATTTGGATGGCTTAATCAAAAACAACCCAAACAATGTT
Source organism: Gammaproteobacteria bacterium (assembly GCA_024277935.1). Lineage (GTDB taxonomy): Bacteria > Pseudomonadota > Gammaproteobacteria > Methylococcales > Methylomonadaceae > QPIN01. Next base: position 58,353 of record JAJRUF010000133.1, read on the forward strand.
TTTCCTATTATTTTAAAGAGCCAGCTATTAACTTCTGATAAGAAGTACAAAAAAGCCATTAGCCTTATCAACAAAACAATAGAACAACAGCAAACCACAAAAAGCACAGCTCTTTATAGTAAGTTAGGACACTTATACAGTCTTATTGGGGACAATAAAAATAAATATAAAGCCTATCATAAAGGCCTACAAATTAACCCGAATAATATCAACATCATGCTTAACTTAGCTTCAAGCTATGAAAAAGATCATATTTTTGATAAATCAGCTGAACTGTACGAAAAAATATTATCTATTAATCCAAGCCATAATGTGGCAAAAAACAACTTGGCAACAATACTGCTAGACCATTTGGGGGGCACTGAAAATATTAACAAAGCCATATAAATTGTCGCCTCTTTTAAACAATCAAAACACCCCTATTTTCTAGATACTTATGGCTGGGCACAATTAAAATCAGGTGAACTGGAAAATGCTTTAGCTATCTTTAAAAAAGTCATTATCCTTGCACCTAATACACCTGTATTTCGTTACCATTTGGCTGTTGCTTATAATCTTTTAGGTGACAAGATGTCTGCTACTTTAGAATTAAAACAGGCTCTATTTTTAGGAAAAGGAAGAAGCTTTGCAGAAAAGGTTTTAATTGAAAAATTATTAGCTAAACTAAAAAATAAATAATTTTTACAGAATATTTTACATTAAAGTAAAATATCTAACTATATTTAAGGTATCAAATGAATTATATTTTTATTGTGGAGTTTCAGTATGTTTAGGTTTAAAACGATAGTCATACTACTATCAACGTTATTTATAATAAGTTGTGCGCACCCTCCCTTAAGTGACAAAGTAAAAATACCTGATGACTACACATATATTATTGGGCCAGGTGATAATTTAGAGATTTTTGTTTGGGATAACCCAGATATTTCAAAATCTATTACCGTTAGACCTGATGGGAAAATTAGCACACCTCTTATTGATGATTTGCTGGTAACAGGAAAAACACCTTCTCAATTGGCAAGAGATATTGAAAAAAGTCTAAGTAAATTTGTTAGAGACCCATTAGTTTCAGTTATTGTTAATGGCTTTCAGGGTATTTATGCCCAACAAGTTAGGGTTATAGGTCAAATCAACAGTGGCAGTAGTGGGATCTCTAGTGGTAGAGGCTCTAGTGGTGGAATATCTAGATATTCTGCAAAAACATTTCCTTATAGAAAAGAAATGACTTTATTAGACCTAATCATTCAGTTAGGTGGTATTGGACAATATGCAGATGGAAATAGGTCTAGTATTTTAAGAACAATTGACGGCAAAAAATATCAATTTGGTGTAAAAATTGATGATTTACTTTAAGATGGTGATTTATCTGCAAATGTCAACATCTTACCCGGTGATATTCTGATTGTACCTGAAGCTTTCTTTTGATATTGAAAAAATATAACAAAATATTATTAATAACCCAATTTTTAGCTTGTCGTTCAAAAATAGAAAAATTATATGTTAGATCAGTTTTCTGAAATTCTTTATTTTGCAAAAGGCATTATTCGTCATAAATGGATAATCACTGTTGTTGCTTGGGTTATTTGTATTGGTGGATGGGCATTTGTCTATAAAATGCCTAATATCTATCAATCTTCTGCCAAAGTTCATGTTGATACCCGAACCATGCTTAGACCTCTATTGCGAGGCTTGGCTATTCAATCCGATGTTCGAGGTTTAGTTTCAATTATGAAGAAGCTTATGTTTACTCAAGAAAACATGCTGCGAATTGCTGAAACAGCAGGCATGGATGTTAACCGCTCCTCTGAACCTAAAATTCACTCCGTTATAAATAAATTAAAAGAATCTCTTAAAATTAGTGGGGGACGCGGAGAAATGTTTTCTATTACTTATGAATCTAAAGATCCTCAGAATGCTAAAAATGTTGTTCAAGCTGTTTTATCTATTTTTTCAGAACAAGCTCAAAGCTCTACTCTAGGTGATGTAGATTCTGCTCAAAGGTTTATTGATAATCAAATTAGAGAATATGAACAAAGGCTTCGAAATGCAGAGAGAGCAAAAGAAAATTTTAAAAGAGACAATATAGGCTTACTTCCAGGACAAGCAGGAGAAGGACAGGTTAATATTATTCAAGCTGTTAGGCAGAAAATAGAAGTTTCTAAAATGAAACTTTCTGAAATTTTATCCCGAAAACAGGTGTTAAAAAGCCAACTAAAAGAAGCACTTGCATCAGGTGAGAAATGGGGCTTAACGGGTGAGGAGGCTGATAATTCATTTGAAGGAATCCGAATTTCACAATTGAAAAAAAGAAAAAATGAATTACTACTTAAATACACAGAAAACCACCCTAATATTGCTTCTATTAACGCTGAACTCAAAGCGTTGAAAAAACGTAAAGAGGAACAGGAAAAAGAAGATGGCGCCTCATCAATGGCAATGGCTAGCCCTTATGTACAGTCGATTAAAATTGAGCTTAACAAGATTGATACAGAAATAGCAACTATTAACGCAAGAATCTATTCTCTAAAAAACAAGCTTACCAAAGAGGACGAGCAGTTTAATACTCGCTTATCAGTAGAAACAGAAATGGAAAATCTTAATAGAGACTATGACACCATTAAAAAGAACTACCTGGCTCTAATAGACCGTAGAGAACAGGCTCGCATGTCGAGTAGCGTTGATACACAGGTTTCTGCATTAAAATTTAAAGTAGTTGACCCTGCAAATATGCCTGAGACACCATCTTCACCTAAAAGGTTAATTTTATATTCAGCTATTTTAATTATAGGTCTTGCTGCTGGTACTGCCCTTGCACTATTAATGGTGTTTATAAACCCTTCCTTTGTAGAAGCCAAGCATTTAAGAGATGTAACGGGACTTCCTATCTTAGGGAGCGTTTCTGAAGTTGTTAGTAGTGCTCAAGCTAAGAAAAACCGTAGTCGTTTGATTTTATTTACTTTAGCTAATACATTATTATTATTTAGCTACATTGGAATCATGATGTCAAAGACTTTTGCATAGTGCCTAGAGGTATTTATTGATGAATATGTTAGAAAAAGCTTTTGAAAAGTCTAAATTACTAGAAAGCAAAAAGCTAAAAGATACAGCTTCCGAAAAAGAATATAAAAATGATTCACCCAGAACTGAGTCACCTGAATACAAAAAACCAGGTGATATTATAAATTTTGATTGGGATTATTTGCATGCACATGGTTTTATTAGGGTTGATGATTCCCACAGTAGAATTGCCGAAGAATATAGAAACATTAAAAGACCATTAGTTACCAATGCATTAGGTACTAGAAAGCGTGATATTAAAAACTCTAATTTAATTTTAATTACCAGTAGCGTTCCTGGCGAAGGAAAAACATTCACTTCAATCAACCTTGCACTTAGTATTGCAGCTGAAATGGATAAAAAAGTTTTATTAATTGATGCTGATGTAGCCAAGCCTTCCATAGCCAAAGTATTAGGTATAAAAAGTAAAATTGGTTTAATCGATTTCCTTGAGACGGATACTCTGCAGTTATCAGATATTATTTTACAAACTGAAATTCCGGGGCTTCGAATTATTACCGCTGGAAAAAGTCATAAATTCTCAACTGAGTTATTGGCAAGCGACAAAATGATTGCGCTTTCCAAAGAATTAAGTTCACGCTACTCGGACAGGATTGTTATTTTTGATACGCCTCCACTACTAGCAACAACTCAAGCTGAAGTTTTAGCAAGTCAAATGGGACAAGTTATTTTAGTGGTGGCAGCAGAAAAAACACCTCAGAGCTTTGTTCTTGAGTCAACTAAGAAATTACAAAATTGTTCTGATATTGTGCTAGGTGTTTTAAACAAAGCACAACGAACGCTTAATGCAGGCTATTATGGTTATGGTCATTATTAATTTATGATGTCTCAATTAACCCGAACTATACTTTTATGCGCGTCTACAGCTTCAATAGTTGTCTATCAGCAGCCAGCATTTGCTTTAAATTGGTTAATACGCCCTAATATAAATGTTAAGCAAATTTATTCTGATAATATCACTTTATCTGATACCAATAGAGCTTCAGCCTTAGTAACAGAAGTAAATCCTGGGGTATTAATTAATGGTTCTTCATCCAGAAGTTCATTTGATTTAAACTATAATTTACAAGGGCTTTATAATGCTCGAGGTAGCTCCAGTGTAGAGCTTAACAATCAATTACAAATGAATTCTAATTATGAACTTGTTAAAAAAAGGTTATTTGTAGATTCCAGCTCCTCTATTAGTCAGCAAAATAATTCTAATAGGCAAATAGCTGGAGACAATATCTCAGGAAGTGGTAATAGCTCAACAATTTCAACATTTAAACTATCCCCCTACTGGGCACCCCATTTTAAAGGGTTTGCTGATGGTGAAGTTAGATTAACCTATGATAAAGTTAGTTCATCAGGACAAAACAGCCTATCAAATACTAATTCTTTGTCTCAAAATATATCTTTAAACAGTGGACATGATTTTTCATTATTTAGCTGGTCATTTTTATTTAACAATAGCGATAGAAACAATAGTGGAAGTGAAAATGTCAGTTTTCAGAACTCACAGTTAGAAGTAAGATACGCCATCGGTAGAAAGTATAGTATTTTTGCCCGTGCTGGCTATAGTAATAATTCATTTGCCACTAACTCTAATAGCAGTAATAATGGTATTTCTTATACCTTTGGTGGTCAATGGGAACCAAGCCAACGTCTTAGAGTTGAAGCAGGCTATGGTAACAATAAATTTATTACTGTTGAAATATCACCCTTTAATCGTTTGCACTGGATAAGCACCTACTCTAATAATGATATAGGGTTAAACACAGGTAATACCTGGAATACCGAGCTTAACTACAACACTCGTCGAACAGAATGGACAATACGCTACTCTGAGGATACAACAACAACCCAACAGATATTACTTGATCAACAAGTAGTAAGCACCTCAAACAACACATCCCCTTTATTTTCCCGGAACACAGCACTACCCACATTAACTAATGAAGTTTTTGTAAGCAAAACAGCTGATATTTCATTCTCATTTCAAACAGGGAAAAGTAATATTTCAGCGAATGCCTACAGAACCTTAAGAACTTTTGAATTATCAGGTAATGATGAGAAAGTCACTGGCTTATCAACAAGCTGGAACTGGAAATTTATAAAGCGAACTAGCTCAAACCTACAAATAGGCTGGCAAAAAACCCAATCTGATGGCTTAAATAGCTTTTCTGATAAACGGTTTAATTTCTCGGCCTCTGTCACTCGTAATATTTTATCTCGCCTAAATGGCAGTATTGAGTATCGTTTTGTAGATCAAAGTTCATCAGATAGTTTTAATAAATATTCAGAAAATAGAATTACTGCCACTCTGACACTCCAATATTAATATGTATAAAAGTTTTTATAGCCTTACTCAAAACCCATTTCAGTTAAATGCTAACCTAGATTTCTTTTTTGATAGTGCTGGACATAAAAGAGCTAAAGCTTACTTACGCTACGGCTTGGTTCAGGGAGAAGGCTTTGTAGTCGTTACAGGCATGGCCGGCACTGGAAAAACGATGCTGGTTAAAGAGCTTTTTGAATCATTAAAACAAGATCAAAAAATAATTATTGGGGTCATGGTTACTTCGCAAGTGGGGGCTGATGATACTTTACGCATGCTTTCAACTGTTTTCAAACTGGCTTATGAATATGATGATAATAAAGCTATTTTGTTATCTCGATTAGAAACTTTTTTTAAAGAAAGTGGCAAAAAAGGTAAACGTGTACTGCTTGTGGTTGATGAAGCTCAAAACCTGCCTAAGCAATCGATTGAAGAGCTACGAATGCTGTCAAATTTTGAATGGGAAGGCAGACCTATTTTACAAATATTTTTAGTCGGCCAAGAGGAATTAGGTCGACAACTTTATTCACCAGGCATGGAACAGGTAAAACAACGAATCGTTGCCACCCACCACCTTAAAGCCATTGAACAAGAGGAAATACAACAATACATTACTTTTAGGCTCAGCAAGGCAGGGTGGAAAAATAACCCTCGATTTGAAGATAATATTTTTCCTGATATTTATCAGTTTACCAAAGGTATTCCAAGACTTATCAATACACTTTGTGACAGAATATTATTATATGGGTATTTAGAAGAACTTTCAGTTATTGACCTTAAAAGTATAAAACACGTCATCAAGGAGATTGAAGCTGATTACAACTCTATTTCTACAGATGAACAAGCCGTAGTAGATAATACTGATGATAACCATCACCTAAACTCGGTACAGCCACTAACACAGGATCAAAACCAAAGAATTGATCTATTAGAAAAACAAGTAAAGGATTTAACTCAAATAGTTAATAAAGAGCGTGCTTTACTACGAAAGGCTATTTTAATACAACTTGATTTAGATGATGCTTATAACTAATAATTGACTTATTTCACATACAAATATGCCAAATAAAACTATAAAAAATGCGATGACAATAGATGTTGAAGACTATTTTCAAGTCTCTGCATTTGAACCTTATGTTGATAAAAAAAAATGGGATAATTTAGATCATCGCGTAGAACAAAACACTCATAAAATATTAGATACTTTAACTGAGTTTGATACCAAAGCGACTTTCTTCACTTTAGGTTGGGTTGCAGAACGGTACCCCTCATTAATTAAACGCATCGTATCAGAAGGGCACGAACTTGCTTGTCATGGGTATGAGCACATTAGAGTAACAGAGCAAACACCTGATCAGTTTAGAGCAGATATTAATCGCACAAAAAAAATATTAGAAGATCTTGCTGGAAAACAGGTAAAAGGCTACCGAGCAGCCAGCTATTCGATTAATGCCGATAATTTATGGGCACATGATATTTTAGCTGAGGAAGGCTTTAAATACAGCTCTAGTGTTTATCCTGTCAAACATGATCTATATGGTATTCCTGATGCCCCACGATTTTGTTATCAGCCTCTCGCTAATTCTGATTTTTTAGAAATACCCATAACAACTGTAAAAGTTGGACAAAAAAACTTCCCTTGTGGTGGAGGTGGTTTTTTTAGATTTTACCCCTATATTTTTTCAAAATGGGCCTTTCGCCATATTAACTCTGATAACAAATCAGCAATATTTTATTGCCACCCATGGGAAATTGATCCTGACCAGCCGAAGCAACAAGGGATCAATCTTAAAACAAGGTTTAGACATTACTTAAATTTACATAAAATGGAACAACGAATTCGTTATTTATTAACTGATTTTGATTGGGATACCATGGAAAATATATTTATTAAACCATAAATTAAGTACCATAACTCTTCAATTTTTTCACTATTTACTTTAAAGGTTTTAAATGATTAAAACATTAGATGACTCCTCTATTCAGCAATGGGATGAATTTGTTGAAAATTCTTCTTCCGCTACTTTTTTCCACAAAGCCGGTTGGAAAGAAGTGATAGAAAAGGCGTTTGGCCATAAAACTTATTTTTTATATACCGAAGAGCAAGGGAAAATAACCGGAATTTTACCCTTAGTCCATATTAAAAGCTTTCTATTTGGAAATTCTTTAAGCTCATGTGCTTTTTGTGTTTACGGAGGAATTGTTGCAAATAACAAGGAAACTTATGATCAACTAGATCAAAAAGCTTGTGAGTTAGCTGAAGAGCTGGGGGTTGACCATTTAGAAATGCGCAATCAAACACAATTAACTCCGAGTCGCCCACACAAAGAACTTTATGTTACTTTTAGAAAAGAGCTGGCAGAAGATGAAGAAAAAAATATGCTTGCTATCCCCCGTAAACAAAGAGCAGTCATAAGAAAAGGCATAAAAGCAGGGCTTGTCAGTGAAATTGATTCAGAAATAGATAGATTTTACCAAGCTTACTCAAGCAGTGTAAGAAACCTTGGAACCCCTGTGTTTGCAAAAAAATACTTTGTCCTTTTAAAACAGGTTTTTAAAGAGCAGTGTGCGATTTTAACAGTGCTAGATAAAAATGGAACCCTGATAGCTAGCGTTATGAGTTTTTATTTTAAAGATGAGGTACTACCCTACTATGGTGGAGGTACTGAATATGCACGCGCTGTACAAGGCAATGATTTTATGTATTGGGAAGTTATGCGTAGAGCGGTAGAAAAAGGTATAAAGATTTTTGATTATGGACGTAGCAAAGAAGGTACTGGCTCCTATCGTTTCAAAAAACACTGGGGTTTTGAGCCAAAACCATTATTTTATGAATTTCACTTAGTTAAATCAGATAGCATTCCAGATATTAACCCACTCAACCCAAAGTACCAGATGTTTATTGCTGCATGGAAACGCTTACCCTTGCCTGTAAGTCAAGTCGTTGGTCCTTGGTTAGCTAAAGACCTAGGCTAGAACCCAAGATATATACTTCGCGCAGTCACGGATGTGGAGTTGATAAGCCTAAATCCGACAAATCTTTGAAAATGGTGGGTCACGCTATCGCTAATCCACCCTACAAAAGAAAAAATATTTAACTTGATAGTGTGGCTAAATAAGTCCACTATCGATATGTTTAAATTTAACAGCTAAGCGAGTAAGTTCGACGTCATTTTTTATTTTTAACTTGTCATATAAACGGTAACGATACGTATTAATTGTTTTATCACTGAGTACCAGCATATCAGACATTTCTTTAATACTCTTACCTTGTAGTATTAAATTAGTCACTTCAGATTCTCTTTGTGACAGCTTTTTAAAAGGTGACTCATTAGCACCAGGCACCCCTTGAAAAGCAAGGTTACTAGCAACTTCGGCGCATAAATAACGTTCACCTTTATAAACCGCCCGAATTGCAGTTATCATTTCCTCCACAGCCGAGCCTTTGGAGATAAAACCTAAAGCTCCTAACTTTAATAACTGCTGAGGAATAGGTCCATCTTTAAGGACAGATAAAGCGATTATTTTAACATCTGGGTACCTCTGTAGTACTCGACGACAAGCCTCAACGCCACCAATTCCTGGCATATTCACATCCATCAAAATCACATCTGGTGTAATTTTTGCCAACATATCAAGAGCCCGCTCGCCACAATTAGATACGCCGACGACAGCAATATCCTCCTGAGAATTTAGCAATGCTTCAATTCCTGTTCTTACTAATTCATGATCATCAACCAGCAAAACCTTAATCATTCAAAAACCCTAATTAATCATTATCCAATATACTTATGATACCTTAAAATAAAGTTTTTCCACAGCACATAGTTACCTCATTACCATGCGACTAAAATTAGCCCCTAGGTATTTCTAATACCTGCCCTACTTTTACCTGGCTACTTGCCAGTTTATTAACTAATTTAATAGAGCGCATTGTCACACCATAATGATGTGCAACACCCGACAAAGTCTCTCCCCTAGAAACAATATGTTTTTGGCTAGCATTTAACGCAATATAAGTACCTTCCGGTGCATATTGATTAAAATAATTGACAATTCCTTTATAAATAGCTTTTGCCATTTTTGACTGGTGTCTAGTACTTTTCAGTTTACGTTCTTCAGTAGGGTTAGAAATAAAAGCAGTTTCAACTAAAATAGAAGGAATATCTGGTGATTTTAAAACCATAAAACCAGCCTTTTGCACATGACCTTTATGTAAATTTCCAATTGATTTAAAGTTCTTTAAAACTTTTCCTGCAACCTTTCTACTGGCTTCTTTAGTTGCTGTTTGTGATAAGTCCATTAATACGGTTGCTAAAATATCACCCTTATCAGTCAAGCTCACACCACCGACCAAATCTGCCGAGTTTTCATGTTTAGCTAACCAGCGAGCCGCCTCACTAGAAGCCCCTCGGTTAGACAAAGTAAAAACTGAAGCTCCTTTTACTTTAGAATTTTTAAAAGCATCCGCATGAATAGAAACAAAAAGATCAGCTTTGGCAGCCCGTGCGATTTGCATTCGTTTTCTTAGTTTAATGTAATAATCACCCTTTCTGACCATAACAGCCTTCATACCCGGCTTTTTATTAATGAGTCCTGCCAGTTTTTTAGCAATTGAAAATACAACCTTTTTTTCCTGCGTTCCTTTCGGACCATGCGCCCCCGGATCCTCACCTCCATGCCCAGCATCAATGGCAATAATAATATCTCTTGCGTTATTTTTGACTGTTTTTGTCACCCTATTACTGGTAGCTGTTGATTTTTTATTTGTTCCAGCCCTTGATATAGCTTTATTGTATAAATCAACAACTAAACGATTCCCATACCCTTTGCTCGGTGACAAAGCAAAGCTTTTAGGGGTCACATCAGCTTTTAAATCAACAACAACCCTCAAATCAACCTTATGTCGAACAGCACTACGCACTCGGCTAAATAAGGTATGATTTTTAGGTGGTTGTGGCAGTACTTTTGAAAGTTTAGCTTGTTTAAAATCGATAACTAAACGGGATGGATTCTTCAATAAAAAAACCTGGTGGACAACAGGAGTTGTCACATCAAAAACCATCCGCGTATGATTAGGTGCAGTCCAATAGCGCAAAGAATCAACACGCACAAGCTCAGCCTGAGCCGTTAAAGCCAGAGTTAGCAACAAGCACGCAATTATTAATTTTAAGAATTTAAACATATCTATTAACCATAATAATATTCTCGTTTAAATTATAGCACTATGTCTTTGTTTTTCCAGTATAGAATTATATTAGAAAACATTTTTTTATTGGTAATATTTAAACTAATAGTCCGTCCCTCACCTTCCACCTCTATAGATAACTCTATATCTGGCTTAGGTAAAAACCCTTTTCCCAACTCAGCCCATTCAATAAAACAGAGGCTTTGTTGCGCTAAATAATCCCTTATCCCAATCCATTCTAACTCCTCAGGGTCTTGCACTCGATACAGGTCAAAATGAAATACTTTGCTGCCAGAAATATCATACTCTTCAACCAATGTATAAGTTGGGCTTTTAACAGCCCCCTTATGACCCGCAGCTTTCAGCACAGCGCGCGTTAAAGTGGTTTTTCCTGCACCTAAATTTCCCTTAAGAAAAACCAGACATTTTTTTGGCAATATTCGCCATAATTCGGCACCTAATAACTCAGTTTCATGTTCATTTAATAATTTTATTTTCATCTATTCATCAATTTTCTAATAAAAGGCATTAAATCACTCGCCAACATTCCTCTTTCTCCTTCTGCCTGTGCGGATAAATCAGCCGCCTCACCATGCAAATAAACAGCCATTTTTGCCGCCTGATTTAAAACATATTTTTGTGCAACTAAACCCGCAATCATACCAGCAAGCACATCCCCCATCCCACCACTTGCCATCCCAGGGTTTCCTGTTGTTGATACTGTTATTTCCTCACCATTAGCAATCAAAGTACCTGCACCTTTCAACACAACAATACCCGCATATTGTTTTTGTAATTGTGCCACGGCTAAAAACCTATTATTAGCAATATCAACGGTGGAACAAGCTAATAATCGAGTAGCCTCACCTGGGTGTGGTGTTAATATCCAGTTATCACGTTGTAGTGGGCGTTTAGCTAATAAATTAAGTGCATCCGCATCAATAACTAAAGCCTTGTCGCTACTAACGACACAATCAAATAAATCTTGCGCCCATTTTGACTGCCCTAAACCTGGGCCAATAACGACTACAGAAGCCAGGTCTATTAAATGTTTTAATTGATCAGCATTATCAACCCCATGACACATTAACTCAGGTCTAGCAATATTAATGTAGTTCGCATGGCTTTTACGTGTTGCAATAGAAACTAAGCCTGCACCTATTCTCTGACTAGCTTCTGCAGCCAGGCGTATTGCGCCAGTAAAGCCATCATCACCCCCTATCAGTAATACATGACCATAATGACCTTTATGCGCAGTAAGTAGCCGTTTAGATAATAAAGGCTGTGATATTAATGTCGCGGCTGGGGTCAATGCTTTAAAAATAGTATCAGGTATATTCAAGGACGAATAAATAATCTGTCCACAATAATCAGCAGCAATACCAGTAAACATCCCTTGCTTAAGGCCAATAAAAGTTACTGTCCATAACGCCTTAATACAGCAACCCATTACCACTCCCGTATCGGCATATAAACCAGAAGGAATATCAACAGCCACAACAGGCATTCCAGACTGATTAATGAGAGCAACAGCCTCTGCATAACGGCCTGAAACCACTCGATCCAAACCTGTCCCTAATAACGCGTCAACAATAATACCATCAACTAATTTTAAACGACTTTCAAAGCCAAGTAACTGCCCTCCCACAGCAATATAATCCTGATAAGCTGTCGCTGCATCACCTTTCAATTTATCAGGGTTAGATAAATAATACACCTTAACATCCAGCCCTGCTTGCCTGGCTAATGTTGCAGCCACATAACCATCACCGGCATTATTACCTGCGCCACAAAAAATAGTGATAGCCCTGGTAGAATAATGTTCCTGAATTAAATCAAAAACCACCTGACCAGCTTTACGCATAAGATCAATACCTGGAATAGCATAATCCGCAATAGCCATACGATCCATTTCTCTTACTTGCTCAGCTAAATATAAATTATTCGGTAAATTCTGCATGGGTTTAGTTAAAATAGTCGTTTAGACCTGTATTATATTTCCATCTCCCTTATGTACAAAATAAACTCGCAAAACAACAAAGAACTGTCTGTAAAAATAAAACAATGGGGAAAGGAGTTAGGGTTTCAACAAGTCGGCATTACAGATACCAAGCTACATACAGCAGAGACTCACCTACACAACTGGGTTGCAAAAGGGTTTCATGGCACTATGGACTACATGCATAAACATGGCCTAAAAAGAAGTCGCCCAGCATTATTAGTAAACCAAACTGTAAGCATTATTTCTGTGCGCATGGACTACTTGCCAGAAACAGCAGAGAAAATACAACAAGCAATAGATAACCCTATTACGGCGTTTATCTCCCGTTATGCATTAGGTAGAGATTATCATAAAATTATGCGTAATAAACTGCAAAAATTAGCAAAAAATATAGAATCAGAATATGGACAGTTTGGTTACCGTGCATTTGTTGATAGTGCCCCCGTTCTAGAAAAAGCCATAGCAGAAAAAGCTGGCCTAGGTTGGATAGGTAAACACTCAAATATCATTAACCGTAAAGCAGGATCCTGGTTCTTTCTAGGTGAAATCTATACCAATATTCCTTTACCAACAGATACAGCAGTCACTGATCATTGTGGAAACTGTGTCGCTTGTATAGATATTTGCCCCACCCAGGCCATTGTTGCTCCCTACCAGGTTGATGCACGCCTATGTATCTCATATTTAACCATAGAATTACACGGCTCAATTCCAGAGCATCTACGCGCCTCAATTGGTAATAGAATTTATGGCTGTGATGACTGCCAGCTTATTTGCCCTTGGAATCGATTTGCCAGGCTGTCAACAGAAAAGGACTACAATCCTCGCCACAACCTAAATAATAGTCAGTTAACCGAACTATTTAGCTGGACTGAAAGTGAGTTCCTAAAAAAGATGGAGGGATCAGCAATTAGACGTATCGGTTATATTCGCTGGCTTAGAAATATTGCCGTCGCATTAGGAAACAGCCAAGCATCAGAATCGACTATGAGTGCATTAATAAAAAAACAAAACCACCAATCAGGAATAGTAAGAGAACATGTGGACTGGGCATTAAAGCAACATAAACCACGTAGGAGTGCCCATTAGTGGGTAGCTGTAAGTTTTACGCCATTGCAAAAAATACGGATAACGCCCATTAAAGCCACGTTACTACTGTATTTGTTGCACAAAAATACAATTAAGCAATATCATTCAATTCAGCCAATTTTAAAAGTAGTTTTTAGCCAGAAATTACCTATAAGCTCACACATAAAGGGATTTCCGCGCAGATGATCAAGAACTTCCAATTAATTGCGTAAAAGGTTCTGGCTAAACAACCTACAACCGGAAGCTTGGGGAATAGACTGTCCACAATGTAGGGTGCGCAAAGTAGCCAAAGAATAAAATCAACAAAGTTCCCTGTTTAGATAAAAGCAGATAGGCTAAAACCAACTATGAACAATTAAATCTAAATTTGTTTCAACCTGTCCCACTACTTTTAAAATAACGTAAATATCCAACCGTTCAACTTTTAAGTGTTCAGTAACAAAGCCAGGTAAATACTGCTCTGAATTGGGCTTTACATTATTTCTATTGCTAATAATAGTCATGGTAGAACGGCCAGTTACCTGAGCCGCCCCCATACAGATCCGGACTTGCGGAACTACCGCATCCGGCTCTTCAGTTATATAAGTTACTCGTGTAAAACACATGCCCTAATACCAATCAACGAGTATATTTCT
>JAJRUF010000134.1 GCA_024277935.1 Gammaproteobacteria bacterium
CCCTCGTATACTTTTGTGACAACGGCACTGGCTTTTGTTATGCATGGAGCAACTCCTGTGTTTGCTGATATACGGTCAGATACTTTAAATATTGATGAAACAAAAATTAATTCGTTAATTTCAGATAAAACTCGAGCCATTGTCGTCGTTCATTATGCGGGTGTTGCATGTGAAATGGATAGTATTATGGCGATTGCAGAACAAAATAACTTGTGGGTAATTGAAGATAACGCACATGGTTTGTATGGACAATATAAGAACCGAATGCTAGGTACTATTGGACATTTAGCTACGCAAAGTTTTCATGAGACAAAAAATATAAGCTGTGGAGAAGGAGGAGCTCTTGTCATTAATGATTCCCAATTTGTAGAGAGAGCTGAAGTCATCCGTGAAAAAGGCACTAACCGTGCAAAATTTTTTCGAGGAGAGGTTGATAAATATAGCTGGATAGACAAAGGTTCGAGTTATGTTATGTCTGATCTTTTAGCTGCGTATTTAACGGCTCAATTATTACAGGTAGAGTTTATTCAACAACAACGCAAGATAATTTGGCATAACTACTATAAAGGTCTTGATTTATGGGCAAGAAAATTGGGAGTGAGACTGCCTATTATACAAGGTGAACTAAAACAGGCATACCACATGTTTTACCTTATAATGCCCGATGCTAGTATGAGAGATCGGTTTCTTGCTTATTTGAACAGAAATGGTATACGGGCAGTTTTTCATTATATACCGTTACATGGGTCTCTGATGGGGTTGGAACGTGCTTCATTTTACAATGAGTGCCCAGTTTCCGAAGCCCTATCTAACCGCATTGTTAGGTTACCCTTTTTTTTAGACTTAGATTTCGATCAACAAAATATAATTATTAAAAAAATTATGCTATTCGGAAAATAAATAGTTATTTGTTTCAAGAGAGGTTTAAATATCGAATTAAATAATAATTGGAGCTATTATAATCTGAATCAGTGATCAAGAATATATTTCAGGTTATTGATCGTTGGTTCGATCACGTTTTTTGGGTTGTGAAAATAAAAGTTCATAATTTTTGAATTTGCTTCGGCACATTTAGACCTTGCCTCACTATCATTGATTAGCTTGTTGGCTTTTTCTATATATTCTTCATAACTGTAAGCCATGAAAGGTATGGAGTAGTCTTTAATAAGCTGTTTTGCAAATGCCTTATTTTCGTTATTTCCATAAAGATCATTAGACATATTTATTATTTTTTGATGATTTTGAGGGGTTGTTAATATATGTTTTTTATTTTGAAGTGAGATTGAAGCTTTGTTAGCACTCATGGTACGCAATAAAGTATGCCCGCACATAAAAGAAAAGGTATCCAAGAAAATGTCAATAACAGTTGCGTAAATGTTGATATTTACCCATCCAATAAAGTACGTTCGGTCTGAAACTTTGTTTTCTTCAAAATAATTTTGAATATAATTATCTTGATTTTTTCCTGTCCATAAATAGCCACAGTGGGGGTTGTTTTGCAATATTGTTACAACAGCTTTAAGAAATGGTTCGTCTCTTATTATACTTTCTCTTGCATAAGTCCCTAGTAGAATAGAGTGCTTTGAATAGTGAGAGCGTATTCTGTTTCCTTCTTCATACTCTTGGGGAGAGGAATGGAAGTCGAATAATCCATTGAAACTTAGCCATTGTGTACCATTAATTGTTTGAGGAGCACCTGAAAGGTGAAATTGTAGATAATGGTCAATAGAGCTAATATTTATACCTTTATATTTTACCGGTAGCCATGCTTGATGTGGAGCAGTACGCATCCCAAAGGAAAATGGCATAAAAGCACCTAAGCAACCCCAAATAAATATTTTAGTATTGTCAGAATTTATTAGTTCTCTGAGATGTACCAGTTGAAAAAAAATACCTTTTTGAGGGTTGTTTTCTTCAAGATTAAAAATTTCAATATTCAGGTTTTTAAAATAGGATCGCATCTTATCATCATGGCCCCCAAGAAAATAGGCTTTAAATCTGAATTCATTATTATCCGATTGGGCGTAGTTTGAAACTAACGATGTAATATGAATAATATGTGCAAGCATACTTTCATTATGAAAAAAGAATGTAACAAGTATTTTGTCCTGTTTTTTTATTTTAGGTATTGGAAGTGCAGGGAGTTTTTTTGCGATAGTTTTTCCCATATTTTCAAGATCCTTAACCCATAAACAAACATTTTGAGTAAAAAACTCTTGGCTGTCTTTTTGATACAGATAATGGTTGTAAATAGTGTTTTCAAGATATAAAGCAAGTTCTGGCAAGGTTTTCTGTGCTGAGCTCTTTAACAAAGGGACGACAAGTTCAGTATAAATAAGGGTTTTATGGCTATCAATACCTGGGGCATTAAAATGAAGAGACTTTAATAAATCGGGAAGAAACTTAGCTTTTTTTGTACATAATAATATGTTTTTGTTAAGGGTTAAAAATAGTTTTTTTAACCAAATGTTAATAGAAAAACATTGTTCTCCCAAAATTAATGCAATTTCCAGGTATGCAATTTCCTGATTCGGCTCGATTTCTAACGATTTGAAAAAAAATATTAGGCTTTCTTCTGTTTTGTTGTCATGGTAATAAGCAAGGCCTTGTAAATATAATAAAGTGGCATCATTTTTATGCTGGTTTAGAGAAAAAGTAATAATTTCAATAGCACTAGAAAATTGTTTGTCTTCTAGTGCCTGAGTTGCTATAGAGGTCAATTTTGCTAAGTCGTATGATTGTAGTTGCTGTAAAGTTGTTTTTTGATTTATCTTGTTAACTAAAGAGTCAATCATATGATTCGCTTGCTCTTTAAGTAGTTTAAAGTGGGAGGGAGAGGCTCTGAATAAGCCGGTGTTTTCTAATATTTCTACAGTATTTTGGATTAAGTTATCACACAGTCTGGCGATTGTTAATTCAATAGGTGGGTGAATATGGAGTGTTTTTGTCAGAATCTCATTTTTAATGGTGTTGCCAAGTAGCAAACTAGGTGTACCAATAAAGTTAGCTGCAATAATATCATCGGGTGAGCTAGAAAGTAAGAGTCTAGCTGAGGCAAGGCTCTTAAGCCAAGTGTTTTTATCATGGATACAAACAAAGTCCCAGTTCTTAGTATAATCAGAAAGTAGGGTTTGTAAATGTTGGCAGAGAGAGGAGGGAGATTCTATTTTTTCTTCAATGAATAATTTAATATGAAATCCATTATCCCCAACTAAACCGATATAAGTTGCAAGTTCTATTAGAGCGTCGTTACTTAGTGGCTCAATACCTGTAATCACAATGGTATTGGTTTTTTCCTCAGTTGAAATAGTGTAATTATTTTCTATATAAAGGGGTAATAAGTTGAAGCTAGAGGTGTGTGTGATATTTTGTTGCGATAGAAAGTTGCTACTCAGAGTGTCTTGTGTACTAACACCATCCAAGAGGGACAAAAGAGACGAGTAGAAATTGTCAGGTAGTGGCGATTGCTTTTGTAGTTGATTATTTATAGATAGGTTAATTAAAAAAGTAGGTTTTCTTAATAGTATTTTTGCAGCGTAGATTATAGATAATAAATTTAAAGCTTTAATATCTGTTTGGCCTAGTAAATTATCACCATTAATTAAGATGTAAGTAGCATTTTTAATCTTTTTAATAAGGCCAGGATTTGATTTTAAGAAACTATCAGGTAGAACTGAGTTATTAAATTGTTGAATGGGTTCCTCAATGGAATTTATTTTTATTATTTCCTGGCTAAAAATACTATCAATATTTAAAATCAACTTATTTAAGGATTGAAATATGGCATCATTAATACAGGTTTCACTCCAATGGCTATTATCAGAGCAGTTGTTAACAAAAAGTACGGTTGGTAGATTATTAAATGATAAATAAGGTAATAATACTTTAGAGCTTTGAATGGTCGTCAAGCGATCAATGATTTCAGTAAAGACAGGAGTCCAGTTATTTACTTTTCTCTGATGAAATAAAGTGATAGAAGAGTACCAAAGAGAATCTTGTCGGTTTATTCCCCAGCGCCAGTCGGCAGCAAACGGCGTGAGTAACCAAGTTGGAGTTCCTACTGCCCCCGCTAAATGTACAGTAGAGTTATCAATGGAAATAACAAGATCTAGTGCCGCTGTTTGGGCAGCAAAGTCATCCATATTTTCTAATGGTAATGAGTCTTCCCAGTGGTGAAGAGTGATATTGTGCTTATCTTTTAAAAGTTGAATGGACTCTGACTGGTTGCCATATTGTAAGTTTATAAAATGACAGTTTGGAAGCTTTAGTAGGTTAAGCCATTGTTCAAGCTCAATTGATCTTGGCAGGTTGGTAAGGGAGCTAACGCCTCCTTTCCAGGAAATACCAATTTTAAGACCCTCTCCAAGTGACTGATAACGTTTTTTCCATTTATTAATGTTATGGGTATTCGCTTTTAGGTAGTATTTATTTTTTGGAAAACTCGATGCTGTAGGACGTAAATATTTGGCTAGTTCGCCGATGGGGGTGGCAAAATCAATGTTTTCTTGTTCAATTATATCTGAGAGTATTTCTTGGTTATACCCAGTGACAAAAACAGCGTTAGAAAAAGAGCGAGAAAATAAAGGTTTTAACCTTGCGTGACAGGCAACAATACATTTTTTTGCTTGCGCTGAAATTTCAGGGATAAACTGAGCAAACATAATTTCATCACCTATCCCCTGTTCACCATAGATAAGGATGGTTTTATCTTTTAGCGTAGATCCATCCCAAATAGGTTTTGCTAAGGGGAAAAAAACTCGTGCCTCCATTGTTACTTTGCTACCATAACTATAGCATTTCCAACCTTCTTCAAAATTTTCAAAACTAAGTAAATGAGTGGCATAGCTTTGATTTAGTTCTGGGTTTAAAGGATCAATAGCGAGCCCCTGTTTAAAAGCAGATTCAGCTTCTAAAAATTTATTTTGAGAATGATAAATATTACCTATATGTTGAAAATATTGGCTATCCTTATCTTGGTCTTTCATTACGGAAGTATAAACTTGTTCAGCTTCTTCTAGCCTGTTGAGTTGCCATAAAATATTAGCAATATTACGCGTTGGCTCTGATAAATTAGGGTTGATAACTAAGGCTTTATTATATTGGGCTATTGCTTTATCAAACTGTTCTTGTCTCTGGTAGATATTGCCAATATTACTAACTGCTGGAATATAGCTCGGATCAATTTTTAATGCGAGGTTAAATTGTTCAAGAGCATCGTCTAATTGCCCCATTTGTACATAAACTGTACCTAGGTTGTTGTGAAAGTCTGCAACATTTGGGTCATTTTTTACAGCAGCTAAATGGAGGGCTAAGGCTTTATCTAAATGATGGTTTTTAAAATAAACCATACCGAGAAGGTTTAAGGCATCAGCATTATTTGGATTTAAGTCTAGGACTTTTTGGTAAAGAGAGGATGCTTTTTCAGGATTGTTTTTATGAACCTCAAGAGCCATATTTAATAACTTGTGAATTTTCTTTTGTGTTTTGGGTGTGAGTTTCATGTTTTATTTAGGGGGATGCTTCGTTCATTCATGGGTAAATAAACTGAGATTTTTATTTTGCAATACCTGAGTTTCTATGGGTGGACTGGAATCATTATAGCTGGATACTTTGGGAAATACATCTGCATTTCAGGTGTTCTACAGGACATCTGATCTAATACAGACATGGCTAAAAATAAATATGGCCATATACAAGCCACAGGTTGCTTTAAAAAATAAAAAGTAAGTGATGTAGGGCGGGCTTCAGTCCGCCCTACAATTTTCAACCTGTGATAAGTTTGTAGATATAAAAATAAATAGTGATTGTAGGAAAAGAACAGGGAAATAAAATTAAAGGTTTAAAAAAGGCTGTCGATAACTTAACTGAATCAAGAATAAAAGCAGAAAAATAAAGGTCTGCGAACTTAAGAAACAAGGTCAGGGCATTCCTGGCGGATACTAGGAGAACTATCATGGCACAAGCAATTAACACCAATGTATTGTCGCTCAATTCACAGCGCAATCTAAGCAAATCACAGAGTTCATTAGCGACCTCATTACAGCGATTATCATCCGGCTTGCGGATTAATAGCGCAAAAGATGATGCGGCAGGTTTAGCGATTTCCGATAGAATGACTTCGCAAATCAGAGGGCTTGGTCAAGCGGCTAGAAATGCTAATGATGGTATTTCTTTGTCACAAACTGCAGAAGGGGCACTGGCACAGACAGGGGATTTATTACAACGGATGCGTGAACTGTCCATTCAATCAGCGAATGCGACCAATTCAGCCTCTGATAGGCAGGCGATCCAGGCCGAGGTCAATCAGTTAGTTTCAGAAGTCGACCGTGTTGCGGGCACCACTGAATTTAACGGGATTAAACTACTGGATGGTAGTTTTTCGTCACAAAGTTTTCAGGTAGGCGCTAACTCCAACCAGACAATTGGCGTAAGTATCAGTGGTGCCGCAGCAAAGGACTTGGCAAATTATACAATTGATGCCAAAAGTAGTACAACGGCAAACAAAGGAACGGGTGCAGTTTCTGCCTTGGCTGCTTCAGCAGGTGCGGCATTTAGTGTTATTGCTGCACAGACATTGACTATTTCAGGTTCAGCGGGAAATACTACGGTATCTGTTGCTAATAAGTCAAGTGCTGCTGAGGTGGCAACCTCCATTAATGACGCATCAGCCAGTACCGGTGTTACTGCAAAAGCATCGACCTCTCTCACTTTAAGTGGTTTAGTTGCAAGTGGAACTGTCTCATTTAATTTGAGCTCGGGTAATAGTGATACGGGGGCTGTTGCGGGTGTTAATACGACTATTTCTGCTGCCGTTACCACAAGTGATTTAAGTGCTTTAGTAACGGAGATTAATAAGTCAACTGGTAAAACGGGAGTAACTGCATCGGGGTCGGGCGCATCAATCACTTTAACACAAGCCGATGGTAAAACGGTTAATATTGCAGACTTCGCGAATACAGATGCAACTGGAAATTTAACAGTAAAAGGGACAGGCAATACCACGGGTGTGGCTCTTGTTGCAACCGCTACGACTACTGCAACAGACAGTGTGGCTATTACAGGAACTGTTACTTTAAAGTCATCCTCATCCTTTACCGCGTCGTCTAGTATTGCAGAGACTGCTGGGGCTGTTTTTAATGTGGCTGCCAATACGGTTAATAGCTCTACTAAAAATGCATTGAGTACAATAGATGTTACTACCGCCGCCAACTCACAAACGGCAATAGATATTATTGATGCTTCATTAGCTTCAATTAACAGTTTTAGGGCTGATTTAGGTGCGACTCAGAACCGGTTTGAAGCAACGATCAGTAGTTTAAATACTACATCAGAAAATTTAAGTGCTGCACGAAGCCGAATTCAAGATACTGATTTTGCAAAAGAAACAGCTAACTTAACGAGGTCGCAAATTTTACAACAAGCGGGTACCGCGATGTTGGCTCAAGCAAACCAGGTGCCTCAAGGGGTTCTGAGTTTACTTAGATAATTTAGTATGAATGAGCAAGAGCTTGGTAGTATACTAAGCTCTTCTCTTCAGTATATTTCAGGAGTTGGTTATGGATATTAATCAAAACCAAGCAAATACTCCCCCTGTTAGCTTAAAGCTTTCTGGGGGTTCCGCTGTTTTAATACCGCGAGAGGGTGAAAAAAAAGACAATGTAGTTAATATTTTTAATGCTGAAAGTTTGGCAAGTACAAAAGGTCTACAAAAGGAAGAGGAAGCAAAAAAAAATAATACGGATGTTAAGGATTTGTCGACAGTTGTTGCTAACATTAATAAACAAGTTCAAGCTGTGCAGCGATATTTGGAGTTTTCTATTGATGAAAGCAGTGGTCGTGAAGTGGTTACAATTAAAGATTTGAATAACGATAAGGTTATTAAACAGATTCCCTCGGAAGAAATGTTAGCAATAGCCCGTAATTTAAGTAAGCAGTTGGATGATAATGGTGATGTTAAAGCCGTTAACCTGTTTAGCTCTATAGCTTGATGCATTGAATCAATAAATTAATTAAGGGAGTCGTATTATGGCACTTTCATCATCAGGTATTGGATCAGGGCTTGATATTAATAGCTTGGTCTCTCAGTTGGTTAAAGCAGAAGGGGAGGCGCCCTTATTACGATTAAATAAACGAGAAGCGGGTTTTCAGGCTGATTTATCAGCTTTTGGTCAACTGAAGTCAGGGCTTAGCGATTTTAAAACAGCATTGGCAGGGTTGAATAGCGAAGCGGCTTTTCAACCGAGATCCGTTAGCAGTAGCGATACGGCTTTGTTTACGGCAAGTGTCGATAATACGGCTGTAACGGGTAGTTACAATATTGAAGTATTAACGCTGGCCCAGTCAGAAAAAGTAAGATCTAATAGCTTTACCAGTAATACTGAGGTTATTGGGACAGGGTCATTGGCTGTTTCATTAGGTAGCAACACATTTAATGTGACTATTGATGGAAGCAACAATACCTTAACGGGTATTCGTGATGCTATTAATGCGGCAACGGATAACCCAGGCCTTACGGCATCAATTGTTAATGTGGATGGTGGCCCTCAGTTGGTGTTAAGTTCAAATAAACTGGGCTCTAGTAGCTCTATATCTATTGTGGCAACGGATAATAATACCACAGATGGTTTTGACTTAACCCGATTGGATACGGTAAATTTGACGGTAACACAAGCAGCGACAGATGCAACGTTTAATTTAGATGGTCAAAAAGTAACCCGAACCAGTAATAGCTTTTCTGATGTAATCACAGGGGTTACTATTGATTTAAAAAAAGCCATGGTAGGTACCACGGAAACGTTAACGGTCTCATTGGACAAGGGGGGCGTAGAGGCTAAAGTGAATAGTGTTGTAAAGGCATATAATAGCTTGACGGATATCATGAAGGAGCTGTCAAAATATGATGCGGCAACTAAGACGGCGGGCCCTTTACAGGGTGATCCTATTTTAAGAGGGGTTCAGGCTCAATTGCGGCGAGTAATTTCTGACCCTCAAATAGGATTAACCTACGGATCTTTGGCTGAAATAGGTATAAAAACAGATGATACAGGACATTTGAATTTAGATAGCACCGCTTTTAACAAAGTTTTATCCGCAGATTTTACCTCTGTTTCCAAGATATTTGTTGGGGATAATGCACTGGTTTCAAGGTTAAATAATACGCTTGATACTTATTTGTCATCGGGTGGTGTGCTTGAGTCAAAAACAAAAAGCCTGAAATCAGGTATTGATAGTGTAGGAACAGGGCGGTTAGATTTAAACAAACGCTTGGCTGCTATTGAAAAACGATATAAAACCCAGTTTAATGCAATGGACACCTTATTAGCTCAGTTAAAGGGGACTAGCTCTTTTTTAAGTCAGCAGTTAGGTAACTTACCAGGTGTAGTTAGGAAGTAGAGAGGTAACTTTTCTCATTCCCATGCTCCTGCGTTACTGTCATTGACTTAAGGAGAAAGCGTAGGATGCGCTGAGGTACGAGGCGCATCTTTGTATCATTGAATTGAAGGCTTGCAGTTGATGGGATGTTAGTTAGAACTACATATGTCAGATGAGAAATTAAAATTAAATAAGTTTTCGTTCAGCCAGGCGGCGCATAATGCTGACCTGGGTCATAAGTGGAAACAAGAGAGTTATTGGAAGTTCCAACGATAATTTTGGGTTGGAGCGGTTATTTTGTTAGCATTAGGTGTTATTTTTAAATAGCTTGATTGGTGCTAAAGAATTTGGGATGGTTGCCGATACTTTATTTAGTTAAAGATGTAGCATATAGGTGATGCAATGAGTGCAAAAATGAGTTCGGCTTTAAGTAGCTACAGTGATTATGGATATAATTCTGAAATTGAATATGCTAGTCCGCATAGACTGGTTCAGATGTTGTTTGAGGGGGCTTTAAAGCGTATTGCCTTTGCTAAGGGAGCTATACAGCGTAAAGAGACTGCCGAGAAAGGTAAGTTTATAGGGCAAGCCATTGGGATTGTGGAAGGTTTGAAAGCGAGTTTAGATAAAGATGCTGGAGGAGAAATTTCTATTACTTTAGAGGCTTTGTATGATTATATTTGTCGTCAGTTATTGCAGGCTAATATAAAAGATAACGAAGATATTTTAGATGAAGTGAGTGGCCTACTAAGTGATGTTAAAATAGCCTGGGATGCTATTAATGAGCCTGAAAATATAGCAGCTCAACCGGGGGTAGTTAAATCTGCTGAGATCATAGAGCCTATTAATAAACCTGCACACCCTGTTAACACTAGAGCTAATAAAGCTTTAAAAGCTTATTCAATTTAATGAATACGGTTGCTTCTGTTTTATCTTATACACAAGATATGATGATGCTTGTATTTGAACAGAAGTGGGATGTTTTGCTTGTGATGCAATTACAGCAGGATAAAATGATAAAAGAGCTGTTTGCTAAGCAAGATGTGAGTTTTACAGCACAAGAACAACAAGATTTATTTGAGATACAAAGCCTAAATCAACAGATTATTCAAATTGCTGAGGAGCATAAGGCTGAAGTGGCTCATAAGTTAAGGGAATTACGGCAAGGTAAATCAAAGACGGGGGTTTATCAGACTTTGTAGATTGTTGCTAGTTTGTTAAGCCTGCAGTTTTAACCAATTAAGTTTTCGTCGATTTTGTAGAGCGGACTAAAGTCCGCTCTACAGCTTATACCCTCATCTAAAGGTACGCAATGCGTACCCTACAACAATGTGTTTTGTTAAGTGGGTAGCAGCCTGCAATAAACTTTGGAAGTGAGGCTTTAGCCTCGCCTGAGCCTGATTCGTGCGAGGCTAAAAGCCTCACTTCCAAATGTTAGAATAAATATTGTTAGCTACTTAATTGTCTCTTATCTGACTGCTGTAGGCATACCTACAAAACGTCACCAAGAAGTTATTCCATACACCTGCTTTAGCTTCCTGTTGCAATACTAATAGCTTCAACTGTTAAACGCTTAATCTCATCCCAGTTTTCTGCATCAACTAAGCTGGCTGGTGCCATCCAGGAACCACCTACACAGGCAACATTGGGCAAGGCTAAATAAGCGGCTGCATTTTTAGGGCTAACGCCACCCGTTGGACAAAAAGTAACTTGAGGTAATGGGCCGCCAATTGATTTCACCATAGGAATTCCACCGGCCGCTTCTGCGGGGAAGAATTTCATTTCTGTAACCCCTTTTTCAAGTAAATTCATGACTTCGCTAGGTGTGACCACGCCGGGTAGAATAGGAACGCCTGATGCAAGTGCTGCATCAATAACGGTATCTGTTACGCCAGGGCTAACAATAAATTCAGCACCCGCTTCTAATACTTGGTTTAAAGTTTCCAGGTTTATTACTGTGCCAGCACCCACAATAGCATTAGGGACTTCAGCTTTGATTTTTTTTATAGCTTCAAGTGCTACGGGTGTGCGTAAAGTAATTTCTAATACTTTTAGCCCACCTTCAACCAGTGCATTTGCCAGGGGCACGGCATGTTCAAGTTTGTTAATAACCATCACCGGAATGACGGGTGACGTATTCATAATATCTTTAATTGCTGTCATTTTGTTTCTCTTTTTATAATAATGTAGCTTAGGTAATTGATAACGTAATCCGATAAACCCTAAGCTATCGAAATAGGCCTATTGTCTAAATTTTTGGATCCCACTTTATGGGTTCCATTTTGCTTTTCGTAGGTTGTGGGTGCACTGCCATTGACTTAAGCGTTTCACGTAGGATGTGCTAACGACAGGAAGCGCATCAATGACACAAAGATGTGCTTCGTACCTCAGTGCATCCTACGATTTTTCCTTAAGTCAATGGCAGTGCAGCAGGGGAGGGCTACGAGCAAAAGTGTTTTAATCAACAGGAAATAAGTTAGACGCGCCTGTTTCTGCAGTTGATGCACCTAATCTAAAACCTCCGAACATTTCACGGCCTTGGCCATAATGATGGTTGTTGGCTCGGTTAGGAATTGCCACCCGCTTGTCAAATTCAGCGGCATCAACTAAGGCATTAACTTCACCTGTTTGTAAATTTAAGGAAATAATATCGCCATCAAGTACCTTGGCTAAAGGGCCTCCCATCTCACACTCAGGACATAGGTGAATAGCAGAAGGGACTTTACCTGATGCACCCGACATACGACCATCAGTAACCAGTGCGACTTTAAAACCTTTGTCTTGTAATACACCAAGCGGTGGGGTGAGTTTATGTAATTCAGGCATACCATTTGCTCTGGGGCCTTGAAAACGAATAACGGCAACAAAATCTTTTTCTAGCTCACCTTTATAAAAGGCTTTTAGGAAATCTTCTTGGTCATCAAATACAACGGCGGGTGCCTCTACAATTTGATGGTCTGCTGAAACCGCTGAGAGTTTAGATACGCCTCGGCCTAAGTTACCTTTCATTACATGTAGACCACCACTGGTAGAAAATGGTTTTTCTACTGTTGCAAGCACTTCTTCGTCTAAAGATTTGGCTGGACAAGGTTCCCAGCTTAACTTGTCATTATGCAGTTTTGGCTCTTCGGTATAACTATTCATGCCTTTTTTATCAGCAACAGTTAGAATATCTTCATGTAATAAGCCGTGTTTTAATAGTTCGGCAATTAATACCCCCATCCCCCCTGCAGCATGAAAATGATTAACGTCAGCCGGGCCATTGGGGTAAATTTTAGTTAATTGTGGAATGGCTTTAGAAAGGTTGTCAAAATCATCCCAATTTAAGGTGATTCCTGAAGCTCTGGCAATGGCAATTAAGTGCATGGTATGATTGGTTGAACCACCCGTTGCTAATAAGCCAATAACTGCATTAATAATAGCTTTTTCGTTAACCATATGTGCGATAGGGCGGTAATCATCACCTAAGGCAGTAAACTTAAGTACTTGTCTGGCTGCTTGTGCCGTTAGTTCATCACGTAAAGGAGTGTATGGATTGACAAAAGAGCTACCCGGCAAATGTAAGCCCATAATTTCCATCATCATCTGGTTACTGTTTGCTGTACCGTAAAAAGTACAGGTACCAGGAGAGTGGTAAGAGGCTGATTCTGATTCCAGTAGTTCTTTGCGACCAATTTTACCTACTGCATAAGCTTGGCGCGCGCGTGCTTTCTGCTTGTTGGTAATGCCACTTTGCATGGGACCTGCGGGTACAAAAATAGCAGGGAGGTGACCAAAACTTAAAGCACCAATTAAAAGCCCTGGGACAATTTTGTCACAAACCCCTAAATACATGGCACCATCAAACATGTCGTGACTCATACCGACGGCTGTTGCCATAGCAATTAAGTCACGGCTAAATAAGGACATTTCCATACCGGGTTGTCCTTGGGTAATGCCATCACACATTGCAGGAACTCCGCCAGCAAATTGAGCTACTCCACCGGCTTTAGCAACAGCAGCTTTAATTAAATCAGGGGCATCTTTATAAGGTTGGTGAGCAGATAACATATCATTATAAGCAGAAATAATAGCAATATTAGCTTTTGTTTCACCGGTTAAATCTGCTTTTTCAGTAGAGTTACAAGCAGCAAAGCCATGAGCTAAGTTGCCACAAGCAAGTTTAGAACGATTGGGGCCTTTTTTGGAAAGGCCGTCAATATATTGTAGATAAGCTGTTCGAGAGGTGTGGCTTCGTTCGGTAACATCTTGTGTTACTTTTTCTATAATGGGGTGCATAATAGCTCCTGTTAAATATAACTAAAAACTGTAGGGCGGACTTTAGTCCACAATAACTCAAAATACGGGTTCAATGGCGGACTGAAGACTGCTCTATATTTATAAATTGTCACTTATTATTCTTCCCAATCCCTGCCGTCGCGTGCTAATAAAGCCACTGAGGCAACTGGCCCCCAACTACCAGCAGGATAGGGTTTTGGTGGTTCATTTTGGTGTGACCAGGCATTCTGGATTGAGTCTATCCAGATCCAGGCTTGTTCAATTTCTTCTCGGCTTAAAAATAAGGTGGGGTTGCCTCGCATTGCCTCAAGAATTAATCTTTCATAGCCACCAAAAAGTGGCTTTTCTTTATTTTTCTCAGAAAAACTTAAATCAAGCTTGGTCTTTTGTAATTTAATATTGCCATCAATGGAAGGGACTTTATTGAGCATATGTATCTCAACGCCTTCTTGTTGTTGTAAATAGATAATTAACTTATTGGCAGGGAGTTGCTGAAAACTGTCTTTAAATATATTATGCGGTAATTGTTTAAAATTAATAACAATTTCAGTCCGTTTATTTTGCATACGTTTACCGGTGCGCAAGTAAAAAGGTACGTCAGCCCAACGCCAGTTATCAATATCAACACGGAGGGCAACAAAACTTTCTGTTGTACTATCCGTGTTTGCACCTTCTTCTTCTAAATACCCCGGCACTGATTCGCCATTTAGAAAGCCAGCAGCATATTGCCCACGGACTGTTTTTTCTGCAACATTGCTAGGAGTAATAGGACGTAAGGCTTCTAGCACTTTAACTTTTTCTCTACGAATGCTTTTGGCTTCAAGGTTGACAGGGGGTTCCATGGCAATAAAAGTCAAAATCTGCAATAAGTGATTTTGTAGCATATCTCGCGTTTGCCCAGTATGATCAAAATACCCCCAGCGGCCTTCAATGCCGACTTCTTCTGAAACCGTAATTTGTATTGAATCTATGGTATTGTGATCCCAGTTACTGGTAAAAATAGAATTGGCAAAACGCAGGGCAAGAAGGTTAAGTACAGTTTCTTTACCAAGATAATGATCTATCCGGTAAATTTGGTCTTCATTAAAAACTTCGGCAAAAGCATCATTAATTTCTTGTGATGATTTAAGATTATGGCCTAGCGGTTTTTCCATTACCACTTTTGATTCTTTGGTTAAAACACCAGAATGTTTAAGCCCTTGACAGATATGTCTAAATAGAAAAGGGGCAACAGAAAAATAATTGATTAAAACTCTTTTTTCGTTATCAACAATGGCATTTAGTTGTTGGTATTGATCCATTTGAGTGAGATCAATTTGTAAATAAGCTAACCGACTTGAAAATCGTGTCCAGATTTTGTTATCAATAGGCTCATTTAAAAAATTGTCTAAACTTTGTCGAGCGACCTGAATAAAGTCCTCGTTACTTTTAGCATGTAAATCTACCCCTGTAATATGTGTACCTTCTTCAATTAACCCAGATTTCTCTAAACGGTATAAAGAACAAATAAGTTTACGAGTAGATAAGTCACCTAAGGCACCATAAATAATTAAATCACATGGTTTGAATGATTCTTTGTTTTGCATATATTGTTAAATAATTGAGAGAGTATCTGGCTCTAGTATAGATAATATTTTGAGGTATTATACGTTGAATTTAAGGGAATAAAGTTAACCATATTGAGAAGATTTTTTGTTTCTGACCAAACTATCTCAAGAGGCGCATAGCAGGCTACGCAATGATTGATATCGTTTGGTCAAGAGCAAAAAGGCCAGCGAGATGGGTAACTTTATTTTTTCAGACTCCCTTAAGTTTGTTGCGAATCCAGTTAGGTTTTTTTCGCTCTGGTAATATGGCAAGAACATATGCTGTATTACCATCTAAATTGTAATAAATTGAATATGGAAACCTCTTTGAAGACATTCGATAATAGCCATACATTTTAGAATGAACTCCAGCGTATAGGGTTAAAGACTCTATATCTGATAGAA
Source organism: Gammaproteobacteria bacterium (assembly GCA_024277935.1). GTDB lineage: Bacteria > Pseudomonadota > Gammaproteobacteria > Methylococcales > Methylomonadaceae > QPIN01. The sequence continues at coordinate 15,642 of JAJRUF010000134.1, forward strand.
GCGAATCCCAAAAATATTCACCAATACCTTGCTCTTGGCTTTCATAGAAAAGTCTCCCATCGGCAAGATCTGCTTCTGCCTCTGATAATATCTGAATATGTTTGATATTCATTTTTCATGCTTTGATTTTAATTCTTCTAGAGATATAAAATTAGCATTACCACTTTCTATTTTTTCTTTTCTTGCAGAGAGTATCTCTTCATGCCAATTAGGTGGTTTTATATCAGTTGCTTCGTGGGTGAGTGAATCCCACAAAGCTTCCATTGTTTGAAGCCGTTCAAGGATACTCATTTTTGAGATTTCAGTAATAGTCATTTATATTTCCTTTGTCACTACAGATTACATTTTAACATAAGCGATATGGGTAACTTTATTTCTTTCGGCATCCCCGAATCATTTCACCACGTTTTCTATGGTGATTATTGCTCACCATAATAAGTGATAAATAATTAACCTTTTCACCCTGTAAGCTGACAATATCATGGACGATACGTTCTTCAGGTGAACCTGCTTTTTCTATAAAACAACTATTAGGGAGTAAATTTTTCTGTTGTAACAGTTCAATAATATCATCCAAAATAGGTTTTACTTTTAATAGCACTAAAGTATCAAAATCATTCAGCAGGGCATCAATCATTTCCAGTCCATAGCCGGCTGGAATAATGGCAACTGTATCATCGGTGTCTGCTAGTGGCATTTCAGCTCTGGCGGCTGCGGCATTAAATGAGGTAACCCCGGGGATAGTTTCTATCCTAATATCTTCATCTAAACTTTTAACGGTTTTTGCTAAATGTTGAAAAGTTGAGAAAGTGGAAGCATCGCCTTCGACCAAAAAAATAACATCATGTCCTTGTTGTATTTGCTCAACAACAGTTTGTGCGGCTTGAAGCCAGTATTTTACTAATTTCTCTTTATCATGAGTCATAGGAAAAACCAGTTCTGTACTATTTTCTGGTTTAGTTAACCCCGCTTGTAAAGCTATTTGTAAAGCGTAGCTACTGCCATTTCTTTTTTTTACTGGGTAAGTCCAATAAGCTTCAGATTGTAATAAACGCCAGCTGCGGCGAGTGATTAAATCAGGGTCACCTGGGCCTAGTGAGACACCGTATAAATTTCCAATCATGCTGGTTTCCTTTGTGCTGAAACAATCCATACAGGGTTTTCAGCTTGCATTCTATACATATGTAAAATGGCTTGGCTGCGTGAAGCTTGAAGTTGAGTCATATCCCAATTGGCATTTAGTTGTTTTAAAGTTTCAATTGCTGTGGTCAGGTTTTCAATGGTGACAAAATTCATAACCAGCCAGCCATCAGGGTTTAAACGACTAAGACATCGCTGGATTAAACCGGCTAACTCTCCCCCCGTCCCCCCTATAAAAATAGCATCAGGTGCAGGCCAGTTTTCTAAACCAGCGGGAGCCTTGCTATTAATTAGTTGGTAATTGTATATCGCTAATTGGTTTGCATTTTTTCCTGCTATTTCATAATCAGCACTGTTTTTTTCGATAGCATATACATAGCCTTGAGAGCATAAACGTGCAGCCTCTAGCCCAACAGAACCAGAACCTGCGCCAATATCCCAAACAATGCTATCAGGTTTTAATTGCATACGAGCTAAGGAAACGGCACGTACTTCACGTTTGGTAATTAAGCCTTTGTCGGGTTTGCGTTGGTAAAAATCACTGTCTTGCAGACCAAAGATAATGGCAGGCTTGCTGGCTTTTTTTCTATTTAAAATAACAATATCATTTCCATTAAAAGTTTGGTCGGCGATATAGGCTACGGGCTTATTCTGAATGATCTTTTCATCACTACAAAGCAGGTTTTCTGCTACTGAAATATCAAATTGATCAGCTATATTTTCAATTAGCATCATTCTGGCAATGCGATCGGGCGAGTTGTCTGGGCTTGTTAAAATAGCTAATTTATCTGCATTTAAAAGGGCTTGTAATAAGCCATAAAGACCATGCTCAGGGCCAGCACCTTTGCTCCATTCAGTTGCATTTTTGCTATGTACAGAGACTATTTTTGCATCCTGCCAAGCTAAACCTATTTGAGCAAAAGCGAGTTGAATTGAAGAAATGTTGGGAATTATTTGTAACTGTTCCGCGGCAATTTTTTTATATAAATAGCTGGCAATACCATGACATAAAGGGTCGCCGGTGGCTAAAACAATGACCTGCTGATTGGCTTGTAGTGCAACGTTAATCCATTCGGGCACATCTTTTAAATGCCCTGTTAGGTCTAGTTGTTTAGCGTCTTTTATTTGTTCGTAAAATAATTTTAAGGTACGGTTGGCTCCAATAACAAGGTCAGCAGACTGAATAATGTTTAAGGTTTCAGCTGTTAAGCCCTTTATGCCATTATCCAGCACACCTATAATTTTACATATCATCTATGTTCCTCGTATTCAGATAGTTTTTGTCCCTCAAAATCACAGATTAAAATACTGTAATCAAATTTATCAGGGTAGCGAGATTTTAATGTGTTGATTACACGTTTAGAGAGTTCACGATAAAATTCATCCATCAAACCAAGTTCCTGCATAACTTCGCCAGCATAACGGGCGGTTTCATTTTGACTGATAGATTCGCAAACCGGTTGCGGTGCTCCGGCTACTTTAGCAATATCGGCTAATAATTGTGTGTTAACAGGGTTTCTGCGAGCATGGGTAATAATTTCACCTTGGGCAATTTTAGTCAGTTTGCCAACCATACCGCCAATAATAATCTGCTGGATATTATTTTGTTTGGCCGCATCTAGGGCTGGCCCTAAAAAATCACCCATTTGAACAAAGCAGGCAGGCTGTAGATTTGGAAGTTGACGAATCGTAAATTTTTCGGTACGTCCACCAGTCGTTAAAACCACAGTTTTTAAACCTTGTTTAGCTGCAACTTCAATACCTTGAACGACACTGGCACGGAATGCCGCTGTGGAATATGGGTGAACAATACCGGTAGTGCCCAAGATAGAAATGCCGCCTATAATACCTAAGCGGTCATTTAAAGTCTTTTTTGCCATTTCCGTACCACCAGGTACTGAAATCGTCACTTTTAATCCGTGTTGTTGTAAAAGTTGTTCGGCAACTTCTTGGATATTATCCTGAATATTTTTGCGTGGTACAGGGTTAATAGCAGGGCCATTAACTTCAAGTCCTAAGCCTCGCATAGTAATGGTCCCGACACCTTCACCACCGGCTAAAATAATTTTCTGGGATTGTTCTGGCAATAATTCAAGGTCAGCTGTTAAATGGGCTTTATCTGTACAATCTGGGTCGTCTCCTGCATCTTTGATCACGACTGCATGGGCATGTCGAGCATCACAAAAGCCCTCGATAACGCTAAATGTGACTCTTTGACCATTAGGTAATAAAGATTCTATTTGTTCAGGGATTTTCCCCGTTAGCAAGCCTATAGTCGCTGCACGAGCGGCGGCTGCTGAGCATGCACCGGTGGTAAAACCTTTACGTGTCCCTTTGGTTTTTTTTGCTTGCATCAGAGTTATTTACTTTGAGTTTCAGCCAAAGCTAAAAGCGCATGGATAGTAGCTACAACCAATGTTGAGCCACCTTTACGTCCGTGAGTGACTATCCAAGGTACTTCATTTAATAATTCAAGCTCAGCTTTTGATTCTGCGGCTGATACAAATCCCACTGGCATACCAACAATAAGTGCAGGTTTAACATGCTCTTGTTTTATTAAACGAATCACTTCTAATAAAGCCGTTGGTGCGTTGCCAACGGCAACAATACTACCCTCTAATAAATCCATTTGATGCGCTTTTCGCATTGCTTGAACTGCGCGGGTAGTATTTTCAGCTTTTGCTTGAGAAATCACATCTTCATCAGAGATAAAGTGATGGGTCTTTACACTAAAATGACTTAAACGTGGTTTAGATAAGCCCACGCAAATCATTTCTACATCGGCGACAACAGGTGCGCCAGTAAGAATAGCCGTAACGCCTGCCTCTACAGCTTTAGGATGAAAACGTGTTAAACCATTAAATTCAAAATCAGCCGTTGCATGAATCATACGCCGCACAATATTCCATTGTGCTTCGGTATAGTTATGTGTACCTACTTCACTATCCACAATGGCAAAGGAATCATGTTCAATTTTTTGGCCGGCTTGGGTGAGTTGCTCAGTAACAGTATTTTGGCTCATAATAGGCTATTGCAGAAAATGTAAATTGATACAGTATAATACTTTGCTTAGCTTTGTAGCAAAGCAGTTTTTCGGAGTAAAGGGCCATGTCTACAGTAATACAAACTAATTTAATGAGTACAGAAGAGTATTTGCAAGGTGAGTTAGTCAGTGAAGTAAAGCATGAACTAATCGATGGTTATGCCTATGCAATGGCTGGAGCTCATGCTAATCATGAAAGAATTTCAATAAATATTTCGGCAGAGTTTAGTATGCACTTAAAAAATTTACCCTGTGAGCCTTTTGGTTCAGATATGAAGGTTAAAGCAGGGTTAAACTTTTTTTATCCTGACTTATCAGTTGTTTGTGATTTTGATGAGTCACAGCCGTATTATACAGAAGCCCCTGTTATTATTGTTGAAGTGCTCTCCAAGTCTACCCGTAAAACTGACCAAACCATTAAACGCAGAGCCTATCTTAATTTACCTAGCCTACAAGAATATGTATTGATCGAACAAGATTTTGTTGATGTTGAAGTGATTAGACGAAGTGAAGGCTGGCAATCAAAGCATTATTATTTAGATGATAAGGTCACATTTGAATCAATGGAGTTAACTTTGCCTGTAGTGGATATTTATCATCGGGTACACAACGAAGATATGCTTGAATTTTTAACAAAAGAAGCTGAATCTTAAATGATTGAAGCCTCTTGTGCCGTTGTCTCAGTTTAAGGAACGTGTATGGAATAACTTCCCGAAATTATAACGAATGAGATCATTTCACCTGGAGCAAAAAAACAAGTTAGAAATCGGGAAGTTATTTCATGCACGTTCCTAAGCTACCTTATTTAGTACAAAAGCAGGCTAAAGTCTGCGCCCCAATAATGCACGATTATTTCTTTCCAGCTCCCTAACAGATTTGCCCCACCACTCATTTTTGATTAAAAATTATCTTGTAAAAAATGATTAAACCATATTGTTGCTTTATTAATATTGGAGGAAACACAGGGTGATTCCTGTTTGGGGGCAGAACCTTTAATATAAGGGTAGCTTACGGTATTTGCGCATTCTTCAGTTGCTAGTAAGCCATTTTCAGGGTCGATTAAATCCATTTCAATATTATCTGGAGGTATTAAGGAAACGGGTTGGGTTGATATTTTTCTCATTAATGCTGTCCAAACCTGTAGTGCTCCTGAAGCACCTGTTAACCCCGTTGGCTTATTATCATCACGGCCAATCCAGGCAACTGATAGGTAATCCCCACTATAGCCAGCAAACCAGCTATCTCTTAGCTTATTTGTTGTTCCTGTTTTACCCACCAAGCCTAGATTCTTAGAAAGATAAAGATAGGCTGAACGTCCCGTGCCATCAGTCATGACTTCTTGTAAAATCTTATTAGTTATATAAGTTGCCGCAGGGTCTAAAGCCTGCCTAACTCTATAAGGGTAATTTTGTAATCTACTACCATCTTTAGCGATAACAGCCCTAATTGAACGTAAAGGTGTAGAAAATCCATCGCCTGCTAAGGTTTGGTAAAGTTGAGTCACTTCCAGAGGCGTTAACGGCGTAGCACCCAATAGTAAAGAAGGGTATAAATCTACGGGCCGGCTCACGCCAAGGTTTTTCAATGTTTTTGCTATTCTTGCAATACCTATATCCATACCAATTCTTACAGTTGCCAAGTTATATGAGTGTGCTAAAGCAGTATGAAGTTCTATCTCTCCATGTTCTTTTTTATCATAATTATGGGGTTGCCAGTTTTTGCCCCTGATTCCTTTTACCTCAATGGCTGTATCACTCACTTTAGTACTTATGGTGTATCTATCGGGATACTCTAAAGCGGTTAAGTAGACAACAGGTTTTATCAATGAGCCTATGGGTCTGACTGCGTCTAATGCTCGATTAAAGCCAACACCTTTAGGGTTACGACCACCTGCTAAAGCAACAATTTCACCACCATCACGACGAGTAACAATAACAGCTGTTTCTAAGTGCTTACTTCTTGGTCTTTTTTCTAAAACTCTTAATTTCTTATTGATAGTACTCTCAAGTGTATTTTGAATTTGAGTGTCAAGGGTGGTAAAAACACGTAAGCCTTCCGAGGTTAAATCATCTTCTTTATATTCCTGTCTCAACTGCCTTTTAACTAGCTCTAAAAAGCTTGGGTAACGATTTACAGAGCGGTGGGTACGAGCAATGACTCTTAATTTTAGTTTTTGTGCGGCTAGTTGCTGCTTTTTAGTAATGTACCCTAATTGGTGCATTTCATTGAGCACTAAATTTCTGCGTTTAATAGAGCGTTTTGGGTATCGTCTAGGATCGTAATATGATGGACCTCTGACTAAGGCAATTAATGTGGCGATATCATTTAAAGGTAAGTTTTTTAGGGGTTGACCAAAATAAAATTCACTGGCTAAGCCAAAACCATGAACGGCACTCGCACCATCTTGCCCTAAATATATTTCGTTCAAATAAGCTTCTAATATTTCATCTTTTTGAAAGCGAAATTCTAAGATTAAGGCCATTAAAGCTTCATTGGCTTTACGCCAGAGACTTTTTTCTGGGCTTAGGTAAAAGTTTTTTACTAATTGTTGAGTAATGGTGCTACCACCTTGAACCACTGAGCCCGCTCGGATATTAGCCCAAAAAGCGCGAGCAATTGCCTTAAATGATAAGCCAAAATGATGGTAAAAATCTCGGTCTTCTGTGGCTAATAAGCCTTGAATTAAAGCGTCAGGTGTATTTTCGAGTTTTATTAATATGCGATCTTCTTTTCTTGTGGGGTAGAAACTGCCTATCTGTATAGGGTCCATTCTAACGATAGGTAATTCTACTGAGGTGGTTAAATTGATGATTTTCCGGACAGAGTTATCCGAAAACCGTATTCTCAACTGCTGGCTTTCTTGGTGTTTATCCCAAAAATTAAAGCCTCTGGTTTTTATATTAATCAGACGACCTTTTTTATAATAAGTCCCTTCAGAGGCGAGGTGATAATCTAGCCGGTAATGCAATTGTTGCAATAAACCTTCAAATTTAGTGGCTGATAGAGGGTAACCGTTATAAATTTCTACAGGGCTTGCATATACTCTAGCAGGAATTGACCAGCGGCGACCTTCAAACTGTTTGCGAACGGTATAATCTAAATAGCCAATATAACAAAAGAGAATAAAAACAGCGGAAAGGCAGGTATATAAAAGTCCTTTTTTGAACCAGTGCATAGGTGGTTTGTTAACTTTTTTCTTTTTAACAACAGCTTTCTTGGTTTTTTTGGACATTGATAAATAAATATAAAAATATGGGTTGCCCCTATTATCCAATATTTCGCCTATTAAAGATCAATTTTCAGTCATTATTTATAAAAATAGGGTTATTGCTTGTTTTTCGTTCTTTATAAATGAGGTCGCTAATGGAAATTGAATTGTTTTTTAGTATGTCAGTTTCAGGTTTACCAAAGACATAACCTTGTCCAAAATCTATTCCTATTTCCTTTAAAATAACTATAATTTCAGCTGATTCGACAAACTCTGCAATGGTTTTTTTACCTAATTTTTTTGCTATTTCAGCCATAGACCGGACTAAAACCTGATCTGTCTCATCATTTATTAAATTTCTAATAAACTGACCATCAATCTTTACATAGTCAACAGGGAATGATTTTAAATAATTAAAGGAACAGAACCCTGCGCCAAAATCATCTAAAGCAAATTTACAACCTAAGGCACGGATTTGTAGAATCATGTCTCGAGTTTGCTCAAAGTTATCTACTGCAGCCGTTTCAGTAATTTCAAAGGTAATACGTTTAGCATTAACCCAGGTAAGCTCTAATTTTTCTTTTATGGCGGGTAATAAGGACTTGTCCTGAAATGCAAATCCTGAAAGGTTAATAGCTAGGGATAAGTGAGCTCTACTTCTTTCTAAGCCAGCAAGAAAATCAATGGCTTCTGACACCACCCATAAATCAATACAATGAATTAAGCCCATACGCTCTGCGACAGGGATAAAATCGTTTGGGTAAAGGGTATTACCACTTTCATCACGCATTCTAATCAGCGTTTCATAGTGAGAAATATCACCACTATTGAGGTCAACAACAGGTTGAAAAACCAAAAAAAATTGATTATTTAAAAGGGAGTTTCTAATTAAAGGAGCTAAGGATATATCACGATTTCGCTGGTGAACTGAACTGTCGTTTTCATTGTATTCCCAAACTAAGTTACGACCATTTGATTTTGCCATATTGCAAGCTTGACGTGCTCTGAATATTATTTCCCCAGGGTGAGATATAGTCTTTGAGTTATTGAAATTTGCAATACCGATAGATAGCGAGGTGCTATAACTGACATTACTGGTAAAAAATCGAAAATTATAAACAGTGTCTTTTATTTTATTGGCAAACTGTTTGAGGTCTTTCTCAGCTTTATTTTCTAAAAAAATACAAAACTCATCTGAGCCAATACGCGCAAATAAATCGTTTGGGCTTAGCATGTTTCTGATCAGTGAGACAACATCAACTAATAGCTTGTCGCCCGCTTCAAAACCCTCAAGTTCATTGATTATACTAAAGCGGTCAATATCAATAAATAACAGAGCAGCATAAGAGTTTAGTAACTTGCTTCGGTTAAGTATTAAGCGCAATTGACGATCAAAATTTTGACGGTTTAATAAGCCAGTCAGTTCATCATGGATAACTAAATATTTTAGTTTGGCATCAATAACTTTTCTTTCGGCTAATTCATCAATGACACGACTTTCCTGTTGATACCTAAGAGAGCGCTCATTTTTCATCATAAGTTGGAATTCGAGAATAATAAAGAATTCCGAAAAATTGACAGGGAGAGAAATGTAACGGTTTAAATAGTGCATCTCTAAATCAAAGTTGTTTTTTGCCAACTCCTTATTTTCTTTTGTACCAAGTATAATAAAAGGGATAGAATGATCATCATTACTCGACAAAGTTTTGCACATTTGTGAAACGTGACATTGGGGTAAATTTTCGTTTACTATAATAAGTCCAATTTTTTCAGGTTCATCATAATAAAGTCTTAGTATTTCATAAACTTTGCTACCGTCTTGGGCAAATTTAATATTATTTAAGCCTTGTTCTTTGAGGCGAAGACTTATATCCTTAGCTAAGTTATTATTATTTTCGGCAATAATAATAACTTTATTTTTTAAAAAATCATCAATGATCATAAAGCCAACCAAGCTTATAAAATTATATTAATTAGTAACCTATGAAATAAAAATCATATCTAACTTGAACTAACCTAATATTAAGGCTAAAGTTAAATAAATTTCCAGTTTCTAAAATAGTGATTTAACTATAGACGAATTTAAAAAGTTTACCATTTTATGATAATTAGTTCTCAAAATGATTTGTTAATTTCAGATTTGTTCAAAGGTGATTTGCAACTAGCCTCTCCACCAACTGTTTATTTTCAATTACAGGACGTTATTAAACATCCTAACAAAACAGTAGTTGATGCTGCGTTTGTGATTGAAAAAGATGCTGGCTTATCAATTAGGCTGTTAAAAATAGTCAATAGTGCTTTTTATGGTTTTCCAGCAGAAATTCCATCTATTGATCGTGCGATCAATCTTATCGGGACCAAAGAGTTACAAAATATAACTTTAGCCGCTATCGTTATTGATAAGTTTTCAGGCTTTTCTGAGGAGCTTATTTCTATGGGGGATTTCTGGTCCAGAAACCTGCGCTGTGCGTTGATTGCCCAGGGCATTGACAGACACCTTGGGGAGCAGTTTTCTGAATCGATTTTTATTTGTGGAATTTTACACAATATTGGACAATTAGTTTTTTTTCAGAAGCTTCCCGAACTGGCTAAAGGGATAAAGTTAATGTTGCAATCTACAGATGCTTCAACAACAGCGGATGAAATCAGGCTGGAAACTAATATTATTGGCTTTGATCATTTTGCAGTAGGCGCGGCTTTAACTGAATTATGGAAACTTCCTCAAGATATTACTGATAGTATTAGGTTGCATCCATATCCTGACAGCCTGGATAACAATTATAAAATTGCTAGTATTGTAAGAGTTGCAGACAGTTTTAGTAAGTTTGATGGGCTTTGTGATAATGAACTGGATAACCAGCTTAATATCTCCCCTGCAGATATGAGTATGATTATTGATAATGCCTATGATCAATTTGAGGAGGTTTTTAAAATATTTTACCCTGGCTAAAATGCTTACTTTTTAATAGGGGCTAAATTGTGATAACTATTTTACCTGTTGTGTGGCCTTGTTCTATTGTAGTATGAGCCATAGATACCTTTCCTAATGGTAGTGTTTCAGAAATATTCACTTTTAATTTTTCCTGATCAACCCACTGAGCACATTGATTTAAAATGTTGATTTGGTGTTCTCTTGCACTATCTAGCTGTTTTAATAAAGGGCTAAGCATTAACTCGAAACCAATTAGCAAGTTTTTCATTCTGGCTTCAGCTAAACTTAACTTACCAGGGTCCAATAAGGTAATGATTCGACCAAAATAAGCTGCACAGG
>JAJRUF010000135.1 GCA_024277935.1 Gammaproteobacteria bacterium
GATGGAGGCGATTGATGTGATGAAGTAAGGTTTTGTTATAAATACGAGAAAATTAAGCCATATTGAAGGCTGAAATGGGGTGGACATTTCAGTCAAAATAGGACGAAACCACCTCCCTAATATAGAGCGGAACGTAACACCCACAACGCCAAGAATAATTGCCAATAAATGCATAACGGTAGGGACTAATGGAATACTGCTCAGCCCAGGAAATAAGTCGAAAACCAATGCTAAAACTGGAAATATTGTTAACCATTTTTTATCAATATTTGCGCCCCTAAACCATGCAATAACAAGCAACATAACAAGTGCAGCGAGGTGAAGCCAAAAGGCAGGATTCATGCCCACCCCATGTGAGGCCCCCACTGCGTTTAAAACAGATGAATTTGATCCCATATAAGGGAGTATATAAGTCGGAATCATAAAGATGATATAAAGACCAACGAAGACTATTGTATTGCCCAGAATTTTTTGTAATTTTTCCATTTTTATTACCTCAATTTTATTTTTATAGACTAGCGTCCAAAATCAGCTTTCTAGTGGAGCTATTTTAGTTTTTTGTATTTACGATAGAAATACTTGATAGGTATTATCTACCTCATTCCCGCAGCATTTAATAATGGGTTGCCTCTACCCCCACAGACAATACTCGATATTTTCCAGCCAAAATAACCACCGTAAAAGCAGGATATTTTTTGCCCTCGTTTTGTTACCGCGATAAAATCAGTGCTAAAAACACCTTTATCTACAGACTGAATAGTAACCGGCTCACCAAGCCAAGCACTGGTTTGAGACGCTAATTTATCGTATTGCTTTTGCTTTTTTACCTCTCTTGTTTGTATTGAGGCTCGGTCTCTGGGTGCACTCATTTTATGGATAGTTGCACAGCCTGACAAAAGGGTGACAGTGGTAAAGATTAATAAGATATTTTTGTTCACTTTTTCTCCTGATTTTTTTAGTTATTTGCTTTACACCCCTAACTTTCAAGATGGAAATTCAGTTTTATTTCAACTTTCTTAATATTTGATAATATTTTTTAATAACACGGGAATAATCCTATTAGATTTCAGTATCGTGATGGAGTGCAGTTAACGAACTTGGGTGTTAATATGTCAAATAAACCAACAGAGCTTTACAACTGTATTAACAAATATTTTGACTGGAATAAAAATAGACTATGAAAAAGCGTCACCTATTAACAACCCTATTATTCAGCACAAATATATTGGGATTAACGGCTTGTAGTAGCACACAGAAAACATACTCTCCTTTAGTAGCAGGTACTACGAAGATAGAAATAAATAAAAACCAAATTACCCCCGTCAACGAAATAGCTATTACTGATTGGGATAAATCGAGTGTCCAATATATCAACACTTACAAAGAGGGGGATTATGCCAGCGCCGAAAACATGGCAAAACAGGCTCTTATTCTTGCAGAAAAAGAATTTGGTCATAAGTCAATTTATACTTTGACCAGTATACGAGACCTAGCAAGGTTGTATAAAGCCCAGGCTCATTTTAAAAAATCTGAATTACTCTATGAAGAGGCTTTAGCCTTAATGAAAAGTATTTTCGGGAATCACTCTCTTGAAACGGCTAAGAGTATGAATAGCCTGGCAATGCTATATTACAACCAAGGAGACTTCGATAAAGCTAAACTACTTTTTATTAAAACCCTAGCTTTAAGAGAAGAGGTTCTAGGCAAGAAACACCAAGATACATTAGCCAGTATGAATAACCTAGCGGTACTTTATCAAGCCCAAAATAAATTTGATAAAGCCAAGGTACTATTTCTTAAATCATTTTCTTTAACAAAAAAAATCTTGGGTAAAAGCCACCCCGATACTCAATTATCTATGAATAACCTAGCTATTTTATATCAAGATCGAGGCTTATTTAACAAAGCTGAACCACTTTTACTTGAGACTTTAGCTTTAAGAAAAGTCCTCCTAGGTAAAAAGCATAATGATACTTTAATCAGTATGAATAACCTAGCTACTTTATATCAAGAACAAGGAGACTATGACAAAGCCGAACCACTTCTTGTTGAAGCCTTGTCCTTAATGAAAGAGGTTCTAGGAGATCGGCATATTATTACGTTAACTAATATGAATAACCTAGCAGTACTTTATAAAGCCCAAGGCCGACTTGACAAAGCCGAACCACTTTTTGTTGAAACCATATCCTTAATGAAAGAGGTTCTAGGTAAACATCACCCAAACACTATTTCAAGCATAGATAACTTAACTCAATTGTATCAAGATCGAGGCTTATTTAACAAAGCTGAACCACTTTTACTTGAGACTTTAGCCTTAAGAAAATCTATTTTGGGCAAGCGTCATATTAACACTTTAATCAGTATGAGTAATCTAGCTACGCTATATCAAGCTCAAGGCCGACTTGATAAAGCCGAATCACTTCTTGTTAAAACTATACCCTTAATGAAAGAGGTTCTAGGTAAACAACACCCAAATACTATAACTAGCATGACTAACTTGGCTACATTGTATTTAGTCCAAGATAAAAAAGATAAAGTAGAACCTCTTTTAGTTAAAACGCTAGTTTTAAGTACAGCTACTTTGGGTAAGCAACACCCTGACACAATAATTAGATTATTTAATCTAGCTTTTTTTAATCAAAAATATCAACAGTGGAAGCCTGCAAAAGTTTACTACGACAAATACTTATTCGACAGTAATCAATTTTTACAGCAAGTCCTATGGGGTGCAGGAGAAAAAACACGTATATCTTATTTGCAACAACAAACATATAGAGAAAACAACTATCTTAGCTTTTATAGTTATTTAATCAGCAATGTTGCCAACAAATCGAAAGAATCTTGGAACAAACCTTCTGCATTAGCACGACAGGCATGGAAACTATCCGTTAGCCGAAAAGGTCTCTTGTTGCGTATTGCTTCAGAAGCCAGCTTGCTTAGTAAATTACATCAAAGCAAAGACCCACAGTTGATTACTTTAAGTCAGCATATTAAAGATACAAGAAGCCAGATAGCCAGCTTAACTTTTTCTAATAAACCCAATGCCAAGCTTCTAGCAGAACTGACTGACCAGCTTAATACTCTACAACGCAAACTCAGTAATAAAGTGAGTTATTTTCGGGATAAATCTAAACGCATTCAACCAAAACATATTTTATCTGCACTATCTAAACAGCAAGCATTAGTTGATTTTTTGATTTATAAAGAAGTCGATTTTAAAACAGGACACTACAAAACAGAACAAATTATTGCTTTTGTTGCCAACCCAGGCACTGGTGTACATTTTATTCAATTAGGTGATTTATTGCCTATCACTCATTTAATTAAAACTTACCGCCAAGCCATTGAACCAAATGATAACAATGATTTGTGGTTTAGCAGTAAAGAACGCCAACAAAGACTTATTCAAACCAGTCAAGCATTATATAAAAAACTTTGGCAGCCTTTAAGCCATGCACTCGACGATAAAAAACAAGTGTTTATTATCCCCGATGGAATATTACATTTATTGCCCTTTAAAGCCTTATAAAATTCACAAGGACAATATTTAGATCAGCAAATAAAGTTAACTCGCTTAGGTTCTGCTCGAGATATTGTTTTCCCCAAGCAGTCCACACATAATAAAAAATCAATCATTTTAGCAAACCCTCTTTTTTCAGCTAATAAAGATTCAGTCACAAAGCAAAATAACATAATAAGTCGCTCCCTTCGCAGCTTGAACTTTGCCCCTTTACCCGGTACTCAAACAGAAAGTGAGTCTATTCAAACAATTTTGCAACAGCTGAACTATCCTGTAAAGCTTTATACTCAGGGTCAAGCCAGCGAAGCCACTATTAACAAAGTGACCTCGCCTAAAATTTTACACCTTGCCACCCACGGTTTTTTTCTGGAAAAACTGAAAGTAGCTGAAGGTAAAACACCAGCAAGAGGCATACAATGGAATAAGCAAGGAAAATTGGCAATTGACAACATTGAAAATCCACTAGCGCGTTCTGGATTAGCCTTTAGTTATGCGAATCAAGGTGTTAAAGGTGAAAAACAGGGAGATGGTACGGATGGTATTTTAACAGCTTTAGAAGTATTAAACTTGAATTTAGAAGGTACTGAGCTCGTCACTTTATCTGCTTGTGAAACCAGTGTAGGAGAAGTTAGTATTGGTGAAGGCGTTTATAGTTTAAACAGGGCTTTTCAAGAGGCAGGGGCAAAAGCCGTATTATCTACGCTATGGAGTATTTCGGATAAAGCAACCTCTCTATTTATGCAAAAATTTTATCAGCGATTTTTAAACAAGCATTCTGCACAGCATGCATTACAAGAAACGCAAGAGGAATTTAAAAAGAGTCAGCAATGGAATGATCCTTTTTTCTGGGCTGGCTTTGTGGTTACAGGGCAAGACTACTCTATGAAAAGTTTGAGCCACTGAGTCGTATTAAAAAGCAAGTTTAAAAAAAGGGGAAGAACAGAAAAAACTTAGTTTTCAGGTGTAACTCTGTTCCCTTTTATTAAGCTCACATATTAATAACAAAAATGTAACGGCTCGCCCCACCCCCATAAAAAACCAAAAAACTTGACAGATTTTTGAAGGTAAATTTTGTACTTTCTTATCTCCTTCTAAAACACAGCCATACGGCTTGACACAAGATCCGGTAGTTACAATAAAAGAACGCTTAATTGTACTTTTCATCACACAATCAATACTCGCCTTCCTTGGACGATGGCTCCCGGCATCCATGCCAGGATGACGCGCCAGAGCAAAACTTCGCAACACCGTCATTCCGGCAGGGATCGCCGGAATCCAGTGACCAAGGATGGTATGAGTTTAGAATTTTTTTATAGAGTGAGTAGTTACACAAAAATATTCCTAAAAAAATCAATGCCTCAAACATTCTAGCACCAACTATTGATTCCACGCTCAATTGATTTTTCTAAAATCAAGAAACGGTGTTAACCCTTCTTTAATCAAGGTTATAGCTTATTATAAAGCCTCCTATGCACCCACCCCTTTTTTGTTAATATTAGATCTGCCCTACTGTTGATAGGCTTCTTTATTGATTTAAGATTTTTAAAAAGAAGTGAGCTATTTAAAACTGCTGCGTTATTTTTTGCCCAATCAGCAAAATTCTCAATGGTATACGTGAATTTAACGGATGTAAATGTTGTTCCAGCAAAACTAGCGGGGTCAGTGAAATTTGTAATATCAACAACCTTGGGCTCTCCATAACAGAAAGCAACATTCGAATTTCTAGTAATTAATCCCGTTGCATACATATAGGATTTTTCGAATGTTTTTAATGCTTGTTTACCCTTTTCAGTGACTGAAATAGTTATCTCTTTTTTTTCAGGATCATCAATACGCAGTAAACCAATTGAAAGAAGTTCATTTATATTTATGTAGTAAGTTAAGTCAGACTTTTTGATTTTCAATGGTAAATTAGGAACTTCAAAACAGGATATCTTTGTTGAAGAAAGGTAGTCTTCTATAGCTTGCTTAAAATTTTCTTCATTTGGTGCTTGTGAGTCTGAACAGGCAAAATTCATCAATGCTATTCCAATGATTAATATTCTTTTTATATTGCTTCTAAATAGATTCATATCTACTCCTTATTTTAAATTTATACAGAGGCTAATTAAACAGTTTAAGCCTACAGGTGAATACATAAAGAAGCCAGAAAACAAACTCTCCAAGCATAGTTTCCGCCCTTTTATTGACCACCTTGCACCTTTACCTTTCAAGATGAAAATTTGGTTTTATAACAAGCTTTTTTATTTTTCAACCTCTTTTTTGGCCCGTTCTCTTCTAACATTCCCAACACCCTCACCCAGTAGGGTCTCAATTTCCTCCTTAAACTGACTATTCCCAAGGCGTGCCTCTATTTGTTTAGTAGCTCGTAAATCATTTATCAATGATACTTATTTAAAGATTTCCCTATATTACTCAACCCTTTTCTTTATCGATTGCGAGATCGACAGCATGAGGCTTAATTAACTATGGCGCCATCTGATATGAGACCAAACACCTGTGTATTAATACTAGGAGGCTGTCCGAGATATAGATCATTTATGAGTATTAAAAATACATTTGAAATATACCACGACAAAAGCATTTAATATTATAATCATTTATAGATTTATTTAGGGAGAGTTATATCATGTCTACACTTAAGACAAAAAAGTCATATAAAGAATTACTTATTACTTTAGGACCTGCCATTTTATTAACTATTGCTGGCTTTTGGGTTGCATATCAATTTGTAGCTCCCCCTCCCCCTAAAAAAATATCCATTACCACAGGATCCCAAGCGGGAACTTATTTTAAATTAGCTCAGCAGTATAAAAGCGAATTGGCCAAAGAAGGGATAGAACTTGAAATCATCACTTCCTCAGGTTCTAAACAAAATATTGAACGTTTATTAAATAAGCAAGCAGATGTTGCCTTTATCCAAGGAGGAACAGGTAATAATGAGCCTTCTTTACAATCTTTAGGCAGTCTTTACTACGAACCCTTATGGATTTTTGTTAAAAAAGAAATCAAAGCCGAACGTATCACTGACTTTATTGGTTTGCGTGTTGCCTATGGTGCTGAAGGCAGTGGCACACGAGTATTAACAAACAAGCTACTCAGTTTAAATAATTTAGATGCACAGTCTACCCAGTTTTTAGCTCTTTCCTCTACTGAGGCAGCAAAAGCCCTCATTAATGACCAGTGTGACGTGGTTTTTATTGTCGCCTCAGGTGAGTCTAATATCATTCACCAGTTACTTCATAATGAACGAATTAAATTGATACA
The DNA here is from genome assembly GCA_024277935.1 of Gammaproteobacteria bacterium. Taxonomy (GTDB): domain Bacteria; phylum Pseudomonadota; class Gammaproteobacteria; order Methylococcales; family Methylomonadaceae; genus QPIN01. Next base: position 6,788 of record JAJRUF010000135.1, read on the forward strand.
GTTAAGCCGTATCGATGCATATACCCGCCTACTACCCTATTTATCAAAAATTACTTTACCTGAAGGAATTGTCGATTTGGAACAAAATCTACCACCCCAGCCTGTGAATATGCTATCTCCCACAGCTAACTTAGTAGTCAATGAAGATTTTAATTCAGCTCTCACGGTGTTATTACTAAGAGCTGCCGATGTAGTACATAAAAAAACCAGCCTGTTTTCAGCTGCCGAAACATTTCCTTCTAGTCAATTTATAGCCTACCCGATTAACGATGTAGCAAAACGATTTTACAAAGTAGGCTCGCCATTTTTAATGCGTTATCTACCTTTTTGGCCTGCTGTTTTTATAGACCGGATGATTGTTATGCTTATCCCTTTATTAGCTTTAATCATTCCTCTGGGTAAAATCATGCCTCCTTTATACCGCTGGCGTATCCGCTCCAAAATCTACCGCTGGTATAAAGAACTGCAAGAAGCTGACGACACAATGCACGAACCCGGATTAACCAGCGACCAGATTAAGCAATTAAATAATGATTTATTACAAATTCAAAATGAAGTAAACAAGGTTAAAACCCCATTATCTTATGCTGACCAAGTTTATAATTTGCTGTTACATATTGACCTAGTGAAAAAGAATTTAAATGCTATTGAAATTGATGAGCAGTAAAAATAGCCCCCATTCACTTGCTCAAACAAGACGTGTTATTCTGGAATAGTCACAACAGACATCAACAACGGAGTTTTTTCCAGTAGATAGGCTTTGCGCTGTCACAAATGTGGATTTATAAGGCTTCAGTATTTGTCGAGAGCAAGTATATGTAGCACAAGGATGTGCATATATCACTTGAGCCCGAGCTTACCTCGCCACACTCAAGCCCCCAATAGGCTTTATAAAACCAAGCTTACCACCTCATCAAGGGATCCCAGTATCCATCGCCCTGCCAATGAAGTATCCCAACACTCAGAAATATTGCCACCTTCATTTATGCATACCGATTGATACAGCTTATACAAACCTAGAATACTGACAATGACTAGACCCGTACCAACCCAACGCTTAAAAACAATATCATTTTGGGTGATTTTATTATGAGCCTTTAATCCAATAAAATGTCCAATAGCCGCAACAGGAATTAAGCATATTGCTTCAATAAAGTGTAAATTAACTGACAAAGTAATAAAGGTGGACATTTTGATGGTTACTAAGGTAAACCACAAGACGAATAACGTATCTCGTAAACGCTCGCGCTCAACATTACGCATAAAAACAGCCACCATTAATGGTGCACCTGTTAATGACATCCCAGCCACATAGCCCCCTAATATTAATAACAATTTATCTACCCAGCCTTGTTGACTTTTAATGGCTCTGTTCAATACCCAGATAACTCCATAAAATAAGGTAACGCTATAAATAAATAAGTTCAACCATAATGCGGAAAAACTGACTAAACCTAAAACCCCTATCAATGCCGGAGGAATAATAAACCATAAGGCATAACGTAAATAAGCCCAATCAACATGATGCAATCGTCTCCTTAAGGTCAGCCCAGAAAAAAATAATAGATGAGTGCCTATAACAGGCAACCACAGTAAGAGATCGGCTCTAACAAACAACATCAATGGGAGCCCTAAGGCGGCTCCCCCAAAACCCAGTCCAGTCCGAACAAATCCGGTCCATATAAATAACAAACAAACAAGTAATGTTTCTGAATGTGTTAAATCAAAAATTATAAATTCGGGTAGAACAAAAAATTCAGTCATGTTTAAGTCGATAGTAGATCAAAGTATCTTTTTTATTAATTATTGTTTACAAGTTATGCTCGGGTATATGTAAAACCACTCCTTATTGTCTATTTTACTGAACTTACATATTTTTATTCCTCCTAATCCGAGGGTCGCCAAATTACACAACGACCATCAGAAGTTTATACGCTTAATTCAAATTAGCACCGTTTCCACCTTGCCGATAATACACTTACTTTTTATGACAGGATTTCCAAGTAACTTGTAGGATGAGTGAATGGAGATAATGTAAGAAAATTTATCCAGGAAAATATTGAATCAGGACAAACCTTAAATACTGCTACAGTTCACGTAGTAAGAGTGCTTACAAAATAAGATCAGCACCCTATCATGGAGTATCTGGCAGATATGAACAAGAGTAACTTGATGATTTTTTTTAATCGCACAACAAGAATAAATTTGTTAGATTTAGATAGCGTAATAGAGTGATAATTTTTCTGAACTGGCTTTGTATTGATTAGGCAAAATGAGCCTCAGAAAAGATAGAAATTAATGACTCCCACGGCCTACGTGCCAGTAGAATAAAAAACAAAATTTCATCTTGAATAAGCAAGTGAGAAAGGAAAAATAACTTAAATATACTTTATACGGTCACTTTTACCTATTGGATCATATTATGAAAATATCTGAAATACGAGCTGCCAACAAAAATCATCAAGCCATTAACTTTAAGCTCAAACAAAAATTTACCGTCTTTTTGTGGGACTCAAATTACTTAGACCATTTAGATAAAACGGGGGCAACTAAAGCAGAACCTAGTTTTATATTTGGTCAAACTAATAAAAAACATCCCCACCCAACTGGATACTATATTGCCAGCGTAATGTCATCCATTTTATATAGAACTAATGACTTAAATCCATATAGTGCAAAAAAAGCGACAGAATTAACATTCTTATTTAACGACAATTTAGCTCAAGTCTATGATGATTTATATGTAAAAGCGCAAAAGATAAAACAACGGTTAGCTCATGAAGAGTCTCTCTTTGATGATACTGACAATAGCTTTTCAGAAGCATTTGATAATAAAGAATTACAAAGCTTTAATTTAGCCGTACCTCCCAGAATTGTAACTAAAAATTCAGTTTTATTGATTCGAGCCCTTAAATTATTAGACAATACAGTGTGTGATTTAGAAAAACTCTGTCAAATGCGTGTTGTCCCCCCTCCTATTTTTCTTAAAGAAAGACGTTTATTAGCAAGCCCTATAAGAAGATATTTTTTAGATGTATCTGCTCAAGCAAAACAATTTCATTCTGAGAGGAAAAAACCGATTCAACCTAAAGGCAGGCATATAATTACAGAAAAGAGAGAGGTGTTGGATAGGCACTGGAGTATAGAGTGGATAAAAGGGCTTTTTCCAAGACCACCTTTTTATGCAAAAAATTAACAAAAAATGATAGCTGTGATACGGCTTGGTATCACAGCTATCCAGTAACGAATAATAATACTAAGATTTTCTTTACAACGAAAATTTACAAATATTCGCTGTCTTGTTAGCTTCCTCTGAATGCTGAATTTTAGTTTCTGCCGGTAAGATTCTGATAAAATTTCCTGCATTTCGTTTTGTTATGCTCGAATGCATTCTAGAAATATCAGCCGGTGTTATTCGTGCTGGTTTTCCAAACCCTTGAATAGAATCTAGTGGCTCTAGTGATTTTACAATATACAGTTTTTTTGCATTTTCAGGAAAAAAATATTGCTTAGGTTCTGTGTTTTGCAAAACGAGTAGGTGCTCAGTCATCCCTTGAACATCATGCCATGTTATTTGTTTTTTACGAGGAGGACTATTTGTCTCTACTTTGACATAAAAATAAAGCAATCCTTCTGCTACTGGCTTTGTATAAAAGAAAGTTAATTTATTTTGTTGTTGTTTGACTTTTAAGCAAGTCGCTTCGTTACTCGCATTTGCCGTTAATGAGTAGAAGAATATGATTAAAATTAATTTATAGGGCATGGTTGATCTGTTAAAATTGATCGATAGGTAAAAGTATAATTATTGGGAAGCAATGTGTCTAAATAATTTCGTGCTGCTAATAACTCAATAGAGGCAGAAACTGGAAAACGTTGCATAAATAGTCGATTAATTCTATCTACATCAATGGGTATTTTTTGTACGGCTAGCATTAATATATTATCTTGATTTTTGGTTGCCTCTTCTTGCATCCCCCATAACCAGTTAAACGGTTTATTAGCCGCTAATGTAATTTCTTTACCTGTCATAGGGTCATGAGTGATGATTTTAAACCCAGATTTTTCACCTAAATGAATAAATGCAGCATAATATTTTTGGCTAAAAACCGTTTTTTCTACTTGCATTCGCCATGCAAGACCTAAATTATATTGCTTATTCTTATGGGAAAAAACGGGGAGTATCGGGATGCCTCCGTCACGCTTTAAATCGTAATAACTCACTTCAGTTTCGTCCTGATTAATACAGACTAAAAAAGGCTCTGCATTGTTTTTACCAACGAGCATTTGAATTGAAACGGGCTTATTCAGCCAACTAAAATATAAAATACTCGCTAAAAGTAGGGTGCTAAAAAAACTTGCACCAGCGACTATAACTTTATCTTGAAATAAATGCTGGCTAACATTTGCTTGTACTATATTTGCAGCTTCACTTAACCAGCGTATTGGCTTAACATGAATATTTAGCTTTTCAAGCTCTTTAATTTCAGCTAATTCTATAACTCGGTGGGTGCTATCACCCTGCTGGTAATAATAAGGCGTAAAGAAATAGAGTTCTTCATTTTCTAAAAAATTATTTGCACGACGCTTCTCAATAAGCAGTTGCAGTTTTTGCTGTATCCCTCCAACCGACTCAACCGCAACATCATATGGGTGGTGTTGATTTTTAACCGTATCATTGCTTAATTTTCCTGTCGCAATAACATGGTAGTGAGGGCTTTGACTGGCATTGATTAACAGAGCTAATGCAAGGCCTAATTGAGCACTTTCACCTTCACTGTCTAATACACTAACACTATGCAAACGCTGCTTATCCAACCAACTATACCTTTTAATTTTTTGATAAACAGCCCAAAAAGGAATTTTAAGTCCTAATTTTCGTACCGCGTTAATAGCCTGTAAAGCATCCTCATATAAACCAACCCGCCTTAATTCAGCAGCAATATAATGCCAGTCTTTTTCCAACGACTTAGTGTCTAATTCACTTTGCCCAAAACTTTGCTTCTCACAATAGATCTCAAGCAACTGGTTTGGTTGATTAGTAAGTTCTACTAAAGGGATATAAACTGTAGAGCGTAATGTGTGCATTATCAGTTCTGAGCTTTGGTAGGATTATAAATTAAATTTTACTATGCTACACCCAAATGGGATAAGGCTTCATATAAAGTTGCAACCCCTTTTAATTCAATATTCAGTGCCACTAAATGATTTGACAGATCGTGATGTAACTCATTTAAAAGTTGGGTAGGTACAAATAATGCCACTGTTGAAGGTTGCCTACCTAAGGATAAAATGGTTGCTAATTGCGTTTCAAAAAAATGCCCACCAAAAACTAAAAGCTGTGAGCTATTAACATCTATTTCACCTAAAACAATAATTTTATTATATCGACATTTTTTTTGTTGTAAAAATGCCGATAAGGTCAGGCCTAGACTGATAGATAAATTGTTTATATTTAACAAGTGGCTAGTTAAATATAACTGGCTAGCCGTGGGTTTCAATTGATCTAAACGATTCAATATTTTTTCGGTTAATGCTACTTCTTCAGCTAAACCGTTATTTATTAAATGTTGAAAGCTGACACCACCAAAGCAACGGGTTTCACTTATTATTTCTAAAAATAGGCCCTTTGGTTCTTTTCCCAACTTGACAACAGGAATTAAAATAAATTTACGCATCATCCTGTTTAATAAGGGAAATAACGGGTCTCAACAGAGCCTCACGTAGGGCCTGTGTATTTTGCAAAGCATCATCAACCCCTTCTCCATCGGCATCTAATTGGAGTATTGTAATTAAATCATTCTTATTATTTTCAGCAGAAACTCCAATTAACTGGAATGCATATTTACTACTGGCTAAGCCTAAAGCTTCCAGTGTGAGCTTTACTTTATTACCAGGTAACTCCTTAACCGTTATTCTAAATTGTTTGTTACTAGAAAGCAGAGGTTTTTCAGGTAAGGCATCTTGTGTCTTACGAGTATCTGCTGCTAATCTTTGCACATCTGTTAAGTAGTTAAACTTGAGTCTAGGAAAGGCAATAACCTTTGCCAGTTTTTTTCCACGAAGCAACCACTCGGAATAGTTTTCATTTGTTAAACGCTGAGGCAATTCGGTTAAAATTAAATCGACAGTCTGTTCTGAAATAGGCGGCTCTGCATCCACTAACATTAATCTTTTATAAGCCTCTTTCCATAATTGTTGGTGAGTTATTGTCATAAAGTTTTTCCTGTTTGTAATAGTTTAGAGGCTAAAGCCTGTGTTCCAGCAAGTTGACTATTAATAGGGTGTAGGTTCTTCATCTAACCACTTTTTAGCATCTTCTATAGTAATGTGTTTTTTGATAATACTTTGAGTTTTGCGAATAATTTTATTAACTAATTTTTCCCCCTCTAAATTAGAATAAGCTTCATCGGCTTTAACTGCTTCACAAAATTCAGCATCTTTAAGTATTCCATTTTCAGAATATAGCGGTCTTTGTAAAACAAGGACTTGTTCAAAGAAATAAGCCGTTACTTCTGAAAAGTTATCTGAATAGTCAGATAATAATTTTTTTAAGTCTGCTTCCATCTCAGTAGAGTTATTTTCATTTTCAAAGTAAGTCTCAGCCACACTGTAGTTTTCTTCATTTTCACCATCAAAAGAAACGGTATCCTGTTTTAATAATGCTTTACCGACTGCACTATGACTAAAGGCAATAAAGCCCTCAAAACCTGCAACTTTGTGCTTTTCATTCTGCATTGTAAAAAAAGCCTGCTGATAGGATGAATAATTATCTTTTTGCTGCCCACTTATTTGCTGAAGATCTGCCATTTTTTTAAGTTGCTTTAAAGCACGTAATTTACTGACAGATAGATCACTCTCATGCCAATAAAAGGGCGGTAAGCCACAGCTTCGTAATAAGGCATATTTTTCATTTAGTGAGAGTAAAATATGCTCAAGTAGCCTAAAATACCAATGTTGCTTTTTTGTTTCATTTGTTATTAAAGGGAATTTTGTTATCCTTTTTTTTAACGGTGTTGGTACAGTCTCTATAACATCAAATAAAGATATTTCTTCGACTAATTCAGCACTGTTATTTCCAGAAATTAACTGGAACATGCCATACTTTTCTCGATAATTTTTTGAAACTGCCCCCATCTTTTGCAGTTGCTTACACTGCCGTTTTAATTTGTTTGCGGTTCGTTTAAAATATAAATCATTAATACAAGTTTGGGCCTTTCTACGTTTAATACGAGTTCGAAGCCAATTATTATCTTCGCTACAGCGAAAAAGCATAAGGAGTAATAAGTGAAGATTATTAGGTAAGGATTTATGTTTACTAACAATAGTTAACCGTTTTGCCAATACATCTTGAGTATAATAAATCGCTTCTATATGCAATTTTTTTGTACTGCCACCGGGAAGCATATAATCTTCTAATAAGTCAGAAGGTTTTTGACTAAAATCACGAAATAACAGTTTGTCCCTATAGATATTTTTATTCAAGGTCAGCATTAACTTGATAGCTAGCCTGTCTTTTAACGGAATACGTTTATCTTCTAACTCTGGGTTACTTAAATAGTCAGCAAGAATTCTACCCAGCTCTTTCGAAAAATCAGTAATAATACGTGGTGGTTGTGCCATAAAAAAATACTATAAAGTTATTTGCTTGGTCGCTTACAATTCAAAAAAAATATTACGAACCCATTTAATGGGGCTTCTTAACTACTTATGAGACTACAGCATATTAATGTTACCCCTATATACCATTACCCCCGATAAGAAAATACGGAAATAAAGAGCTGTATGGTAATTTTTTTAAAGAAGATGAGGCACACATATGGGTAACCAAGCAGTCTTTCACTTCAAGATGAAATTAAGAAAAATTTCCATTATCTTTTTGGTTGGGATAAAGATATAAGTAATTGTACTGAACTTTACCCCATAATTGATTACTCTAAATTTTTGCGTCTACAATATGTTTGTGTGCTTCTTTATGAAGAGCAACATTCCCGTAATTTAATGTCAGTGCCACAAGGTATGGGAACGATATTTTGGAAGTTTATTTCCAGTTATACTTCATGTGGTCATAACTGTGGGTTTCTATCAACTGATTTTTTGCCGCTAGTTTCGCTACTGAAACGGGAGTGTAGCCTAATATATACCTATTTCCGCCCCGCCCCTCTCGAAAAGTTCTGAAAAACCAAGAGACATATAAACAAATGGTACTATACAGCTTTCCCTAAAAGGGAAAAGTAGCCTTAGTTTTGTATTAATTTAGTGATTTATTTTCTTTATCTTTTTGATCTAACAGCCAATAAACTGCACCTAAAACTAATACTGATAAAGAAAGTGCAATTATTTTAAACGGCTCTACCATTTCTAAATTAATAATAATAAACTTACGTGCCAAGGCTAATAATGCGAGCAAAATAATAGCTTTAACCTGAATAATATGGGATTGCCGTTCGAGCACTTTAATAATGGAATGTTTGAATTCCATCGCAATAAGCAACGTCATAATCATACCAAAAATAACCTGAAAAACTTTATAATCCATTGGGTTTAAGATACCTGCTACAAAAATAGAATAGACATTAATGACTAACTGCAATAAAGCAAAAAGAATAACCAAACTGATAATAAAACTCAATATCACCAGTACGATTTGCTCAAACCGTTCATAGTAGGTCATAACAGACCAATATTCTTTAGCTCCTTCCGGTTTTTTGGTGCGCGCACTAATTTTTAGTAATATTTGTGATTTATTTGAATCATGCATTTTCTCTGCCCTGTCTCAATAAGGAGCGACAAAACAAGTTTTTGTACTCCATCTGCTATTTATCTCTTATTGGTATTAACCATATCTATACTTTAAGTTATTTAATGAATCAAACTGTCATTTTTATGACATTTCTCTTTACTATTTTTCCCTACACTACATCCCACAAATAAAAACCACTTGGAAACAACTCCTGGGGATGATTAAAACACTCCACCAAACTGTCACCTTAATGAAATGGCTCTAGATAAAATTTTTCACTCTATTGTTCCATAAGAGATATTTAATAGACAGAGTTTTTATTAAAAATTTAAATTGGAGAATAACGATGAATAAAATAGTTGGTATAAATTTAGTGACAACAAAATACCCAAGTATTGCAAGATCCTTCAATTGAAGGTGCATTACTAGGTGATGACTGTGTTTTAGATGCAGAATTTGAGGAGGTATATAACTCAAAATAAGACAACTTGTGTAGCTAGAGTGCAAAAAGAGGTTTTTGTACTCTAGTATAATTTTAACTTGGAGAAAAAAATGAAAACTAATACTACTATCAACAGCCTTTTAATCGCTTCATTACTGCTAGCCCCCTTAGCTCAGGCAGGTAATACTATCATTGAAAAAGGCAAAAACCAGATGACAAAAGAACAAACAGCATCATCTGATAAAGCAATTAAATCGCTGGAAAAAGAACAGAATGAATTGTTAAAAACAATTCATGAAGGAGTGCTAGAAGGTTACGGCAATGTATTAAAGGCAAACCTACTACTCGCTAAGGATGACAAGGAAAAAGAAGCTATTGCTCTTTTGCAAAAAGCCACAGGGAAATTTGATGTTGCTTTAACTGCGGATCCTACACTCAATTTAGTTCTTATTGATGCCGATGTTTCCATATCTGCATTAATTACAACACCCGCATTGGTGAAAACAGGAACTGAAACTGTGATTGATTTGCTTAAAGAAAATAAAGTTCAGGCAGCCCGTGCAATTTTGGAACCTATGAGAGATGAAATGGTTATTTCACATGTCTATCTGCCTATGGGGACTTATCCTGAAGCCATTAAGTTAGCAACTAAATATCTAGTTGATGGTAAAAAAGAGGAGGCATTGATGACTTTAAAAACAACACTTTCAACGATTGTGGTTGAAAAATCTATTGTTCCCTTGGCTATTATACGGACAGAAAATTTGTTAAAAACAGCATCTGAACTGGATAAAAATAAAGATAAATCCAAAGCACATGAGCTATTGAATGCTGCTCAAGAACAGTTGGAAGTAGCTACTTTATTAGGTTACACCAACAAAGAATCAAAAGCCTATGAAAATATAAAAACACAAATTAAAGCACTGAAAAAAGAAATAGATGGCAAAAATGTAGTTGCAAAAATGTATGACAAATTAAAAGCATCCATTAAACAGCTTATTGGTAAAGAAAAAGAAACCAAGAAGTAATTTTGTAACACAGTTTCAATACGAGTTATAGAAAGGCGTGCAAAAATATATTTTTGTACGCCGCTAAATTTTCAACTCCCAACGCAGTTTTCAAAAAAACATCGAGGGTTGCTGATGCCAAGCCTGTGAAGCTAAGTAACAGGGTAATGCAGTGCATATTCAAAGGTGCCTGCTTGTTGCAGGTCTTGAAAATTAATGACAATCATTATATTTTGATTGTAGTCATAATAGAGATATTTGGCCACCTGAAATATCTTTGTTTAGATAGCCTGTTTACCAAATTTAAACTATTTTTAGGTTGTGCTATAGCCTGATCGGGGCTATGAAGAAATGAAGATGTTGGGGTTCGCTTCTCACCCATAACCTACAAACCCAACCTACCGGGCTTACCCGTCAAAATATATCTTACTCTGACCCCGAATATTAGAGCGGAAGCACCCTGATAACATTTTAATCAACGGATACCGAACGAACTACTACTGAACTAAGATAAAATGATGGGGTTTGATAAACTACGACATTTGAAAAAGCACGCTAGCTGTTCGGTAGTCCGCTGTATTTTTTGGTTAGGTTTTAATTCACTCTGACCATTTTTCATTTCAAGCTGGCTGACCCCTTGATTTAGGTTTTAACCCTACTTTGTAGGAGGGTGTCCAAAGGGTCAACTGCATTAGCTCGTTAGGTTGAGTCTTTGAACCTAGCAAACCACAAGGGTTTTAAGCCTTTTTCTTTTTTCTTGAAAAACCAAAACCTGCTAAACCAAGGCTAAGTAATGCTAGTGATGTTGGTTCTGGAACGGTATTATTTTGCGTCACTGATACGTCATCGAGAATTGCTCCACCATTATCCCCACCTGAGTGACTGAAAGTTAATTTACTTTCAATTCCAAGAACATTAGCAAACCGAGATATATTGGTAAAAGGATCGTTATTGTTTAAATTAAATATTTCAGAATAATCGCCAAAACTAACGGTGACTTGATCTGGTCCAAAACCAGATGGTTGTTGGTTACCAGAAAGTTGAAATTGAAGTTGGTAAGTTCCTAAAGCAAAAAATTCTTTACTCACTAAATCACCAGCATCACCAGTTGAACCATCTAGGTCGATACAGTTTCCGGAGCCTCCAATACAATCAATAGAAAAACTACCACTGGAAACAGTATCGACACTACCGTTGATAACATCCCAGTTGGTAAAGTCTACAGAATTTAGTTCTGTAGTTTCACTATTAAAATTATCTGATAATGAAATAATCGATGCTGATGAATTATTCATGAATATAAATGAGCTTACTATTAGAGCAAGTGATGCATATTTTAATTTACTGTCCATTATTTTTCCTTCATTAAAGATTAATAAAATATAGTGCGTGAGCAACCTAACGCCCACATCACTTGCCGTAAAAAGCGTCAAGTGGATGTGATTGTTAGGGCGCCAGAATCCAAAAATAATTGTTCTCAGATCCAGCTTTTGGAACCGGAGAGCTATTATCACCTTTGGAA